>JAGVWM010000020.1 GCA_018304325.1 Candidatus Pacearchaeota archaeon
GACAATGTCTGATGCAAAAGCTCTGCAATTGATAAAAGGTTTTTCATCTTACCTTTTATTCAGGCTTTATCCAACTTTTAGAGATGTATATCCAAGAGGACATTTCTGGAATGCAGGATATTTCTGCTGTCCAGTTGGAGTTGATTTTGATAATGTATTTTCATATATAGAAAATCAATAGCGTTTAAAGGACGCTGTGGGCTTTAGCCCATAGAGGACGTCACTGAAATTCATAGTCCATAACATAACAGTTCTAATTCAGGAGATTTTTGAAAGTGATATTGACGTTGAATTCCGAGACCATTTAAAAGCCTTTCTGAATTCTAACGGGACTTTATGTTCAAGCTAATTTTACTATAAATACTTTAAGGGCAACTCCGCATTTTGTCACCACTAGAAAAAGATGTCTTTTAGATAGTTTTTTAAAGCTATTATGGTAGTTTTAGAGATATTAATAAATATGATTTTTCCTTAGTAATACAATCAAAAGATGAAAAATAAAAACGCAAAATCATACACAAATGCAATTGGAATTATTGTCTTATTACTAATTATAGCAGGATTTATCTATTACATAGCAACTCATTTAAGTGATTTTAAACAGCTTAGCCTGGTGAATCCGATTTTCATTTTATATCTAGCTATAATTGTTCTTCTCTTTTCAATAGCCAGCGGTTTAATTTTAAAATACACTTTAGTTCCATTTGGAATTAAAATGAAGTTCAAGGAATGGTTTGGACTTTCAACAATAACCACTTTTTACAATACAATCACACCTTTTAGAGGTGGCATGGTTGCAAAAGCAGTTTATCTTAAAAAAACACATAAATTTTCATATACAGACTTTCTTGCTAACTATTCAGGAATTTACATAATAAACTTTTTAGCATCAGGTCTTTTAGGAATGATTTCTATGTGGTTTTTATATAAGGAATCCTCTCAATTTAATCTTGTTATTTTTCTTATCTTTTTAGCATTTTTTATACCATCACTTGGAGTTATAATTTTCTCGCCTAACCTCAAAGACACAAAATACTCTATAATAAACAGAGTAATAAACTTGATTAATGGATGGAATAAACTAAGAAGAAATAAATTAGTTGTTTTCCAAGTAATAATAATAACCATAGTACAGCTTGCACTCGGGGCAATTTCTTCTACAATCTCTTATCATATTTTCGGAATAGAACTAACTTTAAGCCAAGCTTTCTTTTTAGTCTCAATTGGAACAATTGCAGGGGCATTTTCAATAACTCCTGGTTCTTTAGGAATAGCAGAAGCTGTTGCTGTATTCTCAGCTTTAGCAATAGGAATAACACCTGCCCAATCCCTGACAGTTGCAATACTTGGAAGAGCAGTTTCAACAATTATTATTTTCATACTAGGCCCAATATTTTCATACTTTCTTCTAAAAAATTCCAAAGAAAATAATTCAAAAAATGAAAAATAAAATCAGAGAAATACCGAGTAATACTTTTTACCAGCTTTTAATAATCTACACTATACTGATTATCATGATTACACTAAGTATTCTAACAAAATATACAATACATATGGAGATTTTTGCCTTGGTCATTGGGATTTTTGGGTTTTTTATAATAAAAAATGATATTAATATAAAAGAAAATGATCTTAAATTTTTAGAAAATAAATACATGCATTATGGATTGTTAATCATGGCTTTGTTAATTATTTTCCTTTTAAGAGCAATTCCTTATATGAATAATCAGATACCTTTAGGTTATGATACTGGAATGTATAAATATGCAATAGAAAGCGGTTTGACTAATCTAGATAAATGGGTGGTAATGATTGAAGAGCCCGGTTTTCTTTATTTAATGTCAATAATCAAAATCTTCCTTCCAAGCCAGTTCATTCTAACCTGGCTTTTTATTTTATTTAATGCTCTTCTTGGATTTGCAATATATCTAACAACTAAAGAATACTTCAATAAAACAATAGCAATATTTTCAGTATTTATATATACTTTTTCAATAATCCAGTTTAAAGTTTTTGAATTTATGTACTATAGAAACATTCTTGGAATAACTCTTGCTCTTTTTGCATTTTATTTCATGAAAAAAGACAGAAAATATGATCCGGTTGCATTTGCAGTTTTAGGCATTATTTTAGCGGGCATCCATAAACCAACTTTCTATCTTTTTGGATTGTCTTATTTTTTCTACTCTTTTATAAGCCCAATTAAAAATAACAAAACAAAATATGATCTTAAACTTTTAACTAGAAATGTAATTATTGGTGTTATTATCCTTATCGGAGGATTTTTATTTTATCTTGGAAATTTTACTATTCAGATTACTAATTTGGTAGAGCCAGTTTTAATAGGATTTGTTTCTCCAGGAGAATCTCCTGGAACATTTATTACATTTTTCCAGTATCAGTTTACAACACTTATTTACCTTCCATTTGCACTAATTGGTTTTATTTATTTAATAAAAAAGAAAGAATTCAATGTATTATTCTTCTGGACTCTAATATCAGCAATTATAGTTTATTTCCAGTTCTTCTTTTTTAACAGATTTATTATATTTTTAGATGTGGCTTTGATTATCTTAGCTTCAGCAGGAATTTTTTCAATGATTAATGATAAAAAAAGGTTAGGAGGTATTTTATCAATTATCCTGGTAATTTGCCTGATTTTTTCATCATTTAGCTACGCTTTGAATTCAAAACCAAATATAAACGTCTCAGAATTTAACACAATAAACAAACTTGCAGCTGTTTCAGAAACCAATGCTTTTGTTATGACCACTTCATCTTTATACTCACCATGGCTTCAAGGATATTCTGACAGAAAAACAATAGCCCCTGGGTTGTTTGATTATGATCTCCATACAAAAAACCAATGGAATTCATTCTGGGCATCAAATAATCAGTCAGAAATAGTAGGTTTCATTTCAGAATATAAAACAAAGTACAATTCTCCAATTTATATTTTTATAGGTGAAAAACAAAAAGATAATATTCAAGGAATAAAATGCACAACGCTTTTATATCAAGAGAATAATAATAAAATATACAGGTATGAATGTTAAAATGGAAAAATCAGTAAAAAAACATAAAGAGTTAACTAAAGAGGAAATGGAAGAAATAAGAAAAAAAATTTCCGAGCCTTTGTTTGTAAAGATTATTAAAATAGCTGTTATATTATCTGGTATAGTTATTCTTACACTTCTTATTTATACAAATTTCTTCCAAACACATAATTACCAGTATTTTTATGACATTGGCTCAGAAAAAGATAGTTATCTGTCTCCAAATGAAAGGATTTCTGATAAAATAGCTGATGTTGATAATAATTATAGGAACTTAACCAGCTCGCTTGTTTATTTTAATATTCCAATAAACCCTGCTTCAGATTTTTCAAATATAACTATCAGATTTAAAGATAATTTTCCGGAAAATGGAAAATTATACATAGGGCCAAAAGACAAGAAAGAATGGCATTATAAGCAATATCTTATATACAGCAAAACAATTGAATCACTTGTCAAAGAATATCCTTATGAATATAAAGATGGTCTTTTACTTATTAATATGAATGACAGCAATGATTACAGCATTGATCAGATAATGTCAAATAAAAAAAATATTAGATTAGTTACAGACCAAAATATCTCAATAGGGAGTTTTAAAATTGAGGATTATCAGCCGGATAATTTAGAAATAGACACAGCTTTAAGAGAAAAAACTGAATTTTATGTATATGTTAAAGGTTATTTAAGAGTTAATGTTGAGAAAAAAGATTTGAATTGGTATGACAACAAAGATACTGGAAGCGATGAACTTAAAATGATTCTTTATGACTTAAATGGTAACATGATTGCAAATACAACTGTAAGAGATGATGGGATAACAGATGAAGAGCCTGATAAGAATAATAAAAATGAAAACAAAGGAGAGCTTTTAACAGGAACTCTTGAAGAAGGAGTTTATAGATTAGTTTTATCTAATAACGGGGATATGCTTGTAACCAAAATAAATCTCAATCAAAATAAAGTGGTTGTGAACAAAAGGATTTTCTTGGCTCAGAGCAATGCCTACTTTAATAATTTTGAGAAAAAAACTAAAGTTTTCTTCAAAGCTGTAAATCCTTCAAGGCTAACGATAAATACATATCATAATAATGGCATAAACCAAACAATTACAGCAACTGATTATTTTACTTCGCATAAAATAGAAATTTCAAATGTTACTACTGACTACTTTATAGATTTAAAAAATTCAGATAACTTATATGAAATAAAACCTGAGAAAAATGATATAATAATCTCTGGACCAGTATTATTTTCATTTACAGAAGATTCATGGTTTGACCCATTTTCTTACGGAAAATTTGCATATAAAAATGACATAAATTATATTAAGAATAATGCAGATTATGTATTAGTTAAATATACTCCGGTAGTTGATGAAGGAGAGTGGAAATTAGTAAGTTTAAGCATGAATTTAAATGAAACTTATGCTACTAATGAAAAATTAAGCATGCTAATTACTACAGATCACTTAAGTTTAAATAAAAACGAAACAAACAAAGTTTATATTCCTGTGGACTGGATAAACATTACAGTTCATCGTCCAGGTTTAATTGATAAATGGAGAAAAAATGGCTAAATATTCGTTTAAAGGGCATCTGGCATCACTGATAAACCACTCATTCCAGACAATGTTGATTTTATACCTAATTCTTCTTTTATTGGAACAAATAAGGGCAGGATTTGTTTCAGCTTACCTTAATTTAAATTATTTGCTTGCAATAGTCATAGTTTTAGGTATTTTAGATGTATTTTCAGAGCATAATTTTATTGTAAAAAAACCAAATTGGTTTGATTATGTTTTTGTTGCTATTTTAGGAATTGCAGGATTTGGGATAATTAAATATAAAACATTTGAACTTGGAGGGTTATCATGGGTTATATCACTAATCGCAGGAGTTTTAATAATCTTACTATCAGTCCTTATTCTAAGCGAAGATAAAAAAGAAGAGATAAAATATTTTAAAAAGGCGACTAAAAATCCGATAGCATATTATGTTTTGTGGATTGTGATTTTAGTTTTAGTTTTAAATTTTTCATCTATTTTGCTAAATATTTTTACTAATATGAACTACTTTGAGAGTTTAAGAATAGTTTTTGGTTCTGTTTATGTTTTATTCCTCCCCGGATTTATAATAAGTTTTATATTTTTTCCAAAAACGCAGGATTCTGATGCAAAAGAAGAAGGAGAAAAAGGTTCTATTGACTGGATTGAGAGAATAGCTTTAAGTTTTGCGCTTTCAATTTCAATAATACCTTTAGCAGTTTTTTATCTTAATTTAATAGGTATTAAAATAAATGCTATCAATGTTTCATTTATCGTACTTGGAGTAATAGCTGTTTCTCTTGCCATTTTAGCTATAAAGATAAAAAGAAGAAATAAACACTAGCTTTTTGTTTTTTATAAAATTATGCAATGTTAAAGATAACATCATCAACAAAAGCATTATTTCCTGCCTGATCAACAGCATTTATTGTCAAATTATGTACTCCAGGTCTAAAACTCAAAACCTTAACACACATATTATTAGTTAGCTTTGTACAAAGCCTTCTTTCTTTAGGAGTTCTATCTTCTAGATCAATATAATTAACCTCTTCTAAATTTAACTCACTGACATTAATCCTTAACTCAACTCTTCTGCCTATGTTTGTGAAATCAACTGAATTAATAACCGGATTTACAGTATCAACCATAACTTTATTTATTTTAGATTTTACAGTTCTGTTCATTATGTCTGTTAAATTAACATAATATTCTATTTCCTGGCCGTTAAACTCAGATAAATCAATAAATCCATTGCAATATTTCACACTTTTAACATTAGTACACTCGCTTAAATTTACATCACTGCCCATGTTAATAGTTCCATTACCATAAAAGATTGACATATTTGTAGGATTATCTTCTATAATATTAATATTAAAATTACTGTCTATATATCCTGTTTTTGGCTCAACTTCTTTTATTTTAGGAGCTATAGAATCAATAAATATAGAAACATTTTCACTAAATTCTCTTCCAAAAGAATCAATTGCCATAAAACTTAGATTATTTTCTCCTTCTAAAAATCTTTTAGTTTTAGTACTTGTCTTGCCATAATCTTTGCAGTCTTTGCAAAGTATTTTCCATCCAGGTTTTTTATCATCATAATTAATATACTTAATGTAATCAGCTTCTTTGTCTAATGTAACATTTATAGGAACATTTCTATTTTCATATAGTTCATTAACAGGAGAGTTTATACTTATGTTAATAGCTAGTGTTGATAAATTTATTTCAAAATCCCATTCTAATTCAGTATAATGTCCTGCATTATCCATTCCACCAACTTTTATAGTGTGAATACCTTCAGATAAATTTTCTGCATTGTATTTTACTTTAGCATCAAGTCCAAAGCTTTGATTAATAAAACTAACACTTGAATTATCTAAAATCATTAAAAGTGTTGAAGTATTAATTCCAGAATTGCTCTGATAAATTTCATCAAGATAAGCACTTATTTCAGGATTAACATCATCTATAATTTCTCCATCACCAGGAGTTAAATCTGTTATAAAAGGAGTTAAAAAATCAAATTTGAAAGTCTGGCTGTTATCATTTTCTGTCTTACATGAAAAATTGCTCCAGTATTTCAGCACATGGACTCCACCAGTAACATTTCCATTGTTAGGAGTACCATCATCTAAATCAAACAATCCTGTATAAGTAAAATAATTGCCATTCCATCTGTAAAAAATTGAATTAGAATCTCCATTTTCAAGAAGAAAAATTGGCTCTGTAACATACCATCCATTTAGTCCATTTGGATTACTAGGAACAACTGTTAAAGTTGTTCTGTTGTTTAGATAAAAATACTCATCTCCATTTCTCACAGTTTGATTAAAACAGTCTTTTGCATAAACTGTCCATGATACATTATTATAGGCATTTAACAAAGAAGAATTAACAACTGCAGTATAATTACCATTTCCAAGATCATTTCCAGTTATATTCACCTGTCCGCTATTTGTAAATACTGAAAAGATAACTTCATTAACACAAAATCCAGTCACATTAGCATTTAAAACAACTTCCTCTCCTTTAACTAAACAGCTGGGAAAATGAGTTTTATCATTTATTGAAGTTACATAATTCGAAACTCCTTTAGTTGAATTTTTAAAAATAAAATCTCCAGTACCATCTGGAAGCCTTTGCCATGTTTTGTTATCATCATCTAAATCACTTAAGTTTAAAACTTCGTCCTGCAAAACATTAAGTTTATTATAAAGAGAAATATTTTCATTACTATCACTTAAAGTATAATTTGTTAAGTTTAAACTTAAGAAATTATTACTATTTATAGTAACATTTTGGAAATAAAAATTATTCCCATTCATATCATTAAGATACCATCCGCTTAAATTCTGAGATGCCCCGCTGTTAAATACTTCTATCCATTGATTGTCTACATCACTTCCAGAAGGATTTAACTCTACTTCATTTAGAAAAACAGAAGATAAAACAAATTGGGCTGATAAAACTAATAGAAAAACAAATATAAAAATTATTCTCCAATTTTTCATTTTTTTATCAATCATTTTTTGTATTTAAATATTATTTCACTATTTAACATATTTTACAATCTCCTATTTAGGAAATCTTTTGTCACGTCCCATGATTCTCTGGCATAGCCCCAAATATCCCCCATCATATTTTCAATAACTCTCCCTGGAATTCCATTCTTGTCAAGATACCAGCTCACTTCCATAAAACCATGATCTGCATCATCTAAATAAAGAGTTTCTACATCTACCCTCAAATCTCTCGCAGTATTTTCAAAATTTACAATCTGCCCGATATTTACCACATGATCTTTCATCCCATGAACTAAAAGCATAGAAGGAAATTTACTGCCTGGCGACGCTGTTTCTAAATAATAGATGGGTGAAGCTGAATCGTAAATTTCAGGGTTTTCATCAGAACTAGCTCCGAAAACTATTTCTTGGAAGTATAAAATCATATTGCTCATAAAAGCATTTTTAAGATTTTTAACCGCTTTTTCAGATTCTTCACCACTTATTGAGATTTTTATTTTATTTATGTAATGGCTAAATGGCAATTTTGAATTTAAAGTAGAAACTGGCAATTTTGAATTTAAAGTAGAAACTTTTTTTTCTTTAAAATTGTCAAATGTCTCTTTTTCATCAGTGGGGCCATAAAAACTAGCAACACTTCTCATTTTCCCCCTTGTTTCAGGCATTGTTGCAAGTAATAATGAAAGATGAGCTCCTGCAGAAGGCCCTAATGCAGCTATCCTTCCATTATCAATAGAATAATCTTTTCCATTATTGATAATCCATTCAAGAGCTAATTTGCAGTCATCAATCATTGCAGGCCATTTATATCCATCTAATACAGCTCTGTAATTGAGTGTTGCAGCAGCATATCCCTCTTCTGCAAGTGAAAAAGCATATCCTTCTAAACTGCTTTTATCACTATAAATCCATGCACCGCTTGGAATTACCATAACAACAGGAGTTAAATTTTCATCAATTAATTTTTTACCTTGTCTTGGCAGGAAAAAATCAAGGTTTTGTTTGTCTAAATCTCCATATTCAACATCTCTTATTATTTCAACATTATCGTTGCTTTCATATTGTTCAGAACAAGATGCTCCACTTATTGCAGATCCAACAATAACTGAACTAGAAGATAATCCAGCTAAAAATTGTCTTCTAGTAATTTTCATTTTATCTAGTTACTGTAAACACAGCATTTTCTGCAACAATGTTTCCCGCCTCATCTGCTATCTGAATACTTAAATCATGTTCTCCTTCTCTGAAAGTAATCCTTTTTGTACAAATTTCATTACTTAATCTTGAGCACATTGTTCTCCATGTAGGCCTAGAGTCAGAGTTATCCATATATTCAATAACATCAAAATTATTTTCAGTTACATTAAAAGTAAAAGTAACACTTGTTCTAACTATTGTATAATTAATATTGTTCAAAACAGGAGCAGTTTTATCAACTTCTACAGTATTTGTCCTATATTGATAATAATTCCCAGCAATATCTGTTATATTAAAGAAATAATCTATTTCCTGTCCATCATAATCATCTAAATCAACATTAATATTACAATTTGTTTTTGTCCTGTCTTGAACACAAGTGTTTAAATCAACATTTGCATTTCTAAATCCAGTAATAAAGTTACCATAATTTATGTTCAGCAAACTTGGGTTTTCTTCCATAAACTGAACATAAAAGTCTCCATTTGCAAATCCACTTCTAGGTTCTGTTTTGTAGATTCTAGGTTTTTTACTATCTATAAAAAATGATATATTTTCATAAGCTGTATTTCCAACAACATCAACTATTTTAAATCCAATATTATTAAGACCTTCACTAAAGCTTCTTGAATTCCCATAAGAAGTGCATTCCTGGCAAACTCTACTCCATCTTCCTCTTCCATCATCTAAATCTGTATAGAAAACATCTGCTTTTTCATTTATTGTAAATATCAAAGGAACAGCTCTTTTTACATATAATCCATCTTGCAAAGGACTTGTGAAACTTATGACAGGTGGAGTTACATCAATTTCTACTCCCCCAGTTCCGTTTTCTCCAGTATTTGTACATTGTTGCCCTTCAGCTACACATTGCCCCCAAACTCCATGAATATAACAGTTAGCTGTTGAATTATAAACAGACATACATTTTTGGCATCCACTATTTATATCACAAGTATAAGGTGGTTTGTAATTATTACAATAATTTATTTGTTCTCCCTTGTTTAAGCATATCCAGAATTCTGCACTTGCAAGTGCTGAATAAAATATAATTCCTAATATTCCAGTTAGTAAAACTAATGAAAAGATTCTTATTACTTTTATTTTATTTTTGTTCATTTTATTTTATTTTTATTTTATCTCTCAGTTTTAAACTTTTATATTATTAATTATAATATTTTCTTTTATCTGTTTTTGTTTTATTTAATGCCTTATTATGAAAATTTATCTTAAATTTTCTTTTGTTTGATTATATTTATTTAATATTTTTGATTTACTTTATTTTATTTAGGGATTATATTCCCCTTCCCGTTTTTTACGGTTTCTACTATTATTATAAAAAATAAAAAAGGAAGGAATAAAAAAATAAAAAAAATAATTTCCTTTTTTAGATTGCTTCTCCCCAGAAGTATAAACTTCCAGTATCGAAGTCTCCGTTACAAGGTTCTGGTAAGTCCAGTCTGAAAGTTAAAGCCATTTCTGCTCCAGGAGCTAATAAATTAGCAGTGTAGTAAGGTCCTACTTGTTGATCTTGAAGGATTTCAGCATTTACATAGAAAGGATCTGGATTATTGAATCCAATACCATATTCTATATTTGTGTAACCTTCTGCATCAGTGTTTCTGTCTCCATCAACTGCATCATCATTATCATCTCCAAGAGATGAGTAAGCTCCGTTTGTAACAAAGTATCTGAAGTTTTCTAACTCCAACTGATTTGTAGTTGGGCATCTTGCTCCAGAACTTGATGAGTCGTAAAAGTCAGTTCCTGATATAAACATATCAAGCATAACTCCACTTCCATCATCAGCTTCATTTCCAACAAGGATTGTATCAGAGTAAGAACTTGTTCCAGGTCTTACATCTTCAAATACTAAGTTCCCATCAACGCTTAAAGCGATTTCAGGGTTTAAGAACCAGTATTCGTTTTCATCCATTGTTCCCATCAAGCCGTCTCCATCTTGAGCTTCAACAGTTATCCAGTATTCTCCATACATTGATTCTGGAGTTTCTACTGTGAATGTACATTGGAACATATCCATTAAATCATCATCACATTCAGTGATAGATTCTTCAAGGATTTTTGCATTACATGATCTTATTAAGTTTTCAGAGCATCCAATTCTCTCACAGTTTACTTCAATGTCATTACCTTCACCTTGTACATCTCCGATTGTAGCATATACATCAATGTTTTGATCAATCTTATTCTTGTCCATTACAAGAACAATCCACTTAATCTGTTCTCCTTCGAAAGCATAGTTGTTGATTCTTTCAACAAGTCTTTGCCCATCGTCTGAAACTCTTCCTGGTTCAGTAGCATCGTCATAAACAACTCTGTTATCACACATCCATACTAATGGAGCGAAATCTTCTGTTGTTATGTCAACACCTACTCCAGAACCTATGCTAACAGCGAAAACAGCTGGAGCAATTGACAAAAGCAATGATGCAACTACTAATAAAGATAGTACTTGTTTCATTATCGTTTAAATTAACCTCCTTTCATTCAATGTAATATGAGATTTGTTAATAAGAATTTTTTTTGATAATCTTTCAACTTCTTTTTGAGTTTCCCCTTTTCCACACTCTCCAAATTGTATCATAACATTAAAAGATTAATATGGATTCTTTAAAAGCATTGTTGTCGTCGAAAAAATAGTTTTTTGTTGTTACTTCAGATTAATGAACTGACTACAGCATCGCTAAATTTTAAAAAAGCAACTGATAATGGTTAATTTTTTAAAGTAGTCTAATTAAGTGAAACATCTATTTACTACCAAAAAATTGTGCTTAATCATGTTTTTTACGATTTTAGTAATAAAAACGAATAACTTTTAAACACAACTGCTTTATTCTGATTAAATAGAACAAAAAATGGAAAATAAAGAGATTGATATTCCATTATCAAAAGAGGAAGAGAAAGAAAAAATAGATTTCTTAAAATCTATGGAGTTTGATGACTTTATAATACATCCTTATTACAATAGAGATAGCTACATAAAACATGCTGTGGAACTTGAAACAATTAAAGATACTTACCCAAAATTTGATAAAATAATAAAGGTTTTCAAAAGGCCTGCTAAACATGGTTTCAAATATTCTTTTATATATCAATTAGGAGAATTAAAGTCTTTAGTATTGTGTTTTTATCTTGATGAAAATTCACCAAAAGATTATGCAAATTATGATAAAAAATTAAAAAAGAAATTACATAAATGGATGAAAAGACAAATTAACAAGTAATGATATTTTTATTAGTTTCCGGTGGAATTACAAATTGAAATGTGTGCTCTTTTATACTTGTTGCTATTACTATTGCCAGAGTTAGCATATTTCCAATCTTCATAACTTGTACTTTAGCCACTTTTAAGTCTTTTAATTGTGCAGACGAAAAATTAAATAATTTAGAAGCACAATCTATTTCTATTCCTAAAACCTTGCCAGTTTCTCCAATATCAATAACAATGTTACCTAAAGTTAAATTACCAACTATTTTTTCTTTTTCGGAATTGTTATTGATATAAAGAATATCTAAATCATTTTCATACTCATAATTTTTCATATTTAATACAGGACTAAAGATATTTTAAATCTTTCTGCCACTAAAGGTTAAAATATAATTTTACTAAATATATTTACTAAAAATAAGCTAGGAATTAATTAAATAAAAACGAATAACTTTTAAAGAAAAGAAGGTTATGTTAATATATGGAGGAGGGAATAATAGATATTTGTGATAAAGAAGATAAAATAAAAGAGTTAGTAAACATATTGAGGGTCTTTTCTTTTGATGATTTCACTAAAAATAACCACTTTTATTATTCAGTTGAAGAAAAAGGAACAGATATTAAAATATTAAAAGAAAATATGTCAAATTTGAACTAATCAAACTAATAAATAAAAGAAGACATAAAAATGGGAAAATAAGTT
>JAGVWM010000021.1 GCA_018304325.1 Candidatus Pacearchaeota archaeon
CTTTGCAAAGTTGTATAAGATGCTTGCTGTCCAACTAAACAACATCCTAAAGAACATTGAGGAATTGAATCAGGAGTGCCTTCATTCCATAAACCATTTGCTTGTTTACAAGCTTCTTCTGGAACATTTTCCATACATAATCCTTCATCACTATCATAACATGTTCCTTTTTGACAAAAACTAGTTGCTTCACAACTTGTTGGGGTGCTTCTTAAACTAGCATCGCAATCTGATAAAGGAGCGTTTTGACAATAAGCTCCATCTTTAGTTCTTTCACAACAATAACTTACCTCTCCAGAAGTTGTACTAGATGTTGTTTGAGCGTAAACAAATGAAACACTTAATGTAAACATTAAAAATACTGATAATGTAATTATACTTAACAATAATCTTTCTTTTTTAATAACCCTCTTTTTATTTTCTTTTTCCATGTTAAATTAAAGCCCTAATAATACCGTATATCAAGGCTATAGCTGCAATAATCCCAACTGCCCAGGCTATACAGTACAATATTCTTAGTTTTTTATCTTTCATTCTTCCCCCTTTCATTTTTTATCTTTCCCATTTTGTATTTTTTATTTCATTTTGGGAACCTTTTTTTAAAAGGTTTATTTTAAATCCACAATCTCTTTTTCTTATTTATCTTATTTAATAATCATATTTCCACTTATTTTTAATTTATTATTTATGTCCATAAATCTAAAACCACATTCTTTAGAATGTGGTAGTAACTTTAGGGTTTTAGATTTTGGATCATCCAGAAAACCACTAAACAAACCACACCTTTTAAGGTGTGGTAAACTCAAGGTTTTCTTGATTTTGACCATTTCTTTTTTATCTTCCTTCATTTTTTATCTTCCTGTTTTTTAAATATTCGTCGCTGTTGGACGAGCCGAGATTTGCACCCGGATACCTTAGGCGACGGCTAAGGACATTAACTATTATGTTACTCGCCCAACTATGAATAGGAAGTTTTAAATATAAGTTATTATTATAATTATAGACGGCTAAGGTATTAGTTATTATGTTACTTTTTCTTTTCATTTTAAAATCCATATCCTGGTGGCCATGCCAGACTCCTCACAGCAAACTGAAATTTATCATTAGTATTTCTATCAGTTAATATATATACAGTTGTTCCATCTTCTTGTTTATATTTTTCCACTTTTACTCCAGGATATAATATCATATATTGTAAAGGATCACTATCACCATATCTTGCCTCATAATTTAACAAACTTGTACTTAATCCAACTAATTTGTAAGCATTACTTGGAATGCTTATTTCAAACCCCTCAAATCTTTGAGTATTATCTTTTGTAACAGCAAGATCATAATTTATTTTTATTATTACATTTTTATTAGCTAAATTAACCTCAAAATTATAATTTCTACTACTTAATGTATAACCTTTAGAAGTTAGATCTTCTTGTAATGTCTTAACACAAGAATCAACCTGATCTTTAACTGCTTTTTTTATTTCTGATTCAACATATGAAACTAAAAGAGGTTTTTGCATATAACAAGTCTGATAATACTGATTTGTATAGCATAGATATTCTATTTGTTTTCCTTGATACTGATAGTATAACTTTGGTTCATTTGTTCCGCCTTGTAATAAAATATTATTAATAGAATTTTTAATATCATCATTTTGTAAACACTCTCTTAAGTTTTGTTCAACATTTATTTCCTGGCTACCAAATACTTGTTGAGTTAAATTTTTACCCTGCTGAGTTATAGTAAAAAATAAAACAATTCCAACAACTATCACAATTGCAATGATTACAAATACTGTTACTTGCGAGCGCTTTGACTTTACCAAATTATTATTAGAACTAAAAGTCAAAGTGCGAGTTGCTTTTTTATCACCCTTTTTTATCATCTTCATTTTAACGAGGATTTTATTTATAAACTTAATTACATTTTGTGATGTCAAGATTTTTTTGAAAACTATACATTTTAGTGTCTAGTTAAATCTTGATCATCCAAAAGTCCAAATAAACTATACTTGCAAGGTACATTAACATTTAGACTTTTTGATATTTATATCTTGCATTTTTATTCAGCAGCCTGATATGGTTTAACAACTGCTGAACACTGATCTGGCTCATTACTCCATATATCTTTGCATTTTATGTATGAAATTGATTTTAAGTTCCATACAGTTTTATGAATTTTAGTATTTCCGAAATCCATACTTGTGCCATTTGCAAATCTTCATCTGTTTCTATAACTAAATCTCCAAAGTCATAATAAATTCTTGTAATTCCGGGAGGAATTGTGTCTAATTCAAGATTAAAGTTAGTATTTCCATATGCAAGATTTCCAGCACTATCAATACATCTTACATCTATAGAATAATTTCCTATATTTAGCGATGTAAATGTCTGCTTGTGTTCATTTGAAAGAGTTTGTGCAAATGTGATATAAGGTTGTGTATTTATAGAATACTGGCACGCTGCTTCACCAGAACTAAAACCTCCGGTTGTACTGACTATTAAATCTACTTGAGATGTTTCACTTCCTCTTGTTATTGTTCCAGATGGAGAAATACTACTTATTGTCAAATCAGTTGAAGTTTTTTTCAAAGTATATACATAACCTGCCCCAATATTTCTTTTAGTATCTTCCCCTAACCAAGGCTGATCTCTGCATTTAATATAAAATTTATTTTCATCTTCAGGTAAAGAAAGTCCAACTGTGCAAGGATACCCAAGTAGAGTTGCATCATTTAAATTATTTTTACAATTCAATGTTTTAGTCATTTCAAAATATCCGACATCACTTGTATTATATTTACATTCTGCAGGTTCATTAATAAAAAATGTAGTTATCCATGAAGTTGTATTTTTAGCAACATAAGAATCTGATTTTGGTGCAGTTGCTAAAACAACAGGAGGAGTTAAATCAGGTCCTGGTTTTACGCAGAAATTTACTTCATATACCCCAGTATTTTCTAAACCATTCATATTCCTACATTTAACATAAAGGTTAATTTCTCCCGCTTTATCCAGTATTGAATCATAAGCTGTTTGATTATTTTTTATTATTTCACTTGCCTGAGAAAATTCTGCAGGATTATTTGTTTCACCTGCAATAATGCTATCAACACTTGGGAAAAATGTTAGTGCAGTATGATTTTTACTTAATACTTCTCCTTCTAAGAAGTTTCCAGACATTTCTTCATATGTTTCTCCAGATTCTTCTGAATATCTGCAAGATGAAAGAACATTTGTATCAATCCCAATTGTTACTGGGGAAAATGGATTTACACACTCTCCGCTTGAAGTTCTAACTTCAAATCCATTATTACTTACACTTTGGTATTTATATCCCTCAGTTAAAATTTTTTCATCAGCGCTTAAAATAGGAGGACCATCTTCTCCCTGAATTGAAGTACACTTATCATAACCTGTTCCTTCATTAACTATTTTACAATTTGATCCTAGAGATTCACATCTATATTTGCTACATGGTTTCTGAGGATCATTATTACAGAAATCACAATTGCCTCCAGAAGGTTGTGTCCATGCTTTGCATTCAAATGTTATCTCTGTTTCTTCTTGCTTTCCACATCCTAATGCATACATAATTCCAACAACAGCCAATGCTCCAATAGCTGCTAACCCTAAAGGAGATATTACAGTAAGGGTGCTTCCTCCAGCAAAGCCAACTCCAACTCCTCCAGTAGCAGCTCCTATTCCTCCACCAATACCTGCACCAACAGCAGCTCCTCCAACAGTTCCACCTAAATTTGAACCAGAAAACATATTTCCTAACTGATCATCATTAGCGCTAACCTTTCCAGCAGAAAACATATCTTCAATTCCAAAGTTTTGCAAAAGGTTCATTCCTTGCACATTATTATAAAATCCAGGATCAGCACTTCCAGTTATGCTTGTTAATCCAGAAGAAAATGCATTTATTGCATACATTTTTTCCAAACCCATAAGTCTTGGAGGTTCTTTTGCCTTGCCCCCTTCTTTTTTTATTGAGTAACCACCATCAGTTGTTTTTCCAGCAATATTTGTATAAGCTCCGCAATCTCCTAAAGTTCTGCAATAATTATTCATTTGCTGTGTGAACTGTATTTTTTCACACTCGCAGTTTTTTACACATTCCCATCCACCAGGACATTTTTTTTCATAAACTACAACACATGTTTTTGTTCCTGCATCACAAATACTTTCACTTCCTCCACTTCCTAAATTTCCTACATCTCCTAGTGCCCCTCCTCCTAAATTTCCCCCTAATTCACTTCCCACAGCACTTGTTATAGCTCCACCTTGTCCAAATTCATTTCCGGGAGGATATTGTGGAACACAGGCAGTAAAATAAAAATCCTCATCTATATAAACTACTTTAGGAGTGCAGTCAGGGTTTTGAGAGCATGTAGCAATATTTCTTCCAGAACAATCTTCCCACATATTAGGTCTGCAAAAAGCTCCACTTTGATCAGGATTTTGAGAAAGACGCTACTACCTCCACCTAATCCACCAGTTAATTCTCCTCCCAAATCACCACCAAAAATATCTCCAATTGCATTTCCAGTTAATCCACCAAGCAACCCATTTCCACTTAAAATTTCACTTCCAAATCCACCTGTTTCCACACAAATTTCTTTTCTATAATCAGCACATGGTTCTGTTTGTATTTCTCCATTTACACACAACTCTCTAAAATGCCTGCTTCCAACAACATCATTTCCATTTCCAACTTTACCATCATAAACACACCAAGATTCTCCGTTTGTCCTGATTTTTAATTTATCTCTGCAATTTAGATCTCTACAAACATAATCTCCATCAGTTTTCTTTTTGTCTTGTCCAGACTTATAAGCAGCACATAAACTTCCTTCACCATAATCACAATTCCCACAACCTTGGGATCTTATATTATTACTTCCCACTCCACAAGAATTTTCTTTGCTCAAAATTTTTCCATCATTAAAAGATCTATCTTTATTAGAGTCATAAATATTCTCTCTATTTCCACAAGAATCAAACCAATAAATTTCATCTTTACCTTCAACACAATTAGTATTAACTTGTTTTTCACAATTAGTTTTCAATTCAGGATTACTACATAAATAATTTTCATAAAATTCTCCACCTATTGATTGACATTCAGTTTTTGTTCCAAACTTACAAGTATTTTCTCCACCTTCGCTATCAAGAATAACACAAGCACCTTCACTTTGGCTGTCAGCTAATCCAACACATGTTAATTCATCTTTTACACTTGAATCAAACTTTCCAGGTATTCCATTTAATTCTTCAAGTTTTTCACATCTTCTTTCGGTTGTTAGCTGAGCTTCTTGCCCAAGAATACAACATCCCAACTCACACTGATTTACTTCACATGATGTTGAAGAAAACCATTGACCATCTTGTTTAGATTCACACTGAGTTTTTATAGAGTTTGGGGTACACAATCCTTCATTGGTATCAAAGCAACATCCATTTCCTCCACTTCCACTTAAACTGCTTAAAGAACTTCCCCCAATACTAGACAAATCTGGAAGTGATTGTGCAGAAACACTAGGAATTAAAATAAAAAAACTATCAACTTCGTTAATTAAATCATTATTTATCTGATACCCAGATAAAATAAAACTAAAACCTAATATTGAAGAAACAAATAATATTATTTCAAATACGGCAATATATTTCTTTTCTTTCTCTTGATTTTCCTCTTTTTTATTTTTCATTCCTTTTTCATTGTTTTTGAGAACCTTTTTTTAAAAGGTTCATTTGGAAGCCTTTTTCTAAAGGTTTATTTAGGTGTAGGTTGTACACAATTTCTCAAAGCAAATTGCATTATCTTTCCAGTTTTAGTATCAGTTACAGTGTAAACTTTTTCATCATCTCCTGTTTGATCTTTGGCTATACTAACCCAAGTATTTGTTCTCATAATTAATGTGTAATCACTATTACAATATATTGCTTCTTGGTAAATTATTTTTTGGATTATTATTGCCATGTCATACAAAGGAGTAAAAGTTGATATTTCTACTGAACTGAATTTTCTTTGCTCATCAGCTTTTTTTATGTTTATATCTGCATCAATACTAACTTTAGCTTTATCAGGAACTAAACTTATTGCAAACCCCTTATAATTAACACTTACTTGATAAGCTTTAGATTCATAATCAGCTTTCATCTGGTTCACACAATTAGATACTTTATTATTCATATAAAGATGAATTTCATTTTCTAAATGTTCTATCCAAACAGCTTCCGAAGGATAACATTTTTCCCCAGTATTTCCAGTATAGCATAAATAAGGTAAATCTCGCCCTTTGTAACTTTTTGTCTTTTGAGGAAGTTGTATATATCCTGAGTTTGTAATAATTTTATCTACAGATTCTTCTAAACTACTTTGGATACAACTTTCCAAAAAATCTTTAGGATTATCAGAGCTGGTAGGTTTTATAGACAAATCATTTTTCTTGAATAATACAAAAAGGAGTATTATTGCAACAACTATAATTATTGCTAATATTACAAATATTGTCACTTGCGAGCGCTTTGACTTTACTAAATCATTATTAGAACTGAAAGTAAAAACGCTAGTTGCTTTCTTATTTTGTTTTTTTAGCATTTTCTTATTTTACCATCCATAAATTTACACCATCTTTTTTTATTCTTTCTATTTTATTATCTACAACTAACTCTAATAAATACTTGTCGGCAGTATTCCAGGATATCTTGAAATGTTTCGCGACTTCAGAACTAGTAACAACTCTACTTTTTTTTATAAATTCTAAAATTTTATTGTTATGAATATTCATATCATAAAACATAGTAATAATCATATTATTATTTATATGAAGATAAATATTACTACTAATATGTATAATAATACAAAGTATTTAAACATTTTTATTGGTATACATTGTTACTTTAATTGGCCTTTTTGTCTTTTGAGTTTTAGGGTGCCGATATATTTAAAAAGTTCTGGCACCTAATTAATTTATGAAAATAATGAAAGTTTTGGACAAAAAAATTGGTGATGTGGAGTATATTAAGTTTAGAATTAATCTACCTAAACAAGTTGTTGAAAATTCAGGATTAAAAGAAAAAGAAGTTAAAGTTAGAGAAGAAAAAGGGAAAATTATAATTGAGAAGGAATAATTCCCTTTACTAAGTATTTGCTTGTCTTTGTTGTTCCTTGATGTTCTAACAACCCTGCACTAACCAATTCATTTAATATTTTTAAAGCAGTTACTCTTGAAACACCTAGATATTTCATTACATTTGATGAGGTTATTATTTTATTTTTCTTTATCATCGTGTATAATCTTATCATCTTTATATCTTTAGATATTTTTGAACTCAAGCTTATTTTAACATAGAATGAAGATGGCGAATCTCCAATTACCTTAAATTCAGGCTCTATTTTACGTAAACGTTCAAGTTCTTCTTTTATTTTCCATATACCTTCTCCTCTACCTTCATATAATTGTTTTGGATTAAGGAATGTATAAAGTCCTTCATTAGGATGATATGTAGTATGACTAAATAATATATCTGCCCACATTTTTTCAGAAACTACTGCAGGATTGCTTATATCAAAACAATCTGCAAATATTCTTATCCTAATGTGCTCACTACTTCGGTAATTTCTATGAGCTACAGAGTTAGTAATGACTTCACGGATTACACTTACAGGAATTGTTGGGGATTCAATCATCTTAGCACCCTCGTATCTTCTTTCAATAGGTAAGTTTTGTATAAGTATTTGAGTCGCTTCCTCAATTAAGAGACCTGCAGGTCTTGACAACTTTATTGAAGTTCCGATTGGAATTGGAGAACTACCCAAAACATTTTCATACTTTTGAATTTCTATAAATGCTCCTTCAACATATTCAACTGGATTTTTAGATAATGCAATTACTCCCCGTATAGTAATTGAACCATTATGGGTAATGCTTTCTAGGATATTTTTTTCATCTTTAACCAGAAGTTTGGAATATTTTTTTAATTCATCTTTATCAACATCTTCTTTGGTAGCATGAGTTGGTAAATTTTCAATATTAACACCCCCATAAACAATATGATAACGCCTTACTTCTTCAGGTTGCAAAGGTAAACATGATTCTCCTTTTCTTTCGTAGAAAGTTTTTTTATAAGCACATGGCTTTAACTCCCCAACATCTCTAACTTCTATAAGACCTAAGTTTTTGCCTTTATATAAAATAATCTTAGATTTAGTTAATGGGGAAGGTTTAACATTATTAATAGCTTGAGAAAATGTTCGCTGGAATTCATCTTCATCAACTCCAATTATTTCTCCCCCTTGTTTCAGGTCTCTTTGCCCAACAAGAATTACGCCACCAATTTTAGTCCCAAAACTTGCTATTCTAATTCCTATATTTTCCTGGTCACAAGTAGTTCTGTCAAAAGTTTCACTTTCAGAGTATTCTATAAGCTTCTCACTACTTAAATTATAAATCGTGTCTAATGCTACTTTGTCTTCCATAATAATTGTTTAATTGTTTAGTATATAAACTTTACTATTAAACAATTAAATATCTTACTATTTCGGGTTCCGAAAGGTTTATATAGTTCGGGTGCCTAATTATTGTATGAAAACAGAAATAAAATGTCCAAACTGTAAAAGCCAAGAAGTAGTCAAGCGTGGTTTCTTTCAGACAGAAGTTCATGGAAAGCAACAAAGATATTTCTGTAAGATTTGTGGTAAAAAATTCATAGAACAAACTCCTTTTTACAGAATGAGAAATAAATCAGAAAAGATAACACTTTGTTTAGATTTATTCTTTAAGGGAATTTCAACAAGACAAGTTCAATCACATCTACAAGCATTTTATCCTCATAATTCAAGTCATAAAACAATTTACTTATGGGTTGTTAAGTATTCTAACTTGATTTCTAATTATACTAATAACCTTAAATTGAATGTCGGTAAAGAATTGCAAATTGATGAGATGGAAATAGGAAGCAGAAAGTCAAGGTATAGGGGTTGGTTTATTGATAGTATCGATACTGAAACAAGATTTATGGTTAGTTCCGAGTTTAGTAAGAAAAGAGATTTAAAAGAAGTAAAGAGAGTTTTAAGTCAAGCTAAAAAGAAAACTGAAAATCAAGTAGAAACTATTACAAGTGATGGGTGGTTAGCATATCCAAAGGCTGTTCAAAAGACCTTTACAATAAAAAAGAAAAGTAATACTAAGAAATATGGAGTTAATCATCAAGTTCTTAATGCTTCTCAAGGAGATGGTTTTAATATTAAGATTGAAAGATTACATAATTCAGTTAGACATAGAATTAAAACATTCAGAGGATTTCACGGAAGTGTTAATAGTGCAAATTCTATAATGAAAGGTTTTGAAATTCATTATAATTTTATCAGACCACATTTAGCTTTGAAAGGTAAAACTCCATCAGAGTTAGCTACTGATATAAAATTAATGGAGAGTAATAAATGGTTGGAGTTAATTAATTTATCTTCTCTTAACCCAAAAGAATCCAGCAACTAATCCAATAATTAAACATCCTGCTCCTATGAAATTAGAAGTTGAATTAGTCATGTTTCCAATAACATTTCCAGTTATATTATTTGATAAAAAAAATATGCCTCCTAATAAACCAATAATTGCTGTTGTTGATATGATTAAAGGAACAATAGAAGTTAGACTTTTCTTCTTCTTTCTTTAAATCGTTCTATTTCTTTTTCATCTCCTGCTCTCTCATAACATTGCTCAGCCTTATCTAAATAATGATTCCTAATAGAATCACCTGCAATCCTTGAAAAAGAGTGAACTCTTTTACTTTTCTGTTCATATAATTCACCAAGAACTTTATAAATACTTTTTCTTGTACCCCTCGAAAAAGGTTTTTTACTTTTATCATAAAAATAAGGTTCATTATGAAAACCATCTGGAAATCCCTGAGTTAAAATGTCTGCAAGATAAGTGATTTTAGTATTTGTTGTCGCCTTATTTTTTAGATGCTCTTTTACTTCATCAGTAGTCATGTATCCTCTTTTAGCACTTTCTTTTTTCACCATATTTAATTAAAAAAAAGCCTTTTTAATTATTTCTAGAGTTTACATTTAAGCCCAATTAAAGTAACAATGTATTATTGGTAATAATAAAACAGGCTTTGCTCGCCTTAATCCTCATTTTCAACCCTTGGAGCAAGTATAAATGATAGTTCAAAAGTATCTTTTTTAAATTCTAATTTTATTGGGCTATCGCTTGAAAAATTAACAAATATCTTATCAGCAAGCTTGCTGGCTTTGATGAATTTTTGAAGATATTCTAAACTATATTTTGACTTAGAGTTTCCAGATATAATTTTTACCTCATCACCAGAAAATTCAGCCCTTGCTGAATTCAGCCCTTGAGCTTCAATTATAAAATTATCTGGAGTAGATATCATTGTACATGCATCACTAACTATAAGGCAATCTTCAATAGCATCTACAAAATCACCTGGAGATATTTGAATCTGACTAAGAAATTCTAATTTTGGAGGATCTTTGTCTTCCGATTCAACTTCTATAAGAGCAAGAGAAAAGCTTCTTTTTATTTTATCTAAAATATCTAAGTCAATTGTAGTTTCATGACTTTCCATTATTAAACTGCTCCCAGGTTTAGTTCTCCGTAAAACTGCTTTAAAATTATCAAGATTAATTCCTAAAATTTCATGTCCAGACTGATACTCACTAAATGAACTTCTTGGTAATTTGAAATAAACCATTGCTACATTTGCAGGATCTATTGCAACTATAGATAACCCATCTTCATTGAATCTTAACTTAACCTCTGTTACTAACTCTGAGATTATAGAAACAACCTCAGAAAGTAGTTTAGGATGATCTAGTTTTGCCCTCATTTTAGTCTTTTTTCATAATGGCCGGAAGCTTTTAAGTATTATTGTTCTAAACTGAACAAAGGTATTTAAAATTACAATGGCTTTTGATAAAATGAAAAAAGAGAAGGTAAGTTCACTATCTCTGCCTTATTATTCAAGAAAAGACGTTCTTGAGGCTCTTTTTAATTTTTCAAACAAAAGAGAGGTAGCCCCAAGATACTTTGACAGCTTTGGTAAAAGACCGGATAGTTTTCAATATCCCTCAGATATAATTGCTTTAGTAAAAAAGGGTGCTTCAAGTTTCCATTGTTCTGAGGAAAGATGGCAAGACCCATTGCAACTTAAGACAGGTATGCCTGAAACAGAGCTTAGTGAATTAAGGGAAGGTTGGGATTTTATTATTGATATTGACTGTAATTGGATAGATTATAGTAAAAAAGCAGCTATTGCTATAATAAAAGCTCTTGAATACAGAGGAGTAAAAAATATTGGAATTAAATTTTCAGGTAGTAAAGGTTTTCATATTATAGTGCCATGGGAAGCTTTTCCAGAAGATGTAAACGGAATAAAAACCAGTTCAATGTTTCCAGAATGGCCAAGGGCAATAGTTGGTTATATAAAAGAACTTGCTCGTCCAATTTTAGAAGATTTAATTAAAGAAACTGAGTCTGACTTTTTAAAAGTTAAAGGTTATTCTGGAGTTAAATGTGAAAATTGTAACAACCTAGCAGATCTTAGATTTGAGGTAACTGTAAGATGTGATAAATGCTCTCCACCACATATAGAGATATTCAAAACTTCAAATGAAAATTATAAAAATAAAAAATGCCCCATTCATAATAAAACTGACTTAATTGAAACAAAAAAACAGAAATTTTATTATTGTCCAAGATGTACTCTTAATTCTTTAGAAAATAAAAAAAATTTTAGTGAAAGGATATCAATTGATATTTTCAAAGTTTTAGGTTTAGATTTACAGTTAGTTTCTCCAAGGCATTTATTTAGAATGCCTTATTCATTACATGAAAAAACAGCTTTAGCAAGTATTGTGCTTGATAAAGATAAAATATCTAATTTTGAGATAACAGATGCAGATCCTCTTAGTGTTGTTGTTAAAGAGTTTATTCCAAAAGTTAAAAAAAATGAAGCTAAAGAATTACTTTTAAGCTCAATAGATTGGTATATGTCTCGGAGAAAAGAAGATAAGTTAGATTACTCTCAAGTTGATAGAAAAGATAAAGTATTTGAAATGCCTAAGATAAAAGTTAAAGATGATTATTTTCCTCCAATTATCCAAAAAATTCTAAAAGGAATGGAAGATGGAAAAAAAAGAGGCTTATTTATTTTGCTTAATTTTTTCAGATCTTTAGGATTTCCAATTGAAGAAGTGGAAAGTAAAATAGAAGAATGGAATAAAAAAAATAATCCTCCTCTTAAAGATGGTTATATTAAAGCACAATTAATCTGGCATGCCCGTCATCCTCCTGTCATGCCACCAAACTTTGATAATGAAATCTATAAAGAAATAGGAGTTTTTGATACAGACAACTTAAGTGAGAAAATAAAAAATCCAGTTTCTTATGTTATTGCAAAAGAAAAATTAGATAGGAAATTAAGCGGTAAAAAATCAGACAAACAAAAGAATTATAAACTATAGTTCATACATATAAATTATGGTTGAGATATATAAACTTGAATTTACAATATTACAGCAAGAGATTTTAAGGTTTTTATTTTTAATGGCTGGGAAGTCATTTAATGCATATAATTTATCAAAATATCTTGATGTTTCACAAACAGCAGTAGCAAAAGCATTACCATATATAGAGAAAAAAGGCATTATAAAAATAAGCAAGGATAAAGAGTCTAAAAGATGGTCTATTGAATTAAATAGAGAAAATAAGCATGTACTAAACTTAAAAAGAGCTGAAAATTTAAGGGTTGTTTATGAATCTAGATTAGTAGAATTTTTATCTGAAAAATTCCCATCATCGACACTAATTTTATTCGGAAGTTATTCTTTTGGAGAAGACACTTTTAATTCAGATATAGACATTGCGATAATTGGAGCAAAAGAAAAAAATATTGATCTATCTGAATTCAACAAAAAATTAAAAAGAATAGTTTCAATTAATTTTTACAAAAATTTTAAAGAAATAAATAAAAATCTTAGAGAAAATATATTTAATGGAATTATATTAAAAGGGGGAATTGAATTATGAAAGAGTTCAGAGAATTTCTCAACAAAGGCATAATAAAAAAGCAAACAGCCAATAAGTCCAGAGCAAATGATTTAATTGAAGAGTCTGAAAGAAAAGAAAAATCATTGAAGGAAATACTAAATAAAATAGGGTTAAGTAATAACAATTCAAATGATATACTAGAATACTGTTATGACATACTGATTGGATTAATAAGAGCCAAGCTTTATTTAGACGGGTTTAAGTCTTCAGGAGAAGGATCTCATGAAGCGGAAATTTCTTATTTGAAAGAGATTGGTTTTTCTGAAACAGAGGCAAAAGTAATGGATGAACTAAGATATTTTAGAAATGGAATAAAATACTATGGAAAGAGGTTTGATAGTGAATATGCAAAGAAAATTTTAAAGTTTTCAGGAGAGACTTCTATTAGACTAAAGCATCTTTTTAAATAGTTAATATAGCTAATTTAAGGATTTCTTTATATATTATAGTCCATACATTTAATTATTAAATAAATTAATAGAAAAGTTTATATATTACTTATTATACATTTAATAATGATAAAAGGAACTAATAAGTATGAGAAATTAGCAGAATCACTTGAAGGTTATGAAACCATAGAAACTCTTAGTGAAAAACTCAAGATAAATAGAGCTAAAGCAATTTATGTTATATATCGTTTAAGAAAACTTGGATTTGTTAAAACTTCTTATGTTGTAGGAAAAAAGAGATTTTACTATATATCTTTAAGCAATAAGCAGAAAAGAACAAGCTATGCTGAAATAATTAATAAATTTGCTCCAATTGGAATTGCATCTTCTAATCCTTATTATATTCATGGAAGAATTCCTTCTTATGAAGAAACTCTTATCTATGCAATAAAAAAGAAAGATATTAGATATTTAATTGCCTCTTTGGTTTTGTTTAGAAAAATAACTAATTGGAGTCTATTATATAATTTGGCAAAAAAAGAAGATTTAATAACTGAAGTTGCAGCTCTTTATGAGGTTTCAAGAAGAGTTGTTAAAAAAGTAAAAAGAATGCCCAAGAGATTCATAAATCAGGCAAAAAAAAGAAAGACTAAAAAATTTAAATATATGGTTGAGCATTTTTCTTCAGATGATTTTAAAGATATAGAACAAAGATGGAAGATTTATATTCCTTTAAATATTGCAGACTTAGAGGAGTATAAAAAATGATTAATATAAAGCAGCAGGAAGAGATACTCATTAAAATAGGTAATATTCTTGAGAAGAAGATAATTGTTTATGCAATAGGCGGAACTGCAATGATGCTTAAAAGTATCAAAGATTCAACACTAGATATTGATTTTGTCTTTGATAAAAAAAATGATAGAGAGAAATTCATTCTTGTACTTAGAAAGTTAGGGGCTAAAGAGTCAGACACAGCTCTTGTTTATGGCCTGAAGAATAATACTCCTATTATGCTTGAATTAGATAATGCTCGTTTTGATTTATTCATGAATAAAGTTATTAGCTCAACATTCTCTGAAAAAATGAAAGATAGGGCAAAACAAGTTCATGAGTTTGGTAAAAATCTTATAATAAAAGTTGCAGATTCTCATGATATTATAATTATGAAAAGTGCAACCTCAAGAATTAAGGATTTAGATGATATCATTACAATTGTTAAGAAAGATAAAATAAATTGGGAAATTATTATTGAAGAAGCAAAAGAGCAGATTAATCTAGGGAATAATAATTTCGTTCTTTCTTTAGGAGAAAAACTTGAAAAACTTAATAATCAAAAAGAAATTGCAATTTCAACTCCAATTCCCAAAACTGTTTTAGATCAGCTATGGAAATTGCTGAAGAAGCAAGTTAAAAACAAAAATAAAGATAAAAAGCCAAGAGAAAAATAAAAAATAAGCTCATAAAATAATTATTTATTATTCACATTTATGATCTACACAAGTATTTTTTCCAATTTTAATACAATCTTCATCAAATTTACAATTTCCTAAGAAACATTTTCGAGGCTTGTCATATACAGGTTCACCATTAATCATTTGAATATCACAGATATACCCCTTTAGACAGTCATTATTTCTCCTACATTCATCACATTTCCCAAAAAAGTCATTACAGTATGGTCGTTCTGATGGACAGTCTTCATTTTTAATGCATTCCACACATTTCGATCGTGCGGGCAATTTTTGGCATTTGTTTAATCCAGGAAGAACTCCAGAATCACTTAAAAATTTACATTCATTATCAGTTAAACAGACCGAACATAGAGCTCCACCCATCCCTCCGGTAACACATACTATCCCTCCATTTTTGTCGAAATTACAGTCGGGATTTCTATATCCTTCAGATGTTTTAGTATTTTTTTTAGGAGTGCATTCTGAACAAATATTATCAACACAATATTTGTATGTGCCAGAATCTTTACATTCGGAATTTTTTCCAGAGAAGCATGTTGGACCATCTGGGTACATAGCTACACATTTTTCATTAATACACTCTTTGCCTTCTGGACAGTCACTACTATAAATACATTCAGATATCTCTTCTTCTTCAGCCACACAAGAAGCTGGAAAATTTGGTTCTTGCTTACATATCTCATTTTTATCACACTCAATATTATTCAAGTAGAAATTTTGATCTTTCTTGCATACTATTTGAAAATCTTCTTCAGGAGTATCTTCATTGCATTTCTTTGTATTTTTATTACATTTTTTTAATTCATCGTCTTTTGAAATGCAACTTCCCTGACTGCATATTTCACCATTTTCACAATTCTTTTTTTCCCATCCAAATCCGTTGCTTCTGCATATTTTAAAATCTGTTTTATCCTCAGGTTTAGCTTTAAAATCTGCTTTATTCTCAGTTTTAGCTATGCATTTAGTTGCTCCAGGAGTGCATCTTATACCTCTTTCATTTCCTCCAGCAACACAAACATTTTCATAATTGCAAATTAATCCTTCGTTACAACCTCCTCCGCACTCTCCTCCACAACCATCATTTCCGCATTCTGTTCCAAGGCAGTTCAGCCATGCATTGCATGAGCTTCCTGTACACACACCTGCATTGCATGTTTCTCCTGTTGAGCACGATCCACAAGTAACATATCCTCCACAACCATCTAACCAAGTACCACATTCATATCCATAAGATGGACATGTTTGCGGAACACAATTTCCACCATCATCACTTACACAATCTCCATAATCATTGCAAGTCTCTCCATTATTGCAGTCGTTATTTTCATAACACTCTCCACAATATCCATTTTTGCAGTATGGCTCCCTATGTCTTGAGTCATCCCGGCAAAATTCATTAGTTCCATCATGCCTATTATTATCATCTAGTTCTCCATCATCTGAAAGTTCCCCATCATCTGAATTAAGGGAAACATCACATTCCACGCCCTGAACTACATTACCAGTTATTCCAATAACATTACCTGATATAACTTCTCCAGTTAAACTGGATTTATTTTTAATTAATAATCCGATAATAATTAATGCAAGAACTAAAATAAAGTTAAACTGGATTTATTTTTAATTAATAATCCGATAATAATTAATGCAAGAACTAAAATAATAACACAGATAGCAATTAATAATCTTTTATTAAAATTAGTTTTATTTTTGTTCACCATCTTTTTATTATTTAATTTATGGAGTGTTATTTAAAAAACTTTGTATAGGTTAATTTCAGACATATTATACTTTATCTTATTTACTTAATTGTAAAACTACAATATCTTTACCTTGTTTATATATATTTAATTGAAATCCATTTGTTTGTATTACATTTGCTTTATTTATTTTTATTACCCAATATAATTTAGTCTAGTTTGAAAGGTTTATGTGCAACAAACTTTTTAAACTCCTCAACACTCTATTAAACATGAATAAAAAAGAAAGATGGATTACTTTTGTAATAGTTCTATCAATTTTATTTTTATCATTACCATTAATTTCTGCAGCGTCAAATCAATCTAAAATAGACGATGCTTATAAATGTTTAAAAGATCAAATAGGAGATTCATGTTCTAAATTAACCTCAGAAGAACAGATATATGCTATTCTTGCATTAGGAAATTATAAAGATTGTAAAAGTAAAGTTTTAGAAAACTCAAGAGACCAAGAGTGCTGGCCAAAGGCTAATTGTAAATTAAAAGATACTGCCCTTGCATTGCTTGCTTTAAATCAGGCAAATGCAAACACAGAAAAAGTTGAAAATTGGTTGTTAAATCAGACCAAGGTTGCTGACGATTTAATTTGGTATTTACAGATTGATACAAATGATGCTTCTTTATGTACAATAAAATACAGCTCAAGTTCTTATCCAGTAAATATACTAAGTACAAAAAAAGTCTCTTCAGGAGCAGGTTCTTGTTTATCAATAAGTGAAAATGGTTATTGGTTAAAATTCGGTACAGGAAATTGTTTAAACAATGAATACATAATTTCTTGTGATAAAGAATTTACAACAACTTTGCTTTATAGAAATGCTGAATCATCAACAATACATGTTTCTCAAAATCTCCATTCAGAATCATCCAATGGTGAAACAGCTGAGAAAATAACATACAAATGTTTTCAACAAGCAGGAGCTTGTAACTATGAAGGTTCTTTATGGGCTACAATATCCCTTAATTCATTAAAACACGATACAAGTTCTTATTTACCTTATTTATCTGCTTCTGTAGACGAAAATGATAAATATTTCCCAGAATCTTTCTTATATGTTTTAACAAGAGAAGATGATTATCTTTCAAGTATATTGCAAGATAATTTTAACGGTAAATTCTGGCAAATAGGAACATATGGCAAATTCAAAAGTACTGCTTTAGCTTTACTTGCACTCCAAGGACAAACTTCTAATGAAGCAGATAAAGCTATGACATATATCGTAGATGAAACTCAAGGAGCTAATGGATGTTTCAATAGTAATTTTATTGATACAGCTTTTCTTCTTTATTCAGGGTGGCAAGATAATTCTGGTGGCGGAGGAGGTACAGGAGAATGTTCATCAGATTTAGACTGTTCTTCAGGTAATGAATGTCTTAATGGAATATGTACTCCAATACAAAGTCAAAATTGTGTATCCCAAGGACATTTTTGTGTTCCAAGTTCTTCATGCGCAGGAATTGAATTTTCAGAACTTAATGGATGTTTAAGTTTTGAAGTTTGTTGTTCAGAAGACCTACCAACATGTTCACAATTAGGTGGAAAAGATTGTGAGTTAAATGAACAGTGTAATGGAGATTTAACAGAAAGTTCTGAAACTCTTAATTGTTGTATTGGAACTTGTGAACCAAAAGTAAATCCAGAACCTGAAATATACACTTGTGGAGTTGAGTCTAATGAAGCCTGTCAGAGTAATTGTATAGGTAATGAAGTCCAGGATAGAACTTTAACATGTTCTCCAGGACAAGTTTGTTGTGTAACTTCAAAATCTGGAGGAAGCTCATGGTGGATATGGGTATTATTAATCTTAATACTTATTGTAGTAATTGCAATTATATTTAGAAAAAGACTTAAGTTATTTATATTCAAATTTAAATCTAGATTCAAAAAAGGACCTGCACCTAACCAAACAAGGCCGCCATTCCCTCCAGGTCCATCATATAGGCCATCATATCCATCTAATACTCATCCTCGTCCAGTTTTTCCAGCAAATGCACCTAGACCAATGCCTAGAAAAACAGGTGAAAAAGATAAAGAATTTGAAGAAACTATTAAGAGATTAAAGGAAATGAGTAAGTAACCATTTTCTTTGTATCAATACCATTCCCAATTCTTTAACATTGTTACCACTACATAATTTCTCAAAGAGAAAACTTTATAAATAGACCATTTATTAATAAATTATGGAAAGTGTAGAGTGTGGAATAGTTGATGTAGAACCAAGAAGTTCACTTCCAGAAACAAGATTAGAAACAAGATTACTTAGAGTTCCACACAAAAATGGGATATTGGTTGTTAGATATCCTGCTTTTGGACCAAATTCTTATTCAAGTAATTTAGAAAGTATGGGAAAAAGATATTTTCATTCAACCCGATTTCCAGATATTTCATTCAGACCAGCAACTACACCTGAATCTGTTTCAGCATCTGCTTATAAATTTGGAAAAATAGCAAAGAAAGAAATTTTTAATCCAAATTGTTTACAAGTAGGACCTATTGTAAGAACATCAGAAGGAGTTTTTGCAAATACTAAAGAAGTTGATGAATCAGTTCTTAAATTTGCATATACAGAATATGAAACATTTAAGAATGGATTTCAAGATTCTAGAGATTTTTCTGAAAGTGGTTTAGCAAGGCTATTAGAGCACACTTGTGAAAGCTCAGCACCAAATCTAAGAGAAATTTCTTCAGCTGAAAATTATCCAAATGGAGTTAAGGTTTTTGGATTTGATAGTGTTAAGGAACCTGTATTAAGAGTTGCCGGTCTGTATTCCTACGGGAGCGGATTGCGTGTTGATGGCGGCCTTGGTGACGGGGGCGGTTATGCTTTTGGGGTGCGTAGTACAGACGCCTTAGGCGTCGTCGAAAAAAATTAGAAGGTTTTATTAATAAATAATTCTTGTTCATCTAGTCTTAGTTTGGTATTAATGCCTTTCTAGGGCCACACGCCTATTAACCAGTACATCATTTAAATTTATTTTATGTTATAAAATACAATCTTGACATTAAGTAATAATTTTAATAAGAATAAATTATGAAATATGAAAAGATGGTGCTTCCTTTGAGAAAACTCATTGACTAGAAGTCCTTTTTAGGAAAGGTTAAGAGGCTATGTAGTTCTGTCGCTTATCTGAATTCCAACAGGAACAGATTACATGTTAATGGCAACAACCTTGATAACAGGAACGGCTTTGCTTTTGGAATGGCCCTAGTTCTAAGACCTTTTATTTTTTTAATGCTCTATAAAAAGATTACAAAATATCCACCCATAAATTTTCGCATAATTAAATTTATTAATCCTTATTCTATATTAGTTTAATGAAAAGAGGAATTGCAATATTTTTTATTCTAATATTTAGCTTTACATTAATGTCTGCTTTAAACATAACTCTTGATAAAAATAGTTTTAACAAAGGAGAAACTCTTATTTCAAGTATTTCTGGTGTTATAACAGAACCTATTGATAAATCAAATATAGGTTTTTATAATGGTCATGTGCAAATCCCAATAACTTTTGATATTGTTAAAATTAACGAAACATATTACATCTATGGCATATTGCCATTTCAGGAAGGAAATTATTCATTAAGAGTAAATGAAGTTAATTATAAAGAGTTTAATCAAAATAAAAAACAAGACTTAGATGTTAATTTCACAGTTAGTTCAGGTGTTGCTGATTTTGCAATAAATCCAGGTGCTTTTATAACAAGTTCAAGCCAGGATTTAACTTTATCTAATTATCTTGATAAACAAATAACTATTTATTATGAAACTGATAACGAGAAAAATAAATCATTTACAATTCCACCACAAGAAAATAAAAAGTTTTCACTAAATACACAAGATTTTGATAATACTTATGCAGGAATGGTTATTTTTACATCAAGTACAGGTTTTGTTTATAATATTCCTGTTTATGTAATAAAAAATGAAACAAATAATGTTATAAACAAAAATGAAACAGAAAGACTTTCTTTTTCTTTAACTAGTGTTGATGCTCAGCTAAAAAAAGGAGAATCATATGTTTATACATCAAATATAAAGAATAAAGGTAATAACTTGGAAAACATAAGTATTTTCGTTTCTAAAGATATTAAAAAGTACGTTAACATTTCAATTTCTAATTTAAGTTTAGATAAGGAAGAAGAAAAAGAAATAAAAATAGGTGTTTTGTTCGATAAAACGGGAAATTTTTCAGGAACAATAACTGCTACAACATCTAATTTTTCTGATGTTATTAATTTAGAATTCTCAATTGGAGAAGATACAGTACCTGTAAGTTCAACATTTAATAACCGAACATGCTCAAATTTAAATGGGAAAACATGTTCAAGTTCTCAGAAATGTTCTGGGAATATTGAATTTACAAAAGATGGAAGTTGTTGTATAGGTTCATGTGTTAATAAAAATATTACCCCAGCTACTGGAAGTTCAACAAATTGGATTGCAGTTGTAGTAATTGTTTTAATATTAATTGCTATTGCTGGCTTCTTTTTTTGGAAAATAAAGAAAACAAAAAAAACTCCAAGAGATGTTTTAAAAGATAAGTCAAAGTCTTTTTCAGATAGATATGAAACTAAGGGTAAATTAAGAAATTACTAATTTTGCTTTTTCTTTCCAGATTTTTTACTAGTTTTTTCTTCTTTAATTTCATTAGTTTTTTCTTGTTCTGATGAATTACTTATTGATAAACCAGTTTGTTCCATCAAACTTTTTAGTTGATTTTCAAGTATTTCTCTATCAACCAAAATCTTTTTAGTTATTTCATCATATCTATGAAGTCTCACTACAATTCCTGTAAGTATTCCACTAATATCATTATTTTTTAATATAAAATTCTCAGGAGAGATAATTTCTATATTGGATGGCATATAATTAAATGTAGCCATAAGTAAATGTTCTACCTCATCAAATTCAACTTCAATATCTGCAAATGTTGTAAAAAGCTTTTGTTTAACACTTATTTTTTTATTCTCATTTTCCCCTTCCATATTGTATTCTACAGGATCATGAACTGTTTTTTGCAATATTTTTGTTCCTTTTTCATTACCCATCCTATCAATTAACTGTTCCATTGTTAATTTAACATGGTCTGCTGGACGTCCAAGTATCTCTATTATAAATCCAACCTTTATTTTTTGTTTTTCTTGAGCCATTTTAAAGTTTTTTTAATATTAGTATTATTAAAATAAAGACTAAAAAAAGAGTGAATCCATAAAAAGAATACTCTTTTATTTTTTCATTTTTTGATTTACTAACTTCTATTTTACTCTTGTCATCTTGGTTTTTTATATCTTGTGGTGATGATTTTAAGTATATAATTTCATTTATTTGGTCATCTTGTGTATGTTCAATTACACTTTCTACATTTATTTCTTCTTGATTTCCAGTAGTTTGATTTTCTTCTGATTTTTCTTTTGTTACAACTTTATTTTCTTCTTTAATTTCATTTTTGTCTATGGTGTTTGATGTAATAGTATTTATTTCTGAAGAATAATCTTTAAATGAAAAAGTTTTATCCTTTGAATCTCTTATTTTAACATCAATATTAATCTTACCAATATAACTTTCTGTTAGCTTAAAGATAAAACTTTGCCCAATCTCACCATTTTTAATTCCCTTGTCAATATAGTAATAAGTAGACTTATAACCAGATCCAGAGTCGAAAATATTAGCAACCCTTTTCCCATTTCCAAGTATATCTATTTTAATATCATAATTATCATCTGGAAAATCTTTCAAAGTTAAATTAATACTAAAATCTTCAGTATTTATTATACTAGGGTAATCAAGATCAATTTCACTAGCATAAACTAAAATAGTTAAATATAAAGTTAAAAAAATTAATGCCAAACACCTGGAATTTTTTTTCCGCAAGTACATTTTCCTTCTTTTATGTTATTTTCAATTAAATTATTATTTTCCCTAGTAACTAATTTTCTTTTGCATTCAGAACAAAAAGTAGTAACTCCTTCTTCCCATCCAGGTATATGTGAGTAAACATATTTCATACCTGCATCCATAGCTATTTTTCTTGCTTTTTTCAAAAGTTGTTCATCAACATAATTTTTAGACACAAAATGTAAAGGGACTTCTGAACTAAGATTATTTAATACCCAAGATATAATCTTCCTCACATCATATAAACTATAATGTATCTCAGTTATCACTGGCATATAAATTTCTAGCCATACTCCTTCGTCATAGAGAATTTTTGTTGATTTCAGGACAGAATCTAAATTTCCATCCAAGACATTTTTGTAAAAATCTTCAGTCATACCCCTTATTTCAACAACAGCCCCATTTAATTTTTTAGATATCTCCTTTAAAGGGTCTTCTTCAATAAAGGCATTTGTTTGTATAACATGTTTCAAGGATTTATTATTCGTAATTAAGTCGTCTACAAATTCATATGACATCATAGGTTCATTATAACCATGACAAATTATATTTATCTTTTTTTTCAAAACATCTTTTCCTATTTGGCTTGGAGTTTGGTTTACAGTGGGAATATTATCTACGTCTTTTCCACTTAATTCGTTTTCATACCACTCTTTATCTAAAATATTTCCTACTGATGAAATCAATAAAGCTTCATTACCTGGAAGAAAATGGAAAAAGCCTAACTCTTCTATAGAATTTGTTCTGCTCAAGTAAATTTTACCATAATTCATAGCCTTTAATTTACCATCAACATTTTGTTTTACTTTACATTTTCCAGTTTCACCATTACCAATTATGCACTTATGAGGACATAACTTACAGTGCACTTTTTTGTCATTTAACTTTTTGTAAAAAGACGCCTCTTTGAATCTCATGCTTTTTTTAAGAATAAGCAATTTATTAATATTTTTGTTCTGGATTTTTATCTTTTTTTAATTTGAATACTGAAAAATTGTCATGATTTCTGGTTGTATCTTTAGTCCAGTCTTCATGTTTATCAACATAATTACTAATTGTATCATCTAAATAACTAACAGTTTCACATCCACTAGAAGAAATAATCATAACTGAAGATAAAACCATAGCATAAAATCCTCTCCTTATGTCCATTTTTTCATTTTGTAATTTATTATTATAAACATTATTGTAATGTTATGATATTAATTGACCAAGTCTTTTACCGCTTTTTTTAGCATCTTCAAGAGAAATAGCCCAATTGTTTCCTGTATCTCTGAGATTCTTAGGTTCAATAAACAACCAACCTTCTCTTAGAAATTTTAAAGCAATAATTGGTTTTAACCCCATCATACTGGCAAAAACAATAAAATCATTTATCTGATCCTTGCTTATATACTGGATATTTTTTCTTGTAGATTTACATTCTATTGCAAGTTTCTTTCCGACTTTTCCAGCAATTATATCACAGGGACTTTCATCATTCACCCCGCTTCCAGCAACTCTCGCAGCTCTCCATCCGTTTTCAGAAAACATTTTTAATAATTCTCGTTCGTTATTTGACCCTTTGTGTTTGTTGGACATAATTATAGGTTAAATAGAAAACTTTAAATACTAGTTTAGTCACTTAATAGTAGTTATAAATAAGGTAAAATAGGTAAAAATAAAATGCAAACACGAAGGGATTTTTTAAAAAGTGCAGGTTTAGGAATTTTAGCTTTAGCTAGTGGATGTACTACAACTGATTATACTAGTAGAGATGATTTTTCAGAGTTTACAAGATATCTTGGAAGGTCATGGAATAGTTTACCGAATGATAAAAAAAGAGAAACTCTTGAAAAATGGGATGAATATACAGACAAGGAAAGAAATTTTATATTAGAATTTTATAAAAAACCAGAATTAAAAGACAATGAACTTGATAAAGAAGAAATTGAAGAGCTTAAAGAAATAGTAGATTATTTTCCGTGGATTAATAAAAATGAGTTATCAGTTAGAGATAAATCTTTTTTATTGAAAGCTTATACAGAAACTATTAATATGTTAGCAATAGTTGATAGATTTTAGTCCTACTGAGTTGGAATATTTACAAAATTGCAGAATGGTAATCCTCCTGGATGATTGTCACATACCGCAGTTTTTGGACAACATTGTTTGTATCTTATGTTATCTTTTGTTCCAGAGCATAATCTTTCATCATCTTGATTTCCAACAATATTATCTATTCCATCTGAATCACAAGAGTTTTCATTTATTGGAACGCATACTGGTAAATTTCCTATAGTTGAAAGTTCACATTTTTCCACATCATCGGGTGTTCCCTTTATACTATCTGGTCCAACATCACAACAAATATTTTCTCCACTATCTATTGTTCCACAATAGTTTTGAGTATTTTTATCGCAAGTTCTACCTTTAGGTACACAAAAACCAACATTACCTGCTGGAGAAGAAGTTATTCCACAAGTATATTCAGCTTTTTCACAGCAAGCAGCTCTCACAACATTTGCTCCTGTACAAAAGTTATAATTATCTTTAGGTTCAGGACAATATTTGGGAACGCATTTATTTATTCCAGATGTTTCACATATTTCTCTTGGACTATCACAACAAAAATCAATAGCTCCATTACAATAAATAGTATCAAAACTACATCCACCACAAGTTGTTCCTGAACTAAATGTGGCCTTGCAATTATTTCCTTTATTGTTAAGATAGTCCTTACATTCACTATTTTTAACATTTTTTGGATCGTTACAATTTCCTCTAAAACCTTCATTAACCCAGCTACAGCACCCATAAATTGGATTGTTTTTATCTTCTAAGCAACATGTACTTCCAGATTCTTTACAATAATAATTATCATCTTTATTTTGACAATTTACTTCAGGTTTACATTCATAAATTGATTTTCCATCATTACTTAATTGTCCTTTAGGGCACAATGGTTTTACATCACATTTCACGCTTCCATCAGTAGATTTTGTACATGTTGGATGAGATGTACATTTGCCTTTAATACATAATTCATCTTCATTACAATCAAAAGGTCCAGCCCAAAATAAACTATAAGTGCAAACTTCAAATTGTGTACTTATGCCATCATTGTCTTTATCAACGCATTTCTTTTTCCCATTTCTTTTGCATTGTCCAAAGCATTTTTCACAATAACTTCCTCCACAATCTATCCCAGTTTCATCTCTATTTTGTATTCCATCTGAACAAGTTCCTTCATTTGGATCAGGTGTGCATCTTTGTTGTTCTAAAGGCCTTGTGTCAGAATTACAATTGCTATTAACATCATTACATGTTCTCCATTGATATCCTTGTAATGAACAAACACTCCAAGGGTCACACAACCATTCACAGCTATTGCCTCCTCCACCACCAGTTGAAGAAACACAATCTCCATAATAATTACAAGTCTCTCCAGTATTGCAGTCGTTATCTTTATAACACTCTCCACAATATCCATTCTTGCAATATGGTTCACTATGGTCAGATTCATCTCGGCAAAATTCATTAACTCCATCATATCTATTATTATCTAGTTCCCCATCATCAGAATTAAGTGAAGGATCGCATTCCTCGCCTTGAACTACATTACCAGTTATTCCAATAACATCTCCTGTTATTGTATTTGCTGTTAAACCAAACTTATTTTTTATTAATAATCCAACACCAATTAATGCAAGAACTAAAATAATAACACAGATAGCAATTAATAATTTTTTATTAGAACTGCTTTTCATATAGTATTAAGAATAATGACATTTATAAATATTAATGACTTTTTTATTAAATCTTATTAAGTATTATTTAAAAAGTTTTCTTGTATATTTTCTTAATGAAAAAAGAAGTTATTATCAAAATATTAGGAGTATTTCTTATTATTTTTGGATTATTAGCTATGATTCAAGCCATCAGTAAAGGTGAACCAATTTTGATATTTTGGATCTGTTACATAGGAATGATAATAATTGGCATTGGTTGTTTATTAAATAAAAGCTATTTAATATCAAGCCAACTAAACATAATAACAATTCCTTTGATTTTATGGGATATAGACTTTTTCTCTTTTTTGATGTCAAAAAGTACTCTATTTGGGCTTGCTGATTATTTTTTTAAGGAACCATCATTAATATCAAGATTAGTAAGTTTAGAACATTTATTTTTAATACCTCTAGGGATATTGGCATTTTACTTAGTTAGAGATAAAAAAGACAAAAAACAGAATAATAAAAATTCCTTATTAATTTCAATTTTAGAGGTCACAATTTTGTTTATTATTTTAAGAATTATAAACATTTCAGACAAAAACATAAATTGTGCATTTTACTCATGTATACCTTATCTAAATCCAGAGCCATATGTGCTATGGTGGTTTGTAATAGTTTTTCTTCTGATTTTTTTGACTAACATTATTTATAGATTTTTCTTCTGTAGTAAAAATATATGACAAAAATAGCAATAAAACTACCAATCATATTGAAAACTAAATCTAAAGCAGTGTTATAATATCCTCCAACTCCTGTGCTCGGGAAAGCTACAACTGCAACAAATTCTACAATTTCATTCAAAGCACCAAGACCCATAGCAATTGCGATAAGTACAGGGTAAATTATCTTATAATTTGTTTTTGAGTTAAAATAAGGTTTAAGTAAGCTATATGCAACTAAAGTCGTTGTCCCAAAACCAAAAGCATGTACAAACTGATCAAATTTTAAAACAATTGTATCTCCAATACTAAACAACTTTACTATTTCAAGGCTATACAAAACTCCACTTCCTTTGAAAATCCAAAATCCATTTCCAATCCATATCCCTCCACCAGCCATGTGTAAAAATCCCCATATACTCAAAAGCCATAAAATAAGATAATCAAAATTTGTTTTTCTAAGGGTTAAACCAATTAATAAAAAGAAGAAAATTAAAACAACAACATACCATAAAAATTCATAATTTTTTATACTTAAATAATAAAAAGCGAAAGCTAATATGTAAGCTAAATTGAAAAATACTAAAAACCACTCACCATTTCTTAATCCCAGAAAACCAGTTGGTTTTCTGGACCAAAAATTCTTTGAATTTTGTGGCTTCATTTTCCCATATATCTATTAGTAATTAATCCAATTGCAATTATTATTAATACTATTGGTATCCAAGGTATATTTATTGTTATTATATTAAGCTCTGTTAAAAGCCAAATAATACCAACAGCTAATAAAATAGCTGCAAGAGTTGGAAATTTTTTCTTAGACATTTTTATTTAACCTCCTTTTCTTTTTAATTTATATCTTAAAAACAAGTAATATTTATAAAGCCTATCAATTCTCTAAAGATTATGCAAACAAAAATAGTTGCTTTAGATGTTTATGGAACAATTTTAAATAGCGAAGATATTGAAAATGCTTTGCCACCTATAAAAGGTTTTGGGAAATTTGTTGTAAGTGTAAAACAAAATAATTTAATTCTTGTTACTTCTTCTGACGCTGACTTAAATAATTTAAGACTAGATTTGGAAGCCACACTTTCTAAAATAGGCTTAGGTTTAGGTATTTTTGATGGGTTTTATAAGCTTGATACTTGTCCGAAAGACTTTAGAGGGATTATTGATGAATATGGAATTAAACCAGAACAATTATTTGTTGTCGGAGATAACTATTTTAAAGATATAGTTGGTGCAGAAGAGATAGGGTGTTCAGTGTTAAGAGTACCAGAATATGGGAGAATTGATTATGGGTTTGATTTTGCAACTGTAGAGATACCATAATATTTTAGTCACTTTTTCTTAAACTCAACATTTTTCATATTTTCAAATTCCTTATCTCCTGTAACAAAATAATATCCATTTTTAATAGAAAATATATATCCTACTGCATCAAAAAAAGAAATATTTTGTTTTTTATGTTCATACCTGAACTTTACTGCTTCAATTAGGATTTCTATACTAACCTTTTTTGAGTATATCTGCAATTTTTTTAACCATAATTCAGCTTCATTTTCCCCATATTCCCTTAATAAAATTCCATAATATTCTGCTAAAGTTAAGTCATTTACAATAAACTCTTCATTTAGATAACCAGAAAATTTTTCATTACCTAAATATATTTCAATAAGAGCATAGGTATCTAAGAATTTGATCATTTTAGCCATTTACTATCATATTCTTTTCTAAAATCTTCAACCATTTTTTTAGCAGGTTTTTTAAATTTAGCTTTACCAAACATTTCTTTTAATACATTATTTTTCTTTTCAATGTTTATTATGATTTCTTCTCCAGACTTCAAATTTAATTTAATAATAGTTTCTATAGGTATAACTACTCCAATTGAATTTCCCCATTTTTTTGTTTTAACTTCAATCGCCATTGTATAACTTTAATGTATAACTATTATATAAATCTTGCTAATTGTATGTTAAGTATTAAGGTTTACTTAACATAATTCAGAATCTTATATCTTACAAATCCCTTCCAAGCAAAGTTCTCCTGTTATTTGCCTTTGCCCCTTTTTATTCCATCTTTTAAAATATCTTCAACAACTCTTTCAAGTTATCAAGAAACATCAGCAGAAACACTTGATATAGATTTTTCTTTATCGAGCTCTTCAATTGCTTTCTTAATATTATTTTCTTTTATTAGTCTGCTCATTTTTATCATTTATATTAAAAATAATTTATTAATAAACTTAATAAATTTATTTTATTATGCCCTTTAATTCAGGGAGATTCATTTCTATAAAATATACAATTTCTTGTTTATATTCATTATTTAGTGAAATTCCAGTATAACTTGGTTTATTATGTACTATAACCCATCCAATCTTAGAAAGTTCTTTTATTATGTCCTTTAAATTTTGAAATTTCTTAAAATGTTCCATTCTATCATACTTACCACCCCAATTACCTTTTCCTCTTGCTAAAATTGACATAAGTTGAGCTTTTTCAAGATCACTTGCCATAATAATATAAAAATTCCACTTATTTAAATGTTGCTATTATTGAAATATTAATATACTTAATAGAAAGATTTAAATATCATATAAATATAATACCCATATGAAACAAAAAGAAAATAAATCATTTTTTTTAATGCAATTTGGAGACACTCCCCAGCTTAGAGTTATAGATTTTTTAATAGGATTTCGTTTTTTTGATTATCCTATGACTGAAATAGCTAAAGAAAGCAATGTAAGTTATAATTCAATTAAATTATTCTTCCAGAATTTTATTGCTTCTGGTTTAGTTATTAAAACAAGAAAAGTAGGAAAATCAGATTATTATAAGTTAAATATGGATAATGATTTTGTAAAAAACCTTGTTAAGTTGGACTGGATGCTTGTAAAGAAAAATGTTCTTTCAGAAATTAAGGAAGCTGCTGTTTAACAGCAGCTTATTCTGTTACCACTAATAAATTTATATAAATATGAACACAAAAAAACTGACTGGAAGATTTGAATGGCAAAGGCCAGAAGTAATGCCTTCTTTTGTTAAAGGTGATGATGCCCAAGAATTATGTTATGCTGTCAAAGAAGGTTTTGGATTTTTTGATTACGATGCTAATGAAAAATTAATGAAAGGAAGCAATCCTTTCATTTCAGCTAGAATTGACACAGAAGTAAGACCTTTAGGATTAAGGGTTGCTAACTTAAGAGATTTAAGCAGACCAGAAGTTATGGCTATGGTTGAAGGCAGATATTATTCTGATAGCCCAGTTTTAGTTGTTAGGAGCAATAAAGATTCTAATACAAGAAACCTGCCTCTTATAAAAATAATTTCAGAGCTGACAGAAGGTGTAGATGGGAGAGTTGAATTTCCTTTTATGCTAACTGGTTATGATGTTGTTAAATTGCCAGAAGATGAAGATGGTTATGGAGTAGATATTGTTAAAAGAGAGGATTTTAAAGCTGTGCATGATGACAGACTTTCTGGAAAATATAATGGCTGGAAATTTGATAATGTTGATGAAATAGGTTTGCCTTCAGGTTTAAATAAATCAAAAGGATCTAGGACTTTATATACAAAGGATGAAGGGCTTGCTGGGTTCTGCTTGGACTGGGACTTAGACTTGGTCTCGGTTGATGGTAACCTTCAGGGTTCGAATGCTATTGGTCGGGTAGTCGTCGTAAGCGCCTTCAGCGCTTCGCAAAATTTGGATAAATATATAGAAGATTAGGGGATATTGCTTAAAAGCAGATATAAAACATTACTTTGAAGAAGTTGATAATGATATTTTATTAGAAATAATAAAGAGAAAAATAAAAGATGAAAAAGTTATATGTCTTATAGAAAAGATTTTAGGAAACAATTCTGTTGGGAAGCATTCAGACAAAGGAATGCCATTAGGCAATTTAACTTCCCAATTTTTTGCAAATATTTATCTTAATGAATTAGACTATTTTGTCAAACATAAATTAAAAGCTAAATATTATATAAGATATGTTGATGATTTTATCATTCTCCATAATTCAAAATCACAACTAAAAGAATGGAAAAATGAAATTAATAACTTTTTAAAAAATGGGCTGAAGTTAGAACTGCATCCAGACAAATCAAAGATTATTTCGCTTTCAAGTGGAGTTGACTTTGTTGGATTTATAAATTTTTATTATTTTAAATTACTAAGAAAAAGAAACATAAAAAACATTGAAAGAAAAATTAAAATGTTTAATGAAGGTTTAATTAGCAAGGATAAGTTGTTAGAAAGTTTTCAAGGATGGAAGGCATATGCAAAATGGGCAGATAGTTATAAATTTAATAAACAATTTTAATAAGTGGATTATAGCTTAATTTTCTCTTTTTTATTCTCTTCAATTCCTTCAGGTTTCAACAACGGAAATATAACTGTTTCTCTTATAGGCCGATTAACTAAATAAGAAAATAATCTTTCACTTACTCCAAAACCACAAGTTGGAGGCATTCCATATTTCAAAGCTTCCACAAAACCCTTATCATGATCCATACTTTCACTATCTCCTGCTTTCTTCATCTCCATTTGTTTTTTCAACCTTTCATCTTGATCAATAGGGTCATTTAATTCAGAATAACCATTTCCTAATTCAGTTCCAGCAATTATAACCTGGAACTGCTCAACTTTTCTCAAGTCTTTAGAATCTCTTTTTGCTAAAGGAGTAATTTCAACAGGCTGTCCAATAAGGAATCCAGGCCCTGAAAGCTTTTTTCTACAATATTTCCATAAACTATCTACTAGTCTCCATTTTTTCATTTTAGGATCATATTCAACTTTTAACTGATCTAATTTTTTCTTTATTTCAGATTCAGAAGTTTTCCAAATATCAACCCCAGTATGTTTCTTAATCAATTTATCATATTCATAAATTTCCCATTTTTTCCCGAGGTCTACTTTATATCCATGAGTTTCAAATTTCAGGGTGTTTAGAACTTCTTTTGCAACTTTCTTATACATTTCTTCAACTAACTTCATCCCATCTTTATAACTTGCATATGCTAGATAAAATTCCATTTGAGTATAATCTTGTAAATGTTCCATATCCATACCTTCATTTCTAAATTGTCTTCCAATTTCAAAAGTTTTTCCATAACCAGCAACCATTAACTTCTTTTGCCATAATTCTCCCATTGAAATTCTTAAGTAAACATCTATATCAAGAGCGTTATGATGTGTTTTAAACGGAGTCGCTGCTGCTCCTCCAGCTGAAGTTTCCAACACAGGAGTTTCTACCTCTAAAAATCCTTTATCTAATAGAAAGCTCCTTATTGTTTGCCAGAACTTTTGTTTTTTAATAAACAGTTCTCTAATTTCCAGATTCATTAAAATGTCTAGATATCTTTTTCTTAGCTTTTCTTCATCATCAACTAAACCATGGTACTTTTCAGGAAGTGGAAGTATAGACTTTGTAAGTAATTCAATATTCTTAATTAATATAGAAAGTTCACCTGTTTTTGTTCTAAGCATAATTCCTTCCACCCCGATAAAATCCCCAGAATCAATATATTTTTTAAAAAACTCAAATTTTTTAGATGGAGTTTCATCTTGTTGGGAGACTAATTGTATTCTTCCAGAAGAATCTTGTAGTGTAGCAAATGATATTTTTCCAAGATCTCTTTTAATTATAACTCTTCCAGCAACAGAAACCTTATCTTTAGTTTTCACTTTTCTCAAATCTTCAACTTTCTTAATTCTAGATTCAATGATTTGGTCTTCTCGTCCCATATACTACTTTAGAAAACTGAATTTAAATATCTTCTTGAGTTTAATTAAAAGAAGCTCATAAAATAACCTTGCATTTAAAGGAAAGTTGATAAGAAAACCTTGGTGTTCTTATATGTGCAGGACTTTAAACTCTTTGAAATCTTGAAAAGGAGATTCATTTATACTTACATTTTTTATTTTAGCATGCCTTGGACCTGTTTCACATATTTTACATAGTTGATCAACATTTTCAATCTCTCCTTCAGCAAACACTTCAATGTTTCCACTATCTAAATTCCTTATAAATCCTTTAACATCAAGTTTATCAGCTTCTTCTTTTACAAAATTTCTGAAAAATACTCCCTGAACAGTGCCATTTATCAGCATTTTTATTGCCTTTTTCATAATAAAATAACTCCTTAGTGTTTTATATAAAAAGACTAGACTATTTATTAATTATTCTATACTTCCTTTTAATCTTTCTTAAGTAAAACTATCTAAAAGAACCACTAGATAAACTAGTGTAGAGAAAACCTATCCAAATTAGCATTAAAATAGCTATAACCACTAGCATTGATATAATTGAGATTATAGCTGATTTCCCTGTTTTTATTTTATTGAAATAACTAGTACTTTTTATTAAAAATGTGAAAAAGTGTACTATTTGTATAATTCCTAATATAAGAAGTATAAGTGCTCCAGGCTGACTAAAGTAAACTTTGTACAGTTGTGTAATATTTGTTATATCAGAAGTTGCTAGTATCCCTTGCAGATATGACTGATCTATTGGTATTGTAAGCTGTATTATAAATGAAGCTACTAAAATTATAAACCCATAAATTACCCATATCATTAATGAATATGAGACAGATTTAACATTTTCTTTATAGTTAGTTTTTGCCCTGCTTAACTTTAAGAGTAAATGAATAACTCCTGATACTGAAAATAAAACTACTAAGATAACTAAACCTTTTCCAATTATATTCTGTAAAGTTAAAAATAACCAAGATAATATAGCAATAGGCTGTACCGCCCCATTATCTTTGAAAAAAACAACTAAGTTAAGAAAAGACTCAATTACTAAATATACAATATAAAACAATATTAATTGAAGTAAGGCCTTTGTCCATTTACTATCTGACTTTCTACCTAAGAACTTTGAAGGAGAAATATACATTAATTTAATATTATTAAAAAAACTAAGTTCACTCATTGTTTAACAAGAGAATAGTGTTTTATAAATTTTACCAAGTATAAATTATCATATAAAATCTTATTAATATGCCAATTCAATAAACTTAATGAGGGAAGAAAGGATTTCTGCAGGATCTTACGATTTGAATAAATGGCTTTTTGGAGGTTATGAAAAAGATATTATAACTACCATATATGGCCCGGCAGGAAGTGGAAAAACAAATTTCTGTTTACTATCAGCTGTTTCACAAGCTAAAAAAGGAAATAAAGTTATATTTATTGATACAGAAGGAGGTTTTTCAATAGATAGATTTAAGCAGATTTCTGGAGAAGAAGAGTCATTGAGCAATATTCTTATCCTAAAACCAACAAATTTCGAAGAACAAAAAAAATCATTTGATACTCTTTTGAAAACGATAAAATCAGACAAACAAGTAAGCCTTATAATTGTAGACAGTATGACTATGCTTTACCGTTTAGAATTATCAGAAAAAGAAGAAAACAAAGTAAAAGAAATGAATTCTGAGCTTTCAAGACAGCTTAGAACTTTAGCAGAAATTGCAAGAAACAAAAACATACCAATTATCATAACAAATCAAATATATTACTCCTTTTTAAGTGAAGAAGAATTCCAAAGTGGAAAACAAAGAGATGTTAATATGGTTGGAGGAGATATATTAAGGTACTGGAGCAAATGTTTGATTGAGTTACAGAATAATAATTCTAGAAGAAAAATTATACTTAGAAAGCATAGAAGTTTGCCAGAAAAAGAAATGGAATTTATAATTGATAATAAAGGAATAAGGAAAAGAGGTTTATTCTGAATCCATACAAAACTTTATAAGATAATTTTATCTCATTTATAAATGAAAAGAGAGGTTAGAAGTATAATTTATATTAAATTATTATTACTAATATTAGTATCATCTTCTGTTTTTTTAATAGCAATATTTTTTTCCCAACCAAGAAATATAAATATTACTGCAAATGCAGTAAGTGATTTTAACAATAACTTAATATCTTATTATACATTAGATAACAATGCAAATGATATTATAGGAATTAATAATGGGACGATTAGTGGTGCTACTCAAAACCAGAATGGAGTTTATAATAGGTCTTATCAATTTGACGGAGTAAATGATTATATTGGAGTGTCTAGTGCAAATTCGCTGAATATTAACAAATATACGGCAAGCGTATGGGTAAAAACCTCTTCTGAACAAGGAAGAATGACTATTGTTGAATTTACAAAATCTTCTGCAAATGGAAATAATAGGAGAGGTATTGCAATCTCAGGAAATAATAATTTAGGAAAACCAATTGAAACTGGCACCATATTGTTGTTATTTATGACAGCACTGATTCTAGTATGTATGTTGATGGAGTTAGTGCTACCTTAGGGGCTGAAGATACCACTAATAGTGGGTCATTTTCCTCACAGTTGAAGATAGGTAATTCTCTTACTAGTCAGGAAAACAGTTATTTTAATGGCACTATTGATGATGTAAGAATATATAATAAGGCATTAACATCAAATGAAGTTTTAGAATTGTATAACTATGAAATACTAAATTGTATTGATACAGATGTTAACTTAACTTACTCTGATGGCAAAAATTATTATTTGCTTGGAAATACAAATGTAACAAGAAATGGTCATTTGTGGAGTTCTAATACAGATCAATGTCCAACAAATACAAAAGTTAAGGAGTTTTTTTGCTCAAACGGGAATTTTAACAGTATAGATTATGATTGCCCTACTGATTATTCATGCCAGAGTGGCGCCTGTATTAAAAATATCAATGGCTCGGCATGTACGCAAAATAGTGAATGCGGATCTAAATCTAACTCTTTAGTTTGTTATACAGGTAATATATACAATCAAACAATTACCCCTTCTTGTTCTGGAGGAAGTTGTGATTCTTCAAATATAACAAGAATATTAAACAAATCATGTTCTTATGGATGTAATCCAACTACTGTAACATGTTTATCACAAACACAATCACAGACTTGTTTAGATTCTGATTCAGGCACAGATGGATTTGGAGCAAGTGCATTTGGGCTATATGGTAAAGGTAATGTTTCAGTATTAAATTCAACTTCTTCAACAACATCTTATTATTTAGATTCATGTTCAAATTCAACTGCGGTTTTAGAATGGTTTTGCGATTCTTCAGGAGATATTTACAATGTAACCTATAATTGTCCTGCTGGATGTTCAAATGAAGCCTGTGTTTCAAATCAAAATTATCCAGATGAAATATGTGATGATAGTGATAATGGAAAAAATTATACTTATTCAGGAGTTGTTGATTATACTTTAGACTTAATAGATTTATCTTTTCCAGATGAGTGTGAGCAAAATCAAGTTATAGAATACTTTTGTTCTAATGATAACTATGTTGATTTTGTAAAGCAATCCTGCGGTTCAACTAAGATATGTTCAAATGGAAAATGTATCCCTCTTTCAAATAATCAAACAGATGGGAATGTAAATGTAAGTTTAGAATGTACTGATGGTACATCAAGTTGTGATGGATCATATTATATTTATTGTGCAAATGGCCAATGGCTAGATTCTCAGCAGATTCCTGGACAGTGTGATTATCAAAGTAGCACTCTTGGTAATAATCTTCAAGGAAGACTGGATAATGCAGGTAGTTCTGCTGAACAAGGCTCAAAATGGCTGTTTTATCTTTTAATAATTTTAATAATTTTAATAATAATTGGAGTTATTTCTGTAATTTCTTTTTATATAATAAAAAGAAAGAATAAATCACAAAATACAAAATCACCTCCTTCAAAGTCTTCAACATCTGGCCCAAAATCTCCACCATTTCCACCATCTTCCGGGAATAGTTCTCAAATGCCTCCGGTGAGAAAAGGATTTGCTTCTTTAAGATTACCAAGTAATATTCAAAATCCGGGAACTAAGCATTAAATTTTATTCTTTAGTTTCTTTATTTTTTCTTGATTCACACTCAGGATTAAAACAAAATATCCAAGGCCTCTTACCCTTTTTTATAGACATTAACATAGGAAAACCACAATACTCACATTTTTTTTCAGATTTCTTTATTAAAGAATTTGGAGGTAATGAATAAGTTTTTTTACATTCAGGATAATTACTACAACCTAAAAAGTATCTTTTGTACTCTTTAGAATATTTCAAACCTAAAGTCCCCTTTTCACACTCTATACAAGGCATTACCTCATTATCTTTTTTTTCAGCTTCCCATAAAGTTTCAGTTGCTTTAACAAGGTCATCTCCTATTTTATTCTTATTTTTTTCAAAATCTTTCCCTATCGAAATAATAATCTTTTTTGCTTCATCAAGTATTTTTTCTTCACTTTTATTCGGATTTTTTGAATTTCTTATGTTTTCAAGATTAAGCTCTATATCTCGCGTTAGTTTTTCATCAATTATTATCGGAGAATTTTTTTCTAAAGTGTTAATTAAAGATAATCCTAAAGAAGTTGCTTCAATACTTTTTTCTTTTATATAACCTCTTTGATAAAGTGTTTCAAGAATATTTGCTCTTGTTGCTTTAGTTCCAAGATTTCTTTTTTCAAGCTCAGATATTATAGATGCAGGACTATATCTTTTTGGAGGCTGTGTCATTTTCTCTTCTATAACACTTTTTTTAATCTCAGCATCTCCATCCATATCAGGTATTTCATTCTCTTTTATTATTATTGGATAAACTTCCACCCAACCTTTTTTTGCAATTCCAAGGCCTCTTGCATAAAAATTCATTCCATTATATGAAAATGTTATTTTCTTATTGTCAATTATAGCATCTTCACAGAAACAATTAACAAATCTTCTTACAATTAATTCGTAGATTCTTTTATCATCTTCTTCTAATTCATGGAACTCTCCAGTAGGATATATAGATGGATGTGCAGGATCTGTTTTTTTACCTTCTATAGGGGTTTTTCTTTTAGCTTTGTCAACAAATGAAAATCTTTTTTTTAATCGATCTAAAATAACATCATAACCTATTTCTTTAGGTATTTTCTGGCTTGAGGTTCTTGGATATGAAATAACTCCTCCAAGATAAAGTCTTTGAGCAATTTCAAGTGTTTTATTCGGATTTATTTTATACAATCTATAAGATTCTGTTTGTAAACTTGTTAAATCAAATGGGGCATTTGGAGGCATTTCTTGTTTGTTCTTCTCTGTTTTAACAACACCTTTCTTGCCTTCAATACCATTAAACTTTGAAAGATCTTTTTCATTAGTTATATCTTTTTGGTATTTTACTTTAACATCATTTTTTTTATCACTAATATCTAAAAATACTTGCCAATATTTCTCAGATTTAAATCTCTGTATTTCTTTTTCTTTTTCTACTATTATATGTAATGCAGGACCCTGAACTCTTCCAATTGACATTAATCTAAATTTACCAGTAGACTTTATAGCATCCATTAAAGCTCTAGATAAATTAATGCCATAAAGCCAGTCTAAATAGTGCCTTGTTTCTCCAGCAATTCCCTGCCCCCAATCTAAACTTTTGCTTCTTTTTTCAAATGCTTCCTGGATTTCTTTAGATGTAAGAGTTGAAAATTTCATTCTCTCAGCATCTTTTTGACCACATATATAACGGACAATATTCATGCCAATAACCTCACCTTCTATATCATAATCTGTAGCTACAACGATTTCTGAAGCATTTTTTGATAGTTTTGCTATAACATTATAATACCTTTTTGTAAAATCATTTTTTCTTACTAAATAATTTGGAGCCCACTGAATATCAAATGTTGGCCATTTATTTCTTGCATTAACCTGTGCAATTGAAAAAAGATGTCCGACAGCACAAACAACCTGAATATCTTTTCCATTTCTTTGTAAAGTGTAGTAAGGAACATTTCCCAAAGAATTTTTAATTACTTTGCCCTCTGTCAATGCATCAGATATTTTCTGAGCTGCTTGGGGTTTTTCAGTTATTATTAAGATATATCCTTTATCTTTTAACTTACTATTCATGGGTTTAAACTTTTCAGTCCATGACTTCCCATTTGTTTTTCCAGTTGCCTTTTTCTTTCTATTTTTTATTTTAGTTTTTTTAACTTTCGTTTTGTAAACCTTTTCGTTAAAAGGTTTATTTTCAATTGTCTCTATGTTATCTCTTGATTTTACAAGTACATCAACAGCTCCAGCTAAATCAGATTCATCTACTGGAACAAAATCCTCTCTTATTGATTGCTCACCATAGTGCTTCACAGGATCTTCAACATTTTTCTTCTTTGGAGGCATTTTATAAACTATCTAAAGGAGATTTAATATTCTGTAACTGGAAATTAGAAACATGGGTATATATTTGTGTTGTTTCTAGCTTATTATGCCCTAAAAGTTTTTGGATAATTCTAATATCAACCCCATTTTCAAGCAGATGTGTTGCAAAACTATGCCTTAATGTGTGGCAGCTTGCTTTTTTATTAATTGCAGATTTTTTAAGTGCACTTTCAAAAATTTTCTGAATAGTTTTTATTGTAATTTTTCCATTTCTACCTTCAAATACATATTTACTATTATTTAGGGAAATATAATTTTTTAGTTCATTAGACAAACTTTCAGGGAGATTTACATATCTGTCTTTTTTACCTTTAGCTTCTTTGATTAATGCAATTTTCCTCTCAAAATTAACATCCTGTACCTTCAAATTTTGCAGTTCACTTACTCTTAAACCTAGTCCATATATTGTTTGAAGAATTAATCTATGTTTGGGATTATCTAAAGAATAAATTATTTTTTTTACTTCTTCTTTTGATAAAACAGAAGGTAGCCTTTTTTCTTTAGTTGGCCTTTTAATATCAAGCTTACTATTATAAATTCCAAAAGCAAATTTTAACGCACTAATTACAACATTTAAAGATATATTTGTCTGCCCTTTTTCATTTAAATAAGCCAAATATTTTTTCACATCTTCCTCATTTGAGAAAGATAAATCTTTATTGCTGAATTTAACAAAGTTTTCAATTATATTGGTATAAGATTTCTTAGTTTTAGGGCTAAAACCTCTTGCACTCATTTCTATTTTAAGTTTTTCAATACCATTTAGTTCACCCATACAGGGAAATAACCATATAAAGTATATAAAATTATCTTTATATGGAGTTGCTTGGCTTCGCCCAAATTGAGATTTCGCCCTTCTGGTTACTTGCTTTCCCCTTTTTTTCCGACATGGTGTTTTTGTCCCTGCTCCCTGCCCTTTAGGTTGCAAGTAATTCTCAGCCTTTTGATTTCTCGCTCAGTTTAACCTCACAAAAAGAAAACAGAAAAGAAATGCTTCGCACTTCTCATAACAAAGGTTAAACTAAATTGCTGAAACAGACTTAATCTTCTCTCCAAACTTTTCTACAATGTTGGTCATAAATTACCCGTGCCGATTTGTATAATCTTTTTATTCCTTCAGAGTCAAATTCGCCTTTGGTAAATCTACGATAATGTCTTTGTATTGTTCTTTGTGAGACATTATCCAAATAAACTCCAAGCAGTTCTCTTTCCCCATCATACATCGAGCTTTTGCTTTCCATACCAAAGGCTTTTTGTAAGAGAACATATTTCATCTCATCTAAGGTCGGATGTTCTTTTCTCATAATCTCTTCTAATCTTTGCCTTTCTTCTTCATACATTTTTAACATCCTCCCGATTGGACTATTTTCATGTTCTCTTCTTAACTCTTCAGTCATTTTTTCTATTGAACTTTTCCTTTTTGCCATATATTTTTGCGTTATGACCTGTATTTAAACTTTTGTTTGGGGTTTCAGCAACTACGCTACGAAATCGGCTGAGAACGAAATCTCAACTCTCGGGGCACTTCGTGTGCCAGCCCGAGCCTTCCGCTTCGCTTCAGGTCAAGCAACAGCAGATTAAGAGGTAATTTCTTTTTGCTCCGCAAATCGCTTTCGTAGCGACCAGAAATTAGCCCAAATTTTTCAGTCATTTCTATTTTCAAATTAGCTGAAAAACTTCTTTTACCCCCAATGTTAGTTTCAATTGCAAATTCTCTATACTTTGAAATAAAAACTGAAAATTAAGAGAGGACACTTCAATTCCCCAGACCACCCGCCCCTAAATTGTAGAAATTGTTGTAAATAAAAAGTGAGCCGCCTTGGTGCTTCGCACATTTTGTCTTGACTTCGTCAAGCAGAAAAACAAAAGCTTTTATTAGTAGGTTTTATTTATTTCTATTATGAGCAAAACATCTAAAAAACAAATAGTTGTTGGTTATCATCCTATTGCTAATCGCATTGGAGAAAAAATTTTGAATTCTGGCGGAAACGCTTTTGACGCTTTTGTAGCAACAACTGCCGCCGAATGTGTATTGGGTGAAGGGGTAACAAGTCTTGCAGGTCCTTTAGGGGCTTTGCTTTATGGTTCAAAATCAAAAAAGTGTTATTATCTTGATGCTGGTTTTAACACGCCTCTGAATATTGGTAAAAAAGATAAAATTGGTGCAAGAGTTCCCGGAGCACCGGCAGGTCTTGAAGCTATTTCTAAAAAATTTGGAAAATTGCCTTTTCACAAAGTTCTTGAGCCGGCAATCCAACTTGCACGTAATGGTTTTAAGTTAAATAATTTGTATGCAGATTTAATTTTCTTCAACAAAGAAAAATTGAAAAAAAGCCAATACGGGAAACAAAAATTTTTTCAAAATAATAAACCTCTTGCAAAAGGAAAGATTTTAAAGTTTCCAGAAGTTGCAGTTGTTCTTGAATCTCTTGCTAAAAAAGGCTCAAAATATATGTATGAAGGGGAATGGGCTAAAAAAGTTGTTAAAGAAGTGCAAAAGAAAGGCGGAATTCTTACTATGAAAGATTTTTCTCAATATGAAATAAAATGGAGAAATCCAATCAAAATAAATTATAGAGATTATAAAATATATTCTACATCTGGAAGAACATTTGGAGGACTAGCGGTTTGTTTAGCATTAAAAGCTTTGGAGAATTTAGATATTTCTTCCTTTAAGAATCATTATTCAAATGATGCCACGGCTCTTGAAATTTTAATAAGGATTAACAATGAAGCAGAAAAAGTCGTGAATAATTTTAAACCTAAAGAACTCGATAATAATTTCCTTATCCAAAAATTAATTAATAAGAAAGCGCATGAAATATTGGAAAAAGTGCAAAAGGAAATAAAAATAAATAAATCTGTTCATGGAAACCATAGTTATCAAGTTTCTATTATAGATAAAGAAGGAAATGCAATCACAGGAACAAATTCTATTCAATCTCTTCCTTGGGGAGAAGGGATTTTTGTTGAAGGAATTCCCTTAACTGCAAGCGGAATAGTAACTCCTTTTAGTACAAATTCCGGAGAAAGAGAATTATCTGCTTTATCAATGCACATGGGAATGAAGAGTTCAAAAGTTGCTTTCATAAGCGGAGCATTTGGTTCTTCATTAATTCCTGCCGAATTTCAGTTTCTAGTTAATATCATAGATTATAAACTTTCTGCGAAAAAAGCAACAACTCTTCCTAGATTTGGGACAACAGCATGGGAAATGAAAAATAAAAAATATATACAAAAAGGAATTTGGCTAGATACGCGAATTAAAAAAAGCATAATCAATACCTTAAATAAACGAGGTTTAAAATTTGAACAAGAAGGTTGGGTTGATACAGGATTCGGTTCCATTATACTTGTTAAACCTGATGGTTCTGTTGAGGGTTCAATTGCACCTGTTTAAATCTTTTACCTTCTTTTTTAGAAAAAAAGAAGCAAAAAATTAAGTGCACTTTTCCCTTATTTGATCAACAGCAATGCTTCTTCAGGGCTAACAATCTTTATTCCTTGATATTCTTTTAATTTTAATAGATGTTTATCTTGACTTATAATTAAATCTGCATTTCCGCTTATTCCAGCTTCAAGAAATTTATTATCGTCAGGATCTTCCTTTATGACATTAAGTTTTATTTTTGGATTAATAATAACAGAACTTTCGATGATTAAATTTCTCCATTCTTCAATCATTTCATCAGACATTTGAATTTTGAAATTTCTTAATGTTTCTGCAAATTCTTTTAAAATATCCATAGAACTGACTAACTCAAATTTCTTATTTTTCCATTTGTCTATTATTTGGGAACAAAAATTTCCCTCCCAGAAAATTCCAGAGACAAAAACATTAGTATCAATGATTGCTCTCATTTTTTCCGAGTCTGTTTGATTGCATTCTCTACATCAGGCTCTTTTATTCCTTTCTTTTTAGCAAAATCTCTTGTTTTTTTGAGTAGTTTATCTATTCCGCTAAAAGAAGGCATTTCCAACTTTTTCAATACAATTGTACTATCTTCCCCAATAACAACAAACTTTTCTCCCTCGTGAATTTTCATTTTATCTCTTAAACTCTGGGGAATTACAACTTGCCCTCTTGAACTTACGCTTGTTATTTCAACTTTTTCCATTTTTACCTCCTGATAAGTTTATATGATTGGTAAGATTATCTTATTTATAAATCTTTCGTTTAGAGTCTTCTTTCCCTAAAAAAAGAAACAAAAAAAGCGCGCGCTTCCGTCCCCCACCCTAAAATAGTGCAGGTTCTCAAACTCTCTCCGCTTCGCTCCGAGCCACGACTTGCAGGCTCTCACTTTGTTCTAGGCGTTGAACAGACATTAAAAGGAAAATCCTTGCAGGATTTTGCCCAAATTTCTTGCTTATTGATAAGCTTTTAGTTAGGCAAGAAACATCTTTTAATGTCATATGTTCTATTCAATAATTTCAGGGGCTAACGAAAGGGGCAATTTTAACTAAACGAAACGACGGGGGGAATTCCGTAACGACGACTTTAAAAATAGCAATGTTTATAATTAAATTAGATAATATTATATTAAGATGTGCGGAATAACTGCTATATTTGGAAATTATAAAGAAAAAGAGGATTTCGTAAAGATTTCTCTAGATAAAATTCAACATAGAGGAACGAGCATATTTGAATATAAAATATTTAGTAATGGCGCTCTTGGTGCAAATAGGTTGCCTATTGTTGATAGAGAACACGGACAACAACCTCTATCAAATGAAGATAATACTATTTTTGCAGTTCAGAATGGGGAGATATTTAATTATATTTCAATAAAAGAAATGCTTCAAAAGAAAGGTCATAAATTTAAGACTAATTGTGATACTGAAGTTCTTGCTCATCTCTATGAAGAGTTTGGAGAAAAACTAATTGATTATATTGATTCAGAGATGTTTTCTTTTGTAATTTATGACTCAAAAAAAGATAAATTCTTTGTCGCTCGAGATAGATTTGGAGTAAAACCCTTATTTTATGCCATTGATAAAAACAATTTCTATTTTGGTTCTGAATTAAAACAGCTAGTTCAATTTGACTTTATCAAAGAAGTGAAAATCTTTCCAAAAGGGCATTATATGGCTGATGGGAAACTAAAAAAGTATTACGATTTAAAGTATGATAATTCTATTAAAAACTTAGAGCATGCCAAAACTAAATTAACGAATTTAATCGTAGAAGCAGTTAAAAAAAGAGTAGATACGGATTTACCTATTGCTGTTTTGCTAAGCGGTGGAGTGGACAGCAGTTTAATTATGGAAATAGCCACAAGATTCCATAAAGATGTTACTGCTTTTATATTGGGTATGCCTGGTTCTTCTGATTATGAAGCCGCAGTTAAGTTATGTAAAGATAATAAATACAAACATAAAATAGTTTACCCTAATGTTGATTATGCCAAAGAATTTGAGAAATTGATTTATCATTTAGAATTGTATGAGGCACAAGTAATCAGACAATCTTTTGCGTTGGATATTCTCGCAAAAGAAGTAGTAAGAACAGGTTATAGAATTGCTTTAGTTGGTGAAGCATCAGACGAAATATTTGGAGGATATAATGAGTTTTCTCGTTTGAATAATGAAAATATCAATAAAGGATGTTTCATGATTACTGATGATTTAGAAAAAAGTCATAATGTTAGAGTGGATAGAATGAGTATGAAACATGCTCTAGAAACAAGAGCACCTTTCTTTGATACAAAAGTTGTTGAATTTGCTATGAAAATTGATGGAAAACTTAAAGTAAAAAGAGAAAATCATCAAATAACAACAAAATATATTTTAAGAAAAGTTGCTGAACAATTTTTGCCTGATTATATAACTTGGAGGTACAAGGTTCCTTTTGCAAATGGTGCTGGGATGAATGTTGGATATAATTTTAGGTCTCAAGATGGAGATGTTGCAAAAGAAATATTATCCTATAAAAAGGCAAGTTTAGACAAAAAAACTAAAGAAAAGTATGGGTTTCTAACTGATGAAGAATTAGTTTATTTTGATGCATACAAAACTTTCAAATTCGACAAACTTTTCAATAACTGGCAGAGAATTATCACAAAGGAAACACTTAGCAAAATAGATGAAAACACTAATGAAATCAGAATTCTTGTTGCAGAATTTGGGAGACTTCCTCTTTATTTCCCAGTTTATCTTGCTTCTAGAGTAAAAATATACAAAAAACATAAGTTAGATGTAGATTTTATTACTTCTGGCGGTGATGATTTAACTTATAATTCCTTATTATCTGGTTCTGCTCAGATAGGAATAGCAGACCCAATTTTTACATTTACAGAGAATTTTTCCACTAAGGGGAAGATTATCGGACAATTGGTTGGAAAAGTGCCTATTGTTGCTGTAACTTTGAATCCTTCAATAAAAGTAACTCAAATAAATGATTTAGAAAAATATAGGATTGGAACATTTCAAGAATATTCAACAACTAATACTTTAATGAAAGAACTGCTTCCAACTAAAGAATTAATCCCAATAAAGTATTCTGAAATTACTCAGGCATTAAAAGATAGAAAAATTGACATAGGAATTATGACTCCTGATCTGGCGTATGACTTAATAGGGAAAGGCGGCCATATTATATACAAATTTGAAGAGAAATTTGGAGATTATCTATTTACAGGCGTAACAATATGTGATAATCTAGACCCGAGATTTCATCCCGCCATTAAATCATTCTTAGCATCTATTAAAGAATCTGTAAATCTTATAAAAAAGAATAAGAAGGAAGCATTTGCCCAGTTTAAAATGGAATTCCCAGAAATGCTTAATCATGAAGAAATGTTTGATTATCTGATTCATTTTTGGAATAAAAAACTTACTATATCTGAAAGTGGAATAAAGAGAGCAAAACATACGTGGCAAAAAGTATATCCTTGGTTAATAAAATCTAATATGCCTCAATTCATAAAACCACGACCAGAAGATGAAATCTTAAGAATCCTAAGCGATAGAGATATATCTAGAGATATTCCTTATATGGAAGATAAAATGGCAGATATTATATGCCAGAATATAAAAGAGAAAACTCCAATATCTCTAGTTGGATTTTGGGGTGCTTCTGACAAGCATAAATTCGATGAAAAAGATAATAATGCAATAAACAAGCTTAAGAGCCTAAATTCTGAAATTAAGAATTTGCATAAGCCAGGAATTGAATTTACTTTTATTTTAGCAGATGAACACGCAAGATTAAATAAATGTAATAAAGAAGCATATAGCCTATATTTAAAAGAAATTGAAAAAAAACTTAAAGAAGCGGGATTCAAAACTATTTTCTTAAGCGAAATCTGGAAGAAATATAAAATCTCTGACGAGTTAATCTACGCAAAACTAAAGAAATTAAAAGATTCTGAATGGAGAGACGTAATAAATCATAAAGAATTAGAAAAGTCATCAAGAAACAGGGAATTAAAAGATTATAAGCAAGAAGCGAAACGATACTTTATTTGCAGAAAGATGGAATCAGAAGCTCTGCTCAAAGAATTTCCAAATATGATATTTAACACATATGGAGAAGATATACACCAAAATCTATTCCCTGATTGCCCAATCATTTACTTTTGGGTAACTAACCGAGGATATACGATTTCACCTTGGTTGGATAAATGATCTTCTTTTTGTAAAAAGAAGCAAAAACACGACGGAATTCCCCCCTACGAAACGACGACTGAAAATTGCCCCTTGATACTTATTCTTGATGGCTCACTGTGTTCGCTTGATTGAATACGCCCCTGAAATTACTTTGATTTTTTGCTCTTCGAGCATCGTTGCACTAAAATTCAAGTCCTAACGGACGAGTTTAACAGGGCTTAACCGACTACGAAACCTTGCAGGTTTCTCCGTCCAAATTTTGCCCCATCTCTGAAAATTTCTCCAGCTCTGTTCTGATTTTCCAGCTCTGAACTGTGGTTCGAGGGAAAATCCTCACGAGGTCGAAATTTTCGAGGGGTCAAAACTTCGTATATCCCTGACGTTAGTTTCAATTGCAAATTCTCTATACTTTAAAATAAAATCCAAAAATTAAGAGAGGGCACTTCAATTCCCCCGACCACCCGCCCCTAAATTGTAGAAATTGTTGTAAATAAAAGGTGAGCCGCCTTGGTGCTTCGCACATTTACTCTCGCTTTCAGCGAGGCAGAAAAACTTCTTTTATCCGACCAACGAAAAACTCACGAAATTAAAATTTCGTCCAACAAAGGATAAAAGGCTTCGCCCAAATTTTTTTGATATTATTGGGGAGTTTTCTTAATATCCTTTTTCATTTCCTTTAATAAATCTAATAATGAATCTCCTAAATCATTACGATAAAATGTTTCTTCTTTAAGTCCTGTTTTTGTATGAGAATAAATTTTCCATCCAACCCCTTTATTAGAATCAATAAAAGAATCTGCCAATCCATCATATAGAGTTTTATCCTTTCCTGCTTTTTGGAATTTGGCTAAAGGAACTCTGACTTTTGTAAAGGTAGTTAAAACTTCATTAAGTTTTAGTTTGGTATTTTCACTCAATGAATTTCTTTTTTTATCAATATCGTTTAGAAATCTAATTAATTCATAAGCTCCT
>JAGVWM010000006.1 GCA_018304325.1 Candidatus Pacearchaeota archaeon
GAAAGCTTCTTCCCTTCCTAATTGGAGAAGGGTTTATTTTAAATAATTCTTTTAAATCTTTTATATTTCTATCAGCATTTTTATCTAATAAGATTTTTACAAATCTATCTTTCATAAAACCAAAGGAAAGATTTTTATTAATTTTATATTCGTATTCTGTATCTTTCTTTTGATCTTTCAATTCATCTTGTGCTTCACTAATAAAAATCTGTTGCATGTTTGCCATAAACATGCTTACAAAAAAATCCTGTAAAACAGATAAACTCGAAAGACCTGTAAAATCTTCAATCATTAAATGATTTTTTAAATGATCAAAGTTTGTTTCAATACCCCATCTTTTTCCATAAAGCCATTTAAATTCTTTATTAGGATATTTCTTTTCATCTAGGAGAGAGGTTGCAAGAACTTCAACTTCCCCATTATCAAGAATTACTTTTACCAATCTAATTTTAAAAGACTTAAATTCTAAGTTTAGATTTTTTAATTGTTTTTGCGAATCAGTATGCAATTTAGTTATTTCAATTATCTTAGATTCTTCATCAGAACCAAAAAAGTTTTGGACTTCGGTGATGGAATTCCTTGCCATCCTTATAATAAAATCTTTTTTCTTTAAGATGTGATAAAACATAAACCACATTCCATCATAATATCTATCATATATTAATAAATCTTTTTCAAATTGACATTTTTGTAAGTGTTTTAATGCCAAATTATATTCGCTGGTTTCATATCTATCTATTTCTGAATTTATAATCATATTATTTAACAAGTCATAACAATATGAAGCTTGCGCCATTGGAACAGGGACTGCCCCTTGATTTTCTGCAAAGCCAAAATCCTCAATAAGTTCTAAAGAAAGTGGAAGCTGAAGTCTGCTTCCATCAATTGCAAGCAATCTAAATCCATTCCATAATTCAAATAAATTATCTGTATAAAATTCTTTAATAATACCGTCGTTTAATTCTATAAATGCTGTATGACTTAATTTCATTCTGCTTTGACAGAAAGCAGAGTTGGTTATATTCTTTTCGTTAGAAAAATTTAGAAAGAACTCAGTAAGTTCTTTTTGTAAAGATTTCTTGATAGAATTTAACATAAATAAGATTATTTTTGGAAAAGTTAGTTTTCTTTTTCTTGTAAAATCTTTATCAGATTTCCTATTTGATTCTAAAAATTGTTTTGAATAAATTTCATTTCTGATGTAATTAATAAATCTCTTACTCTTTTTCTTCTTTCTTTTCATAAAAGATATAATGCCGAAAGATTTATAAAGATATCTATAGTTATCTTATTATGAGAATAATAAAGTTAAATAAAGGAAAGCTTGTATTGAAAGATGAAGAAATTGAAGGGTTTTTGGAAAGAGTTGTAACCCCTATTGGAACTTCAGCTAAAGCTGATGTTCCTAGAAAGTATTTGGGAAAGAGGGTTTATGTGATAATCACAAAAAAGAAAATTAAAATATAAAGCTTAACTTAATGACATTGGGCGTTGAACTCTCAATCATCTCAACCCAAGATTAACCATAACTCTTTCAAATAAGCTGTCATTTTCTTTATATTCTTTACCAAGAATCTTAGCAGCTATTTGATTATATGCCTTTGAAGCCTTACTCCTTGGATGAGTAATTGTAATAGCATTTCTCATAGACAGAGCTTCTTGGATATTGTCATCTTCTGGCACAACTCCAAGTATAGTCAATTCTAACATTTCATTAATACTTTGTAAAGACATTTCACTTCTTTTGCCTTTAACTCTTGTAATAATAACACCAAGAATATTTTTATTCATTTCTTCAGCAATTTTAGCTGTTTTTAATGCATCTGTAACAGAAGGCATCTCTGGATTTGTAACAATTATAACATCTTCAGCCAAGGCCATTGCACTAGTTGCTTCTTGTCCTAATCCAGCAGCACCATCAAAAATAACCATATCTGAAATTTTCTTAACATCTTTACTAATAGAATTCAAATTTTTATGATTTAGTTTTTTTAACTCTCTTACAGAAAGAGAACTTGGAATAATCTTAGTACCAGACTCGTGTTCATATATAGCATCAACTAATTCAGCTTTACCATTAAGAACATGATTAAGAGTTATAGGCACAACAGGTGCTCCTAAATGCAAACCAACATTAGGTGTTGTTAGGTTTAAATCAATTAAAGTAACATCTTCATTCATAGAATTCATTGCTGTAGCTAAGTTAACAGCAGTTGTAGTTTTGCCAACACCTCCTTTACCAGATGTTATAATAATAGATCTTGTCATTTCACTTATAGTAGTCTTATTTACTCAGATTAAGACGAAAGAAACTGTTTAAGATAATTTATAAACTTTTCTAAAATTATAGAATATTCCTTTAATTTATCTAAATTTACCTTAATAATATCCCCCCTGTAATAAACTTTAAGTGCAACATTTTTTCTAAACTCTCCTTCTGACTCTTTTTTGAGTTCATCTATCCTTCTAAACATATCATATAATTCAATAGTATCCATAACTTCTTTTTTATTTTTAAAAATTTCTTTCAAAAGGTCTATTTTAGGTTTAGGAGAATTAGGTATTAATTTGATCATTTTTTTCTTTTTAGCATGTTGTAACATTCTTTCAAAGGAATAATCCATCATAGTTGTCCATCTTAAGATAAGATTGACAATTACCTCAGATGTCTTAGTATACTTCAAACTCACATAAAGAAGGTGGTCCGCACTTATTTTTTCTTTGATAATTCTATCCATACGCAGATGTCTCTTTCCAGCTTTACTCAAAAAAAAGGCTGATTTAACATAAAAAGGTGTTAAAGTTTTAATGCTAAGAACTATATATACCTTATGCTTAACCATAGTTAACTGCAAAAAATAAGAAGAATTAAAAACTAATCAAATTTATTATAAAAATGAGTCTTATAGGTCTTGAAATACATGGGTATCTGGATACTAAAGAAAAACTATTCTGCAATTGTTCTACTAATAGTGAAAAACCTAATACAAGTATATGTCCTATATGTACTGGCCAGCCTGGATCAAAACCAATGCTTCCAAACAAAGAAGCAATAAAAAAATCTATTCAAATAGGATTAATGTTAAGCACAAAAATCAACATTTCTGAAAATGAAAAAAACTTAATATGGCAGAGAAAACACTACAACTGGCCAGACTTGCCTAAAGGATACCAAAATACTCTATCTGGAAGCTATGCAGTTCCAATAGGAGAAAATGGCAAATTTTTAGGTGTAAGAATAAGAGAACTGCATTTAGAAGAAGATCCAGCTGCATGGGATCCTGTTACAGGGCAAATAGATTACAACAGATCTGGATTACCTTTAATAGAAATAGTAACAGAGCCAGACTTCACATCAAGTGAACAAGTAGCTGACTGGTTGAAAAATCTAATAATAACTTTATCATACATAAAATCAATAAAAAAATCATCTGGAATAAAAGCAGATGTAAATGTTAACATAAAAGGTAAGAGTGAAAGAGCTGAAATAAAAAATATCCATTCTATATCAGACATAACTAAAGCAATAGAATATGAACTAAAAAGGCATGAAAAAGATAAACCTAAATTTAAAGAAACAAGACGTTGGAATTCACAAAAGAATATAACAGAACCAATGAGAACAAAGGAATCCCAGGCAGACTATCGTTTTATAAGTGACCCTGATTTACCAGCAATAAAAATTATAGAAAAAGAAGTTGAAGAAATAAAAGCTAGTTTACCAGAAACTCCGGAAGAAAAATTAAAGAAACTTATTAAAAAGCATAAAATTGCTGAAAAAGATGCAAAAATACTAACCAAAAATCTAGAATTAGTTGAGTTAGTTGAAGAGCTTTCTAAATATGTAGATGTAAAAAATCATATTTCTTGGATAACAATAGAACTTCTAAGAGTGCTAAACTATAGCAAAAAAACTCTGGAAGAAGTTGAAATACAAGCTAAGCATATTGGAGAATTAATAAACGCGGTAAAGGATAAAAGTATAACAGAACTTAAAGCTAAACAAATAATGAATGAATTTATACCAAAATCATTTTCAATAAAAGATAAAAAAGGCATCTCAAAAATAAAGGATTCTGAAATAAAACCTCTTTGTATAAAAGTAATAAAAGAAAATCCAAAAGCAGTTGAAGATTATAAAAACGGAGAAGAAAAATCTCTTAATTTCCTTATAGGTAAGATTATGTCTCTTAGTAACAAAAGGGCAGATTTTAAAACAGCGAAAGACGAATTATTAAAATTATTGAAATAAAATTCTAGAAGAATTGTTGAAGTAAAAAAGAACATCATAACCATAAAAATTAACTCCCTTAAATTTTTCTAGAATACTTTACTAATTTCAATCTTAATTTTTTCAAGTGTCTTATCATTAATTTTCCCTATTTGCATTATAATAAGACTCTTCTTAATTGTAAAAATTTTATCAATTCTAACTCTGCTTTGTTTTAGCAACTTTCCAGATTCCAGACTATCTTGATTCACTATTAAAGAAAAAGGTTCATCTTTTATTAGAGTTGTTAATGGAACCATTACACAATCTTCGCATCTCTTATTAAAATTATCATTTGAAACAATTATTGCTGGTCTTACCTTACTGCCCACTTGATCACTGAAAGGATAAGGCAATAAAACTAACTCTTTTTGTTTGAATATCATTTTATTTTCTTAGATAAGAAGCCCAAATATCATCTTCTTTATTATCCCAAACCTCTTTTAGTGAATCTTCATTATACTTTAAAATATCTTCAAAGTCATCTTTCATAGATTGAGAAACCTTATCAGCTTTTTCAATTAAAATTTTTCCTTCTGTTTCAACTAATAACAGCTCATCGCCCTGTTTAATTCCAATATTCTCCCTCATAGATGTAGGAATTGCTATTTGCCCTTTCTCTGAAACTCTAACTGTTTTAATCTCCATAGCCATGTAAGAATTTTCTTACTTATAAATCTTTCTAAGAAAATGTATACGCTAGTATCTACCTATTTTACTTCCCTTTATCATCAATAAGCTTTTTAGGAACTCTAACTAAAACTTCAGTTTGAGAAACTTTCTCTTCAAGCCCAAATTCTTTAGGATCAATTCTCTCTCCGACAATAAGATAATGTCCTTTATCTTCTTCAGAATAAATTCTCGGGCAAAAAGATCCAACACATTCCATCACTTTTGGAGTCTCTTCGTAAATTGCTGGACAACCTAATCCTGCAATGCATTTCATTTCTTTTGGAGTTACCTCATAAATTGCAGGGCAACCTAACCCTGCAATGCATTTCATTTCTCTAGGTGTTACTTCTCTTAAATCATATTTCATAATATCTCCATATCAATCAACTATCTAAATCTTATCTAGATATTTTCCTTAAAAACTAAATAAATAATATATTTATTTTAGTAAATAGGTAAATTTAAATATTATAATAACCAATAAAATTTATGGAACTAAAAGAACAAGATTTCAAGATAATATCTTACTTATATCATAATGATAGAGAACCTGTTTCAAAAATAGCAAAGTCCTGTAAATTAACTAGAGACCAAGTTGAATACAAATTAAACAAATACATTTCATCAGGATTAATAGTAAAGTTTCACACTATTTTTAATTACAAAAAGTTAGGTTATGATTGTTACGCAATAATTCTCATTAAAGCCAATCACGAATCTCTTAAAGAGTTAGAATTAACACTTGAGAAAAACAAGAATCTTATCTCTTATGGAAAAGCATTTGGAAAATATGATTTATATATTAACTCCATATTTAAAGATGAAAAAGAGCTAAGTAATTATATCTCTGATTTGATAACTAAATATAATATTTCAGATTATATAGTTGTAAAACCTTATTTTGGAGAATTCTATCCTTTAAAGTTTTTCAAGGCAACAGATAAAAATAATTTTCCATTAGTTAATGAATTTGAAACAAAAGTAAAGTTAGATGAAAAAGAAAAATTAATCTTAAAGGCTCTTGAAAAAGACGGAAGAATGAAAATAATAGATATAGCTAAAGAAACAAAAATGTCAAGTGAATTAATATTATATAAATTAAAAAAGCTTCAAAAAGAAAAAGTTATTTTAGGATCAAAAATCCAGATTGATTTAAAAAAACTAGGATATTCCTTTTCAGCTTTGTTAATGAACATCCATGGCCTTTCAAATTCAAATAAAGAAAAGTTAAAAAAATTTACAAGAGATTCAAAAAATATAATTTCTATCGCATTATCCGTTACTCAACCAAATTGTATAATTCAGTTGTTTCATAAGGATAATCAAGATATTAAAGTTGTTGTAATTAAGCTAAAAGAAATGTTTAAAGAAAATGAATTAAACATCGATCTCGTTCTAATTGATCAAGAAGAGTATATTAATACATTGCCTTTTTTCTAAAACAATCCTAAAATAAAATCTAAGAAAAGCTTAAGAAATCCTAATTCTGATAAAACTCCAAGTATAAAGACAATAATAATTCCTATAATAATTATTTTATTTATTTTTATAGAGTACTCCGGTTTTCTGTCTCCTTTCTTCTTTGCCTTGCGGTTCATCAATAAAATTAAAATCCCGGTTACTCCTGCAGAAATAACTCCTGCAAAACCTAAAATGCTTACAAACTTAAGCATGTTAAGGAGATAAAGGATAATGAAAATAAGCAAGGGAATGACTGAAACTAAAATAAATGTCTTGCTTTTAGAATACTCAAAATCAAATATAAACATATCTTTCAAAGCAAAGCTTAGAACAAAATAACTTGTCAGCATTGTAAACACCCCTAAAAATAAAACAACTTTGCCAAAAGCAAGCGTGGCAACCTCAGGTACATTTTGTCCAAGTGTAGCAACAAAAATAAAACTAAATAAAATATACACAATAACAGGTATCAAAGCTCCGATAAAAATAGCTTTTTTCATTAACTTTTCACTTCCTTTTAATTCCCTTTTCAATTCAGGAATTGCAGAAAAACCAAGTAAAGCAAATAAGACAACTCCAAAAGGTAAAAAGAAATAATTTACATCAAAAGAATAAACATTTTCAATTTTCACACCAGGCACATACCAAATAAACATTCCTAAAACAATTAATAGTATTGCTAAAACTCCCCATGACTCAACTTTTTTCAAACCTCTAAGGCCTTCTCTTAATAAAAATGTCATTACAAGCCAAAATGCCAATGCAAAAAGCAATGTATATCCCATACCTCCAGTAAACAATTTAGAAAAACTTTGCCCCTCTCCAATTAGATAAGCAATCATTGCAGAATAAACCCCAAAAATCATTTCAAAAACCATAAATCTTTTTCCCCATTTACCAAGATATTTCTCTGCATATCCTGGAAGCTGATGAGTTGCTTTTGTTCTTAAAATAACCTCTCCAAGATATAACTTTGATAATATAATAACAGCTCCAAGAAATAATATCCAAAACAAACCTACAAAAAATCCTGACTTAGAAAAAACATAAGGTAAACCAAGAATTCCTGCACCTATTACTGTTCCAGTTAAAGTAAATGTAGCAGCCCAAAATTTTTTATTAAAAATCTCCTTCCCCTTTTCCATAATCAAAAATAGCAAAAACAAGTTTTTAAATATGTTCAAGCATTTAAAGAAAAGTTCAAAAGAAGACTCTAGTTGTCTTTTATAGGCCCATAGCTCAACCCGGATAGAGCAGTCGGCTTCGGTTTAATTAAAACATAGAAGAAACCGGAAGATGGGGGTTCAAATCCTCCTGGGCCTGTTTAAAAAGATTTTTAATATGAAAATACCTTTCCATAAAATGAAAAAAGAGGACAAACTATTAGAATTAGTAAAAGAATATCAAAAAGAAATAATTCTTTTAAGTAACGCAACTGCATTATTAGGATGGGATCAAGAAACTTATATGCCTTCAAAAGCAATAGAATCAAGATCAGAACAGGTTTCTCTGCTTAGTTCTTTAATTCATGAAAAGTTAACATCCGAAAAATTGTTTGATGCAGTTAAAAAATTAAGAAACAGCAAATCAGTAAAAGGAGATGATAAAATAATGATTGAAAAATTATATAAAGATCTTCTAAAAGCTAGAAAAATACCAAATGAATTTGTTAAAGAATTGTCAAAAACCCAATCTTTAGCAGTAAAAGCCTGGAAAGAAGCAAAAACAAAGTCTAACTTTAAAATATTTCAACCGCATTTAGAAAAATTGGTAAAACTAAAAATAAAAGAAGCAAATTACATAAAAATTCCAGGTCACATATATAATAGCCTATTAGACAGCTATGAAGAAGGTATGACTGCAGAAAAATTAAAGCCTAAATTTGAAAAATTAAAAATAGACCTACTTAGTTTATTAAACAGAATAAAAAATTCAGAAGAATACAAAAAAAGAGAAATAAAACTAATGAAAAAAGAAATTACAAATGAAATGCAGATGTATTTTATTAAAGATGTAATAAAAAGAATTGGTTTAAATGAAGAATGTTCAAGAATAGATTTCTCAGAACATCCATTTACAACAAAAACTGGTTTTAATGATGTTAGAATAACAACTATAATAAAAAAACATAATTCACTATCTTCCTTTGGTTCTTCAATCCATGAGGCAGGGCATGCTTTATACGAGTTAAACATGCCTGAAAATCATAAATACGATATCTTAGGAGATGCTCCAAGTTTAGGAATACATGAATCTCAATCAAGATTCTGGGAAAATATGATAGGCCTAAGTAAACCTTTCTGGATATTTTATTATCCAAAATTTGATGCTAAACTAAACTTAAATGGAAATTTGAATCAATGGTATAAAGAAATTAATAATGTCTCTGCAGGATTTATAAGAGTTGACTCAGATGAAGTGCACTATTGCCTGCATGTAATACTAAGATTTGAAATTGAATTAGGTTTAATAGAAGGCAGTATAAAAGTAAAAGATCTCCCATTAGTATGGAATAAAAAAATGAAAGAATTTTTTGGTTTAGTTGTTAAAAATGATTCTGAAGGAGTTCTTCAAGATATCCACTGGGGATGGGGAAACTTTGGTTATTTTCCGACTTATGCATTAGGAACAATGTATGCAGCTCAACTATACGAAGCAATTAAGAAAAAATATCCTAAAATAGAAGAAGACATAGAAAAAGGCGATTATTCAAAGATTAGATTGTGGTTAAATGATAATATTCATAAATATGGTAGAAAACTGTTAACAGAAGAAATAATAAAGAAAGCATGCGGAGAAGGACTAAATCCTGATAAATATATTTCATACCTTAATAAAAAATATTCTGAAATATACCTAGAATAAATTTTAATAAGATTTAATAAATTAGACTAACTAGTAAAAAAATGAAAAAGAAGCATATAGTAACAGGAGTAACAATTTTCCTGATAATAAAAGTAATTCTAATAATTTCAGTAATCTATTTAGCTATTACAATAGTAACTCTAAAAAACGATTTAAATAATAATCTTCAGCAAACAAAAGATGATTTGCAAAAGCAAATTCTAGATAATAAAGCACAAACCCATGAGCAAATACAAGAATTATCAAATAATTTATTAGCAACAAAATCAGACATTTCAACTCAGCTAAATGAAATAAAAGCAGAAGCAGGAAGTGACTTTTCAGCCATTATAGCAGGAGTTATTCCAGGAGTTGTATCTGTAGGAACAGATATAGCACAAGGTTCTGGTTTTATAATAAGCTCTGATGGTTACATAATAACAAATGCCCATGTTCTTTCTGGAGGACACTATGTAAAAGTATTGACATATGAAGCTGATTCATGGAAATCTGCAGAACTAATAGGATATGATAATACTATGGATGTAGCAGTAATAAAAATTAGTGGTAATGGACATAACTATCTTAATTTTGATGATTCAGACAGTTTAGTTATAGGGGAAAAAGTAATTGCTTTGGGCAATCCGCTAGGATTATCATTTTCAGTAACTGAAGGGATAATTAGTGGTTTGAAAAGAGAAGGCAGTAATAATTTACCTGCATACATACAAATAGATGCTCCTCTAAATAGAGGTAATTCAGGTGGACCTCTAATAAGCAAAAAAGGAAAAGTAATTGGGATAAATAACTTTAAAATTCAAGGTGGGGAAAATATAGGTTTTGCCTTAGAATCTAATTATGCTGTTGAAACCATTAACAAAATATTTAAAGAACAAAATTTAACAGTTAGTGTTTAAAATGGTTTATGAAATATCTGGAGCTGGGTGTTTAGAAAGACATGATTATATTCCTTGTAGAATTTCTTAAAAATAGTTCTAAGAAAAAAATTTCTATTAGCGATTTAGAATTAGTTGTACAAGACTTAGTTGAAGATAAAAATTTAGCAGAAGGAGAAAAATTAAGGTTAAAAGAGATTATTGAAAATAACCCTAAGTTTATAGTTAGTAAAGAATGTGAATATTTTGAAATGATTAAACCATATTTATTGCCATTTTTAACAAGATAAATTTAAACATCAAAAACCAATGGTTTTTGTGGATTAAAACTTATTAATAAGTTTTAAATAACTTAGAGCGTTAAAAACAACAATGGGAAAGGAAAAAGAAACATTCAATATATCTAAAAAAGATAATTTTTCAGAGTGGTACACAGAAATAATCCAAAAAGCAGAGCTAGCAGATATTAGATATAATGTTAAAGGGTTTATTGTTTTTCAGCCATGGTCTGTTCTATCTATGGAAAAAATGTTTTATTATATGGAATTAGCTTTAAGAAAGAAAGGTCATTTACCTTACTTTTTCCCAACAGTAATACCTGAAGAGAATTTTAAAAAAGAATCTTCTCACATAAAGGGATTTGCTCCAGAAGTTTTCTGGCTTGAAAACATTAAAGGTGAAGGAAAGTTAGCTTTAAGGCCAACAAGTGAAACAGCATTTTACCAAATGTTTTCTTTATGGATTAGAAGTTACAAAGATTTACCATTTAAAACATATCAAAGAGCAAATGTTTTCAGATATGAAACAAAAGCAACAAGACCATTTCTTAGAAGTAGAGAATTTCACTGGATTGAAGCTCACTGTGCTCATGCAACTGAAGAAGATGCAATGAAACAAGTTAGAGAAGACATGGAAACAACAAAGGAAGTTCTTCATGACATTTACGGATTACCATTTATTTTCTTTCAAAGACCTGAATGGGATAAATTTGCAGGGGCTAAAAATACTTTTGCAGCAGATGTTTTAAATCCTGATGGAAAAGTTGTACAACAACCTTCAACTCATTTACTAGAATATCAATTTGCTAAAGCATTTAATGTTAAATTTAAAGATAAAGATGAAAAAGAAAAATATGTCCATATTACTTGTTATGGACCCGCAATATCGAGAATATTTGCTTCAGTAATATCAGTCCATGGTGATGATAAAGGTTTAAGATTTCCTTGGAAAATAGCTCCAATTCAAGTAATAATTGTTCCCTTCTCTCAAGATAAAAATGTAACAAAAAAAATTGAAGAAATTAAAGGGGGTTTGGAAAAATCAGGAATTTATGTTTCAATAGATAATTCTGATAAAAGGTCAGGGGAGAAATTCTATTACTGGGAAATGAAAGGTGTTCCATTAAGAATTGAAATTGGAGAAAAAGAAATAAAATCTAAAGAATTAACAATATACAGAAGAGATACTGACAAAAAAGAAAAAATAAAAGAAAAAGATCTTTTGAAATATGTGGAAAAAACTTCTAAAGACATAGATAAAAATCTTACTAAGCAGGCTGATAAATTATTTGAGAATAATATAATTAGTGCAAAAACAAAAGCAGAAATTAAAAAAGTAATAGATTCTGGAAAAATAGCAAGGTGTATGTTTTGTTCTATAACAAAATCAGGAGAAAAATGCGCAGAAGTTATTGAAAAAGAAACATGTGCTCAAGTCAGAGGGAAAAAACTTGAAGATGAAAAAGCTTCGGGAAATTGTCCTATCTGTGGTAAAAAAGCAACAGAAGTTGTTTACATAGCTAGAAGTTATTGATATCTCTCAACTCTTACTTCAAACAAATCTCTGAACTTATGCAAATCATCAAGAGACATTTTACATCCAGTTGCGTGCTTATGCCCTCCCCCGGAAGAATTAGGAATTTCCTTAAGAATATCAAGTGTTATTTTTCTAACA
>JAGVWM010000003.1 GCA_018304325.1 Candidatus Pacearchaeota archaeon
CATAAGGACATTTTTTTAATATTATTCCCTTATTGTTATTTTTCATATCGTCTTTTCTTATTAATGCCCCATATAGATTTAATTTTTTATCAATAAATTTTTTATTTCTTGATAGTAAAAAATCATTTTTGTAATTAAAATTTTCCATAATAAATTGACGAGCTTAAATTATATAAATCTTTCTATATGTAGGAAGAACATATGCATTATTATCTTAAAGAAATTACCACAAAAGTTATTCATGGAGAAAGTCTTATAAATTTAGGTAAGTTAGTTAAAACAAGAGTTAAATAAAAATAAAAGAGAATTAGAATATTAAAATTATTTTCTTTTTTTGCTTATAACCTTTGAACCCAAAAGAGAATTAGAATATTAAAATTATTTTCTTTTTTTGCTTATAACCTTTGAACCCATTGGACTCATCCAGTTATGCTTGTGCCATAGTTCATGTATTATAAGTAATACAGAAGCTATTACTACAATCCATTTCGAATATATAGTTTGCCATAGAGCAAAAACTATAATTATTATTCCTAACACAATGTTACTTATACTGCAATTGCACTTCATTTTTCTACCTCCTTTTTGTTTTTATTAACGTATTAAATATAATATAAAATAAATAAAAATTTAAAATAATTTTGTTCTATTATCTTCTCTTTTTTTTCGCAGCTTTCTTTTTTGCAGCCATTTTACACCTCCATTTTGTGAAAATATATTAACAAATAAATCAAATTATTTTAGAAAAATATTTTTAGTATCTTACACCTCTTATTAAAATTAATCTGTTTAAGTTTATAAATTTATGTAATTTTTATTTCTGGAATTTTCCCATAAATTTTTTCTGGACCTGCCGAGAATCTAACTCGGATCTCTCGACTGCCAGCCGAACATAATAACCATTATACGACAAGCCCTTAATCTTTTGAATAAAGAGTGTTTATTTTTAATTCTGATTGTTGATAATCTTTTAAAAGCTTATAATCACTTGAGATAATTCTTTTCTTATTATTTTCTATAGACATCATGTTTATTTTATCTTTAGATGTGGCTTCTACAAGAATTAAAAGAAAAGAATGCACTATTTTTCCTGATTTTTTAACGTGTTCTATTGATATTGAGTTTATTTTTTTAGCATTAGCATTGACACTAAATTTAGATTCTTTTTTCTTTTCATTTGTCCTTGTTTCTGTTTTCATTTTTTCTCCATTTTATTTACTCTAACAATTAAACAAGATGCAGAATTTCTTTACAAATTAAGGCTCAAGAATTAACTGCATGATTTTGTTTAAGCTCGCAGTCTTTGCAGTAATAGTAAGTTCATTAAAAGAGACTTATTTTCTACTTGCATACTAAATTTAATACTTTAGTATTTTTAAGGTTTATTATAAAGTGGCTATACCGAGAGTTGAACTCGGAGCCTCCTGCTTATGAGACAGGCGTTCTACCGCTGAACTATATAGCCATATAAAAGACACCAGGTTTCTTTTATGAACCTTCCTTTTAAGGATGTATTAAGCAAATTTGAAGAGTTTAAAAAGTTATTCTTAGAAGTATTTTTAAATTAAGATAACTTATTTTGTTAATGATATTTATGCAGGTATTAAGTGCAGTTGAAAATATTGATGGAAGTTTTAGTAGTTTAGTGCGTCTTTTACAAATTCTTGGAGGGATATTTGGGCTTTATCTTATTTTTTGGATAATAAGTACTGTTATAAATTTAAGAAGGACAATATTACTTAAAAAAATAATAACTCAACTTGATGAAAATAATCAAAAATTAGATCGTTTAGTAAAATCTAAGAAAAAAAAGAAAAATTAATTTATTTTATTAGCTTCTTTTTAGTGATATGTCTATAGTTGAAACATTTATTTTCTTACCTTCTTCACCTTCAAACGCATCTGTTCCTATAATAATTTCCTGAGATAAAGGAGTTTCACTTTTTTCTTTTAACCTTTTTTTTACAACTTCTGCAACGTCAACGCCACGAGATATAAATTTACCTCTTGCTTTGATTATTGCAGAATTATTCTGTTCAAGCTGCATCATTGTTGCTATTACATATTTCATAAAAGGTTTACTTCCAATAAAAATTTCGTTAGTTTCAGTTGTTAATTTTTCCTTATGATTGTTTGTCATTTTCTCTAACAGTTCTTGGCTTAGGTATATCTCCAGCTCTTTTAAGCCTTGTGATATAACCTGCAATCTTGTTCCTTGTTCCTTTATCCGGCAAGGTATAATTTTGTAGAACTTCTTTATTTTTATTAAAATCTATAGTAAAATCAGAGTTGTCTCTCATTAGATTCTTTCCAGCTCTCTTGATCTGTAGTGATTTTATCCTTCCCATTTATATGAATTTTTAGGATAGTATTTAAAGCTTTTGTTGAGCAAATGTTTAAACATCAAAAATCAAAGATTTTTGGGGTCTAAAGTTTCTTATTAAGTATAAGAAACTTTAAATAATTTCTCATGTTACTACTGGAATGAATAAAAAAATAATATCCAAAAAATCAAGTAACAAGAAAAATCACGAAATAAAAGCTGTATTATCCGATGGAGAGGTAGTTAGTGCATCTAAAGAAGCTTTAGATCTTTATAGCAATAGATTATTTGGAGAGTATTTAGGCAAAAGAGTTAGATATTCTCTGAGTGAGGCTACTTATTTATTAGATAAAAAGAAGATTAGTGTTTACAAAAAATCTAAAAAATTAAGTTTAAATCAGCTTATTGATGAATGTAAAAAGATTGACAAGAATATATATATAAAATTTTTAGTGTTTAAAGATTTAAGAGATAAAGGATATTTGCTGAAAACTGCTTTAAAATTTGGAGCTGACTTTAGAGTTTATGATAAAGGCCATAAACCTGGTAAGGAACATGCAAAATGGATTTTATACCCTGTTTCAGAGTCACAAGAAATGACTTGGCATGATTTTTCTGCTAAAAATAGGGTTGCTCATTCAACTAAAAAGAACTTACTTATAGCTGTTGTAGATAGTGAGGGTGATATTACTTATTATGAAATTGCTTGGAGAAGGCCTTGAATTTTCAACTATTCTTTTTCTTAACTGTGAAAAATGATTTGCTGGCTACTGGAACTTGAAATATTTGACCACATTGTTCACATTGAGCTGTTACAATTGTAGTCATTGCAGTAAGTATTTTAGCTCCTTTAGAGATAATTTTAGCTCCTAGTTTTATTTCATATTCATGACCACATTTATTACACTTCATAATGATTTTATTAAGCATAAGTTATTAAGCCTTGCTATAGGATTTAGGTATAACAAAATTTATAATCACTGTCTATTTTGAGTTATAATGGAAAGAGGTAATAGTGTTCTAGATCAGAGAGAAAAGATTATCAGTTTTATTAAAATAAGAGGGCCTTGCTTACCAGTACATATCTCTCAACATTTAAAGATTGATAGTTTATTGGCTAGTGCTATGCTTGCCGAATTATTATCTGATAAAAGACTAAAATTAAGTAATTTAAGAGTGGGTAATTCCCCCTTATATTATTTAGTTGGGCAAGAATTTCAAATTGAAAATTTTTATCAGTATTTACCTAATAAGGAAAAAGAAGCATTTGAAATTTTAAAAGATAAAGGTGTTTTAAAAGATGCTGATCAGCTACCTGCAATTAGGGTGGCTTTGAGAAGTATAAAGGATTTTGCTTTTCCTTTTCAACATAACAATGAGCTTTACTGGAGATTTATTAAAATTAATGAAGGAAATGCATCAGAATTAATTCAGAATACTTTAACGACACAAATTAAACCTGTGCAAATGGAAATACCAATAGTTAGAAAAATTCTGCCAGAACATATTGAAAGAGTTAGAGAACCATTAGTTCAGAAAACTGTTGAAATGATAACTCCTGAGTCAATCTTTACAAAAGAAGAACCTAAAAAAGCTTCTTTAATACTTGAAAGAAAAGTTCAGGAAAACGTCCTTAAATCAACTAAGTCAAAGAAAGAAAAAAATAAATCGGAATTTGTTTCTAAAGTGTATGAATTCTTTGAAAATAACAGTCTTAAGCTAGTGAAAGAGATTTCTGCTAAGAAAAAAGAATTTACTGGAATAATAAATGTAGAAAATAATGGTAAACTTGATAGTTACCTTTGTATTGCTAAAGAGAAAAAAAGTGTTAGTGATAAAGATCTTATGAAGCATTTACAATTAGGTCAAAAGGAAAATCTTCCAGTATTATTTATTTCAAATGGGGATGCTAGCAAAAAAGCTGTTGAGTGGCTTGATTATTTAGGAAATGTGATAATTTATAGAAAATTAGAATAGTAATACTTATAAATTCTTTAATTCCACTTTTTAGATGGTAGATCACTCTACAACTAATAAGAAAAGATTTGATGACGGAACTAGATTGATTAATGCAGGTCTTGCTCAAGGAGTTACTGATGCTCAATTTGCTGTCAAAAACTTAAGGATAAAAACTTACTCTTCAAGGATTTTTATACTCCTAGTAAGTTAGTTAGTGATGCTATTGATTCAGCTTTTGATTATTTGGGAGACATTAGTTCTTATGAGCGTACTGATCTGAAGACCGGAAAGGTTGAAGCTGGGAGAATCGGAAGACTAAAAGATATTTTGGGAATTGCTTTTGGAGAAATAGTTAAATTTGAATCAGGAGATAAGTCAGAGACTTATCCTGTTGTTCGTGTGCGTTATACTTATGAGAATAAGAATGGTTTTTTCTTAACTCCCTATCATGATGATGGTCATAGGGAAGATGGTAAAAAACTAGTTGATGAAAGAGAGAATTTACATAGGATTGAATTTGACCGTTTTATAGGAAATTATGTTTTGGGAATGTTTGTTGCTTGGAAAGAAGAAAGTCTAATACCAAGTGTTCCGTTAGTTTTGTACGCTGATTTAAGTTTAGATAAACTACTTGGAATAGAAGAAAAATAGACAAATTTTAAATATATCATAAAATTCTGATTTCTATGGTAGATTACAATTTTAACAAAATAGAAAAAAAATGGCAGAAATCTTGGGAAACTAAAAAAATATTTGAAGTTGGTGAAAAGTCTAAGAAGAAAAAATATTATGTTTTAGATATGTTTCCTTATCCCTCTGGAGCAGGTTTGCATATGGGACATGCATTTGTTTTTTCCTTAGGAGATATTTTTGCTAGGTTTAAAAGATTACAAGGATATAATGTTCTTTATCCTATTGGTTATGATTCTTTAGGACTTCCGGCTGAAAATGCTGCAATTAAAGCTGGGACTCATCCGAAAGAGTATACAGAAAAATCAATTGCTAATTTTATGAAACAGCAAAAGGCTATGGGTTGGAGTTATGATTGGAGTAGAATGGTGAAAACAAGTGACTCAGAATTTTATAAGTGGGACCAATGGATTTTTTTACAGATGTTAAAAAGAGGAATTGCTTATAGAAAAAAAGCTCCTGTTAACTGGTGTAGTAAATGTGAAAGTGTTTTGGCAAATGAACAGGTTATTAATGGTTGCTGCTGGAGACATGAAGATACTAATGTTGAGATTAAACATTTAGAACAATGGTTTTTCAAAATTACAAATTATGCTGAAGAGTTGTTAAATGGTTTAGATAAAGTTGATTGGCCTGAAAACGCAAAAAAGCTTCAAAGAAACTGGATCGGAAAATCTTTTGGAGCTGAAATTGAATTTAGTATAAATAATAAACCTTGGAAAATATTTACAACAAGACCAGATACTATTTTTGGAGTTACATTTATGGTTGTTTCAGCTCAGCATCCTAAACTTATGGAATTAGTGACTGACAAACAGAAAAAAGAAGTTGAAAAATTTTTGAAGAAAATTAAAAGTGTTTCTATGAAATCAATGAAAGATGTTGAAAATCTTGATAAAGAAGGTGTTTTTACTGGAAGTTATGCTGTTAATCCAATGAATAATGAAAAAGTCCCTGTTTATGCAGGAAATTTTGTTTTAGCAGATTATGGTAGTGGTATGGTTATGGCTGTTCCAGCACATGATCAGAGAGATTTTGAATTCGCTAAAAAATATAAGATTCCTGTTAAGTGGGTTGTAAAATCAAAGGTAGCAGAATATACAGTTATTGAAAAAAGCTTACCAAAAGATAAAATTGCTAAGTTAAAAGATTATGGGGGCATTAGCATTATTAAAGAAGATAAAGATTGGGGCAAATTCTATAAAGTTTCTGTTAATTTAAATAATGAAGGAAAATTTATCAAATTTTTAGAAAGCAATTTATTAAAAACTTCTGATGAGGGGGGCGCTTGGTATGCTGATAGTTTTACAACAACAAGGGCAGTTGTATTTCCAAATAAACATTTTATTTTAAATAATGTAAATGATATTCAGGATTATATTAAATATGGATTAAAATTAGGAATTCCTAGAAATCAGTTAGAAGTTGAATTACAAGCTTTTATTGATTATGGGATTTTAACTAATTCTCAAGGATTTAATGATTTAGAAAGTAGTGAAGCTAAGGAACATATTGTTAAAGCACTTGAATTTAAAAAACTTGGAAAGAAAACTATACAGTATAAGCTGAGAGACTGGCTTATATCTAGACAGAGATATTGGGGTACTCCAATACCTGTTGTTTATTGTGATAAGTGTAAAGAAAATGTTGAAAAAAATTCAACCGAACTTAGTTTTTATGACCAAGAATCATTTGAAAACTTAAAAAATGGATTAAAAACTGTTGAAACAAGAGCTTTAAATCCTGAAGAAAAAAATAGATTTTTCGGAAATACTATTAAAGGTAAGTATATTAAATGTGTGAATAAAGTAAATGGAGAAATTTTATTCTTCGAAGTTGTTAATGTCAAAATATTTAAAAAACTAGCTGATTTTTATAAAGAAAAAGATTTATTGAACAAAACTTTTTCTAAAGAAATAAATTCTTTATCTGATTTAGAAGATTGTTATAAATTTATAGAGGATTATTTGGATAGGATAAATAAAAATGGTTTGATTTCTTGGGAGATTAAAAGGATTATTCCTGGAATTGTTCTTATTTCTGAATCTCAATTGCCGGTTAAGCTTCCTGATAAAGTAAAATTTGGAGAGGGAAATCCTTTAACAACAAATAAAGAATTTGTTAATATTAGTTGTCCTAAATGTGGAAGTAGTGCTAAAAGAGAAACTGATACAATGGATACTTTTGTTAATTCTTCTTGGTATTATCTTAGGTATACTGATCCTAAAAATTCAAGAAAAATATTTGATGAAAAAAAAGTTTTTTACTGGACTCCTATAGATCAGTATATTGGTGGACCAGAGCATATAACTATGCACTTAATTTATATTAGATTTTATGCCAAATTTTTAAAAGATTTAGGGTTGGTAAAATTTGATGAACCTGCTTTAAGATACTTTACGCAAGGAATTGTACACGGTAGTGATGGAGATAGAATGTCTAAGTCTAAAGGAAATGTTGTTGAGCCTTTAGATACAATTGAAAAATTTGGAGCAGATACTTTAAGGCTAGCTTTAGTTTCTTTTGCATCTCCTGATAGTAATACTAACTGGGATGAGAAGACAGTTTTGGGAAGTCACAAATTTTTGAATAAGGTTTTTGAACATTTTTCTAATATTAAATATTTGAAAAGTAGTAAAGCAGACCCAAGAATTGAAAGTAAAATAAATAAATTGGTTAAGGAAGTAACTGTTGATATTGAAAACTTTAAACATAATCTTGCTGTTATAAAACTAAGAACATTTTTTGATTTTATGCAAGATAAAAATATTGATAAAGAAAATGCTAAAAAATTTATAGTTTTATTGAGTGTTTATTGCCCTTTCATCTCTGAAGAACTGTGGGAAAAAATTGGTGGAAAGGGTTTTGTAAGTTTGGCTGATTGGCCTAAATTTGATGATAAAAAAATTGATTTGAAATTAGAAAAGCAGGAAGAATCCTTTGAAAAAACTATAAGCGATGTACTGAATATACTTAGAATTATTAAAGAGAAGAATGGAAAAGATGGCGATAAAGTATATTTATATGTTCTACCAAATGAACTAGATATCTATAATGAAGAAAATTTAAGTAGGAGAATAAATAAAAAGGTTAAAGTTTTTGTGGTTAATGATAAAAATAAATATGATCCTGGAGGTAAAAGTAATAAAGCTAAACCTGGGAGACCTGGAGTGTTTGTAGAATAAAAATGAAAGATAAAGAGATTATTTTGAAAGAACTTGAAAAAAATTATTTAGAAGCATCTAAGAAATTTGGTATAAAAACTTCTCTTGATGATTTAGATAGTTGTTTTTTTGTAAGAGATTATATTTTATCTTCTGGTTTTGTGAGTGATAGTGTTTTAAGGCAGATTTCTACTAGGATAGTTGAAGCTCTTCACTCCTGGAATGGATTTTTCCATAGTTTAATTATACCAAATCCTAATGATTTTGTTAATGTTAATGAATCAAAAATGTTTTCAGAAGAGGAAAAAAAGAAAGCTTTAAAATTAATGTCAAAAATTATGTATTTTATGAGAAGAAATAATCATGCTAATTTAATTAATGATAATAACTTAAGAGCTAAGTTTATAGATGATTCATTCAATTTCTGGAAAAAAAGTTTATTACCTTATTTGGTTGATATAAGCAAAAAACTTTCTGATGAATGGGAAAAAAATCATCTTAGTTGAAAAGATTTATAAACATCTTTAGCTTTAATGTCTTAACAAAGAGGGGAAAAAGAGGTGAATATTTTTTCCCCCTTCCTTAGATAAATTTTTATACATACAACTTATTTTCTATTAATGGAGTTTAAAATATCACCCTCATCTATTAGCTTAATGGAAGAATGTCCAAGATGTTTCTGGTTAGACAAACACTATGTTTGGAAAAGACCAAGTGGTATTTTTCCATCTCTTCCTAGTGGTATGGATAGCATTTTGAAGAAACACTTTAATAAATTTAGAGATAGAAACTTGTTACCTCCAGAATTATGTAATAATGATGAGTGCGATAAAATGGAGTTATTCGGAAGAAATGAAGATGAAAAAGAGTTACTTAAAACCTGGCAAAATAATCTCAAAGGAATAAAATGGAAAGATAAAAAAGGAAATATTTTATTTGGAGCTTTGGATAATATTCTTGTAAAAGATAATAGACTTATTGTTTTGGATTATAAGACAAGAGGGTATAAACTTAAAGAAAATACTCAAGATTATTATAAAAATCAGTTAGACATTTATAATTTATTATTATTAAAAAATGGATTTATGACTGAAGAGTATTCTTTTCTTCTTTTTTATGTTCCTTCTGAAGTAACTGAAACTGGAGAGGTTATATTTGATACAACTTTGAAAAAAATTACTGTTAATATTAAAAATGCGGAAATACTTTTTGAAAAAGCATTGAAAATTTTGCAAGGTGAGTGTCCTGATAAGGAATGTTCTTGGTGTGAGAATATAATTTTATGATAGTTCTATAGGTTTTTCTTTTATTGTGTTAAGTATAAGATTGGTTTGTGTTCTTTCAACAAATTCATATACTTGAATTGTCTTTAGATAGTTGTCAAGCACCTTTCTATTTTTGAACCTAGCTATGACTAAAACATCAAATTCTCCAGTTGTGTCATAAATTGCAGTAACATTTGGATTGTTAAAAAGTTTTTTTTCAACTACAACTTCTTTTCCTTGAGAAACTCTTATGTTTATCATTACATGAAGGTCATAGTCTAATTTGTCATAATCAATTAGAGTTGTATGCCCATTTATTACTCCTTCTTTCCTAAACAACTTTATTTTGTTTGCAATAGTTGCTAGACTTACTTTAGATTCTTTTGCTAACTCCCTGTATGACTGTCTTGAATTTCTTATTAATGAATTGATTATTCTTTTTTCAGATTCAGTAAGATTCATTTCATATGTTCAATTTATTTAGCTATTATTATGGTAAATATAACATATATTTAAATTTTGCTATTATTTATTGTCATTTGTTCATAAAAATGCAGGTAAATTATATATACGTCTTTCCCTTATTCATATTATGAAAACAGATACATCTACAGAAACTAATGAAGAATTAGTAGAAGCTATTGGAAGGGCAGGTTTTGGTAAATTCCAGAGTTATCTTGTAGAGAGAAGAGAAAGAGAGCTTAAGGAAAGCGATGGTGAACATATTTCTTCTAAGCCAAGTGTAGATTTACTTTTACATTATGTGATTAATGGGCTATATACTTGTGCTCATGATGTTTTGAATAGATTTGAATATCCTGGAGAAATGATTTCTTATTTAGCTAATGTAAGGCAAGCATCTCTTTCAAGAATGGCAGTTTGATAAATGGTAAGAAAAACTATAACTTTAGATGATATGCATGAATTAGTTAAGTCTGGAGAACTAGAAGAAGGAGTTGTTTTAGATTTTTCTGAAAGAGATAATCCTGAAGCAGTACTTTTTGTTAATCACACAAGAAAAGTTCTTACTGCAAGAAGAGGAGCTAATAGGGGAAAGTATATTGAAGTTGTAGAGTATACTGGATTAAATCAGTCACCTTGTATAATTACTTTTAGAGAAGGATCTGATGATTATACAAGAATGAGCAAAAGGTTAGATACTTATGGAATTTAGTTGAAACAGAGAAAAGGTTAAATATTATTAATTTTTATTATTTTTATGGAAGTTCATAGGACTAAAGAAGAAGTTCAATTTATTGACGCAATTAATAACCTAATTTTTCTTACACCAGTTGCTGATGCAGAAACAATTAAACAGTATCATGCTCCGATAGTTTATCTAATTGATAATAGTCCCTATATTAAAAGAGGTGAGATGGGGCACAAATCTTTACATCAAAATATGTGGGCTATTAGGTGTGGAGCTCATAATGGGTGTGCAGAATATAACACTGATTCTGGAATTTACTTAGTAGATAGAAACAAAGCTATGGCTAAATTTATGAGTCAAGAAGGTGATGATGGAAGACTTGAAAAATTTGGGACAGATCAGTTAAGATTTAATGTATGGTTTGATCAGACTTATATTGATGCAAATGCACAAGATAATTTTTCAAAAAATGAACTAAAATCTACTTCAGAAAAAGTTAGGGCTGTTTTACATAAAGATTTAGAAGATGCTGTAGTTATTATTGCCTAAGTTGATTGAACTATTTTATACAATATCATTATAATAATACTTAAATAAAAGCCTTGTATTTTGTTTTTATGAAAAAATTAATATTTCTTTTTACAGTTTTTATTTTAATATTTAATATTAATTTTATTTCTGCAGCTGAAGATAATCTACCTATAGAAAGGAGAATTAATACATTACAATGGGTAAGTTATGCTCCTACTAATTTTAATCCTGAACAAGGAATTTTTCCAAGTGATGAAAGTATAAGGGCTGATATGAGAGTTTTAAGGGCTGCTGGATTTAATGGAATAATTACTTATGCTTCTGATGGAACTTTATATAGAATTCCAAAAATTGCAAAAGAAGAGGGATTTAAAAGTGTTATCATGGGTGTGTGGGATGTGAAAAATAATGTTGAATTACAAAACGCTAAAAATCAGGCTTATTATGTTTCTGCTTATAGTATTGGAAATGAGGGGCTTTATGGAAGATATAGTTTAGAAGAATTGAATGATGCTTATGACTTTTTAGATGTAACTGGGAAACCAATTACTACAACTGAAGAAAGGAATGATTATCTTATAGATAATAATGTTTTGAATTTTGGAGATTTTTTACTTCCAAATATTCATCCTTATTGGGACGGAGTTGTTAGTGCTGGAGATGGAGCAAATCATGTTAAAAATCAGTATATGGCTATTAAAGCATTAACTAATAAATCTATTTTGATTAAAGAAACAGGATATCCAACTGCAGGAGATGCAAGAGTTAGTGAAAACTTGCAAAAAAGTTTTTATGCGAAACTTGCAAAAAAGAAAAAGGTTAAGTTTTCTTATTTTGAGGCATTTAATCAGCCATGGAAAGATAATCTAGCTGTTGAACCTCATTGGGGATTATTTAAAAGTGATAGAACTCCAAAGAAGGTTGTTTCTTTGTTTAATTGAATTTATTCTACTACAAAAGTTTAAATATGTGGTTACACATAAATAAGTATGGTAAATATGACACTAGCAATTCCTGATGAACTAGCAAAAAGGATGAAAACATTTTCTGAAATACGCTGGAGCGAGGTAGCTAGGCAAGCGTTAGAAAAAAGAGTTAATGATTTAGAAATAATGAACAATATTGCTTCGAAAAGCAAACTTACTCAAAAAGATGTAGATGAAATAAGCAAAAGAATAAAAAGATCTTCAGCTAGTAAATTAAATGGATATCGTAGTTGATACGAATATTATTATTTCTGCTTTATTAAAAGATAGCAAAATTAGGGAGATAATTGTTAGTTCTAAAGATAAATTACTTGTTCCTGAAATTACCTT
>JAGVWM010000004.1 GCA_018304325.1 Candidatus Pacearchaeota archaeon
TTTTAACCTCCTTTGTCGATATTTATCGACGATATTTAATTAATATACCGACGAGAGATAGGTATTTATATTTTACTAATTATGGGACAGCCTGTTTAGTGTATAGTTCTTGAGCATGCTCAAGATTTATTTTTGCTTTCTCACGAACTAAAGTAAGGAGTTTACACAAAAAATAAATCTTGGCATATTAAAAAAAGTCTGTATCTGAAAGAGTTAAATAAAAATTAAGATGTTCTTGAGATTTATCATTTTTTCCATATCTGATGGTTATTTTATCTTCTACAAAATACCCATTTAAAAGAAAAGCTTTTACTATTATATTATCATTTATTAATAGCTTCATTCTGTTGAATTTAAATTCATTTCGGCAGAAAGCATTAATCACAGAAACTAATTTTTTATTCATATATTTGTTAAAAATCAAAATATCAGAAATATAGCAAATCCCATTTTTAAGATAAACTGAAAAATATCCAATAGTGTTATTCCTGTATTTTATAAAAAAAATATTATTTTTATTTGGGCATTCCAGTAGCCTCCATTTGATATACTCACAATCCCTTATGACAGAAGTATTCAACTCTCTAACTTTGCTTTTCCATAAATTATCAAATTCATAAAAATTATTTTTATTTAAAGGAACTATATTCAAATGATTAGACTTTTTGAATTTAAAGGAAAAATGGGGAAATAAAAGTAGATTTTTTTTACCTAGAATAATAATCTTTTCTTCTCTCCCAAATTCAGACCCATGGGCCTTAATATGAGATCTTACTCCGAAACTATTCGGAAAGCCATAAAGAAAAAATTCCTTTTTTTTCAAGAATTTATATGCTCCATTGACAAAGCCCTGCCCCCTACATTCTACCCGAATATATGTATCAACAGAAAGTATAAATAATTTCTCTCCCCCATTATAAACTCCTTTTTTAAATTGAAGGTAATACTGACCAACAATTTCTTTTTTTTTATTAAAAGCAACAACAATCAAGTTTCCATTTGGATTTTTCTTAAATTTCCATTCCCATAACTTTAAACTCATCTTTTCCGGAAAAAAATATTCATATAAACTAACAAGATTGATTTCATCACCTTTTTTATACTTTCTTAATCTTATTTTTTCCATATTGGGCATGATATATTATTAAAACTGCATATATTTAAAAATTTAGGCTGTTATAATAATATATGGAGCAAAAAGTTGCGATTGTAACTGGGGCAACAGGTTCAATAGGAAAAGATATAGCTATATTCTTATCAGAAAGGGGCATAAAAGTTGTAGGAACATTTAATAAAAAAGAAGAAGAAGCAAAAGAACTGGAAGCTTTAAATAAAGATATAAAAATATTTCATTTAGATCTCTCAAGTATAAATTCGATAGAAAAATTTGTCCAGTCAATAAGTGAAAGTTTTCCGAAAATCGATTTTCTAGTAAATAATGCAGGGATAAAAAGCGATAACCTGCTGGAAAACATGCCTGAAGAAGATATAAGCGAAGTAATAAATGTTAACTTAATTGGAACAATAAAACTAACAAAAAAATTACTGCCCAAAATAAAAGAATCGAAAGGAAGAATAATAAACATAGGGTCAGTTGCAGGAGAATTTGGAAGTGGAGGGCAGGCAAATTACTCAGTATCAAAAGCAGGAATAAGTGCCTTCACAAAAACACTGGCAAAAGAACTTGCAAAATATGGTATAACTGTTAATAATATTGCTCCAGGCTTAATAGAGTCTGAAATGGCAAAAACAGTACCTGAAAAAATTAAAGAAAAAATAATTAACAAAATAGCTCTGAAAAAATTAGGTACTCCTAGAGCAATTTCAGAATTAGTATACTTTTTAGTTACAAATGAGGGAAACTATATAACTGGTCAGACAATAAGAATAGATGGAGGATTATTAAATTGAAATATTCTGCAAAAATAATCGGTACTGGAATGTATGTTCCTAAAAGAATAATAACTAATAAGTACTTAGAAAAATTCATAGATACTTCAGACAAATGGATACAGGAAAAAACAGGGATAAAAAAAAGGAGAGTTTCAGAAAAAGGAGAATTAGGATCTGACTTATCTGCAAAATCAGCTGTTGAAGCAATAAAAAATGCAGATTTAATGCCGGAAGATATAGAATTAATTATTTTAGCAACAACCTACCCTGATATGACAACTCCTGCAACAGCTGCGATTGTACAAAAAAAAATAGGAGCCAAAAATGCAGCTATATTTGATATAAGGAATGGGTGCCAGGGTTTTTTAACAGGATTGATAACTGCTTCAAAATTCATATCAGATAGCACCTATAAAAATGCTTTAATCATAGGGACAACTCAACATGCTAAGCTATTTGAATTAACAGGTTGGAAAGACAGAACAAAGGCAGTATTTTTTGGAGATGGTTCAGGAGCAGTTGTTCTTAAAAGATGTGAAACAAATAAGGGAATATTAACTATTGATATGGGAAATGAAAAAGATAAATCTCATTTGATAAACCTTCCATTTGGAGGCATGGCTTCATTTGAAAATCCAAATGCTTTTGAAGACCCGATACTTGGCAAACCTATGGAAGGAAAAGAAGTCTTCAACTTTGCAACAACAAATGTTCCAGTCTCAATAAAAAAAACTCTTGAGAAAATAGGAAAAAAACTGGAAGATTTGGATTTTATAATTTTACATCAGGCAAATATTAACATTATAAAACATATTATGAACTCGTTAAACCTGCCAATGGAAAAAACTTATGTAAACATTAATAAATATGCAAACATGGCAGAAGCTTCCATACCTGTTGCTCTACATGAAGCTATCCAAGCAGAAAAAATAAAGTCAGGGGATTTAGTAGCTTTAACAGGTTTTGGAGTTGGTATGGGATGGGCAACAGTTGTTATAAAATGGGGCTAATTTTCTTAATCTCCTTTAGGTACAAGCTAGAGATTTTTTCCCAATCAAACTCGCCTATAATGCCTTTATTATTTTTTTTAAGCCTATCACAAACCCCATTATTGGACAAGAGCAAATTTATTTTTTCTGCAATTTCCTTTTCATCAAAAATATTATCGATTGTGAAAATATTCTTACTATCCTTAAAATAAATATCAGAAACAACATCCTTATTAATAATTATTGGGACACCTGAAGCCATTGCTTCCAAAATAACCAATGGAAAGCCTTCATAAAAACTTGGAAAAACAAATAAATCACTCGCAAAATAAAAATCTTCTGGATTGTTGCAATTTGTCACAAATATTATTTTATCTGATACTCCAAAAGTTTTAGCAAGATGCCCGTAGTATTTAACATCTCCTTTTCCTATAGCAATAAGTTTAAAATTGTGATTTTTAACATGGGGCAATGATCTAATTAAATTAAATAACCCCTTTCTTAAAAAAGGTGTTCCAACTAACAAAATAATTTTTTCCTTATTCTTAATCCCGTATTTTTGTCTTATTAAACTCCTAACATTAATTTTATCTTTAGTATTAAACTTATTCAAATCAACTCCATTTGGGATAACTCTTATTTTATTTGGTTTAACATTAAATTCTCTTATAATCTCATTTTTGATCTCTTCAGAAACACATACAATTCTCCTATATTTTCCAAATCTAAAATTTAAATATTCAATTAAAACAGCTAGATAATCTGAAATCCTGATTTTTCTTTCATTTATATTGGGGTAATTATGCATAATACTCCTCCACTTTCCAAGAGCAGATTTATAACAGCTATGGGCAATGATAATATTCGGATTAAACGCATGAAAACTTGAACCTATTGTGATATCATATCCCTTCCTCGTAATAATTTTTGAAACAACAGCAAAATAAAGTAAAGATAAAATTTTAAATTTTGTGGTATAAATTTTGTGGATAATGACATTTTTTATTTTTGTATTTTTAGTGCAAAAAAGATGAACCTCATTTTTTCTTGAAAGCTCAAAGGCAATAGACCTCATAACATTAGGTATTCCTCCTCCCCCAAGGGAGTCATTTAAAATAATCGCCAGTTTCATATGTCTATAAATTTTAAAAGCTTTTTAACTATTTACATTAACAATTAAAATATCATTAAAACTTCTGAAGCTCATTTTAATTTAAGAAATATCCAAAAAATCGCCGTATGTCAAATGCCAGTTATCTTTATCAAGTAATTTTTCTATAAAATCTTTTCCATTGATTTTCAGTACAAGCATAAAACTATTACATTCCATTTTTTTAAACCTGTTTTTTAAAAGCAAATGTTCAATTTGCCTACTTAAAATAGTGAACTTAATTTTACGCAGGTTATTTAAAACACAATAATTATATAAGAAATTCAGGATATTTTCAAGTTGATTAATATCCAAAATAAGAAATTCATCCACAACAAGGCTTCTATCATCTTCATGAAAAGCAAAAAAACCAAGGATATTCTTCCGGGCTCTTTTATTTAAAATGAGGTAGCATTTATATTTAGTATTTGGAAGATTAATATATCTCCAGTTCAAAAAAGCCTGATTTTTAATAAAAAATAAAGAAGGTAAGGTTTTTTCCAAGATTGACAGAAAGTCATTTATTCTTCTGTCAAGATTATAAGCTCTCTTAATAGTTACATTACAATTTATCCTCCTATTTAAATTAAGAAATCTTGCCAATAAGGGCACAGTTTTAGTATAGGTTTTTATAGGTACAGTTCCACCATTAAATTCAGACCATTTATACTTTCCAGAAATAAATCCGATATAAAGCTTAGGTAAGACAAAAAGTTTTTTAGAGATAAGGTTGCTATATCCCTTCCCCCTCGAGTCATTGTCAACTAACATATTAGAGATTATTCTAGCTTTCTTCTTTTTTCCAAAAAAACTCAAACTTCTCGGAGCAGTAAAACAAAATCCAGTTATTTTATTATCACATTCTAACAAGCATGAATATGCCTTTCCTTCAGGATTATTTGAATAAAAATGATTAAAACTATCTAAACTTCTTTTCCTACCAAATATACCATTATAGATAGTATTAACCTGATTCATTTCTCTGTCACTTAACTTTCTTAGAATAATTTTATTTTTTTTATGAATTAATCGCCCCATTATACACTCCCATTAAAGTACTATAATGAAACTCTGCGCTAAACTGATCTTCCATAATAAACTTCCTCCCATTCTCTCCAATCTTTTTGGCAAGGCCCTTATTTTTTAAGAGTTTTTCTATGTTTTCCGATAATAACTTTACATTACCTTTGCTAACTAAAAAACCATTTTTCCCATTTGATACCAATTCCTTTAACCCGCCAACACTGAAGGCAATTATTGGCTTAGAAAAACTCATAGCTTCAAGAGCAACTAAAGGTAGGTTTTCATCAATAATACTGGGAATAACAACAACAGAAGCCATCATATAAAACTTCCCAATATCCAAATTATCTACCTTTCCGCAAAAGGTTACATTGCTTATACTCTTAGATTTCACATATCTGGCCAAATTATCCTTTTCCATTCCATCACCAACAATATAAAGACGAGAGTAAGGTATTTTTTTGTTAATGCTTTCAAAGGACTTTAATAGATAAATAACTCCTTTTTCTTCGGAAAGTCTCCCGCAATAAAGTATAATTTTTTTTCTTTCATCAGGCAATTTTATTTGTTTAGTGAAGTCAATAAAATGGGGTAATCTCACAACTTTATCATAGCCAAATTCCTCCATTTTACCCTTAAGAAAAAAAGAGGGGGAAATAAACGCTTTAATTGTCCTCGAAGAAACAAAAAATTTGGACTTCGCAGTAATATAAGGGGAGATTTTATTGTATTTAACATCAATATCTCTTATATCATGAACACTTTTAACAACAGGATAGCCTATACAAGATAAAATAATATTATAATGGTTTTCATATATATTATTGAGGTGGATAATATCAGGATTTATTTCCTTAACCACCTTTCTTAACTTTAAGTAAACATATGGATTTATAAAATAAAGTGAAAGGAATTTGCCAAAATTAGAATGAGGCCTTTTTATTACATAACTATACTTTGAAAAAAGGCTGAAATTACTAAAAGTTAAAGTATAAACTTCATGGCCCTTGGATTTTAATAAATTAGCTAAATTATAAAAATAAACTTCACTTCCCCCAACTTTACTATAATAATCATTTACTAACAGCACCCTCATCTTCAATTACCTCCAGAATAGCAGACTTCATTTTACTAATAAATATTTTAGTGCCAAACTTTCCTGCTTGTTTCATGCAGGCATTTTTATATTTCATAGGATTATCATCAATTTTCCTGTCCAAATTTTTTATAGCATCTACTAATTTATCAACATCTATATTATCAATTAACACTCCTGTTTTTCCATTAATAATTGTCTCTTTATAACCTCCTTCATTTGGAGCTATAACTGGCTTCCCAGAAGCCATTGCTTCTACAGGAGTAAGTCCAAAATCCTCATTTAAAGAAGTTGTAATGAATCCCTTACAATTTGCATATAATTCCTTAAGAGTCTTATCATCAACCCAACTTTTTATTTCAACATTTTTTGGTTTTATGTTTTTTATATAATCAGCATATCTCTTAAAATGTTTTGATTGTTCATAACTTCCAACAATTATTAACTTTTCATTGGGCAATTTTTCAAAAGCTTTAATCTGCATATCAACTCTCTTATGAGTTATAAGCCTATTAACACTGAGCCAATAATCTCCGTTTTTTTTATAAAAATATTTTGAAGTTTCAACGGGAGGATAAATAACTTCTGATTCTTTATTAAGATATTCCTTCAGGCGATTTTGGACATTATTAGATATCGAAACAAATGCATTGACATTTTTCGCATCTTTTTTGTCCAAATATCTATGAATTTTAGCCCAAATACTAAAAATGGGTCTTTTCCACCGGGCAATAATGTACTTTCTTGTATATCCATATAAATCCCAAATCTCCCTTTTTGGGGAATACACATACCATAAATTAGGCTTATTTTTAACAGCCCCAGATAAAGCCCAATCTCCAGCAATTATATAAAAATCATATTTATCTCCTAAATTTAGTTTTTTAAATTTACAATAAGCAAATTCTTGTTTAAACGGGGCATTTATAGGCACTTTTCCTATACTAAAAATATTGTTAGTTCTAAAACCCATTTTCTTAATCTTTTCCTTATTAACATTAGTTGTATAAATATCTGCTCTTAACTCTCGAGCAATTATAAGGTCAACAATTTCAGCACCCCCAATATTATCCATAAAATTATGAAATATTACTATTTTCATTTTAAATCAATCTGGTCTTTTCCCTAAAAATTAAGCTTAGATGTCTTGCCCCATCCCTAAAAGTCCTTAATTTTGACTTTCCAAACCTAGGGCTGTAAATTATAGAAATTTCATCAATTTTAAGATTATTTTTTTTTGCTTTTATTAATATTTCAGAAGCAAATTCCATACCACTTGATTTTAAATGTAGTTTATTTAAAGATTCTTTCTTTATAGCTCCGAAACCACAATGAGAATCACTTATTTTTAACCCAAAAAGACTTTTAAGTAAGACAGAAAATAAAGGTCTGCCAAGATATCTATGCAAAAAAGGCATAGATTTGGCTTCTATAATATCTCTATTACCAATAACAAAGTCATTTCCTAAGCTTATCTGATCTAAAAATCTGGGTATATCATAAAAATCATAACTATTATCTGCGTCACCAATTATTATTATTTCCCCATTAGTTTCTTTAAATCCTGCTAAATAAGCATTTCCATAGCCTTTATTTGGTTGATTAACAATCTTTATACTACTATTTCTAAAAGACCTAACTACATTGATAGTATTATCTGTGCAGCCATTATCTACTACAACTATTTCACCATTTATTCCTTCATTATCAAAAACATCTTGTATTTTAGAAATACAAAAACCAATTCCTTGTTCTTCATTTAAGCAAGGTATTACAACTGAAACCTTTTTCTCACTCATTTTGACATTAATTATTATTTATAAATAAATCAAATGTATTTAAAAATTTATATAAGACCAAAACGGAAAAATGTTTATATAATAACTATCCCATTTTATAAAATGAAAAAATGGGTTAAATTAAGCTTACTATGTGCTATAATATTAGTAAATATACTCCTAGCATATCAACCACATTTTAACTACTCTTACCCATTATTGACAGATGAATATAACCATATAGCTTTTGCAAAATATATTGTAAATGAACATAAATTACCATTTACAAATCCTTATTTAGCATATCCTGAAAAATTAACAAACTTAGAATCAGGTTTTCACTTTTTTCTGGCATTATTATTCTCAATAATTCCAGGAGAACCCATTTTATATTACAAGTATTTTATTATAATTTTTATGATATTTAACAGTCTACTCTTATTTTACTTAGTGATGCTATGGTTTAAAAGTTATTATACAGCCTTACTAAGTGTTTTATTTTATGGTGCAATAAAAAGCACAGGAGATTTGCTTGTACATAATTATTTCCTTCCATTAACCATGGGAATTACTCTCCTCCTATTATCATTTATATTTTTCTATAAATGGGAAAATACAGCTGGATGGAAGAATAGGTATTTAGTCTGTCTAGTAGTAATATCCCTAATAACAATAATAACCTACCCCCCTACTTTAACATTTTTTGCAGGAATTTTGTTTTTGTACATATTATTCATGTCGCATAATATTCATGAAAAATTTAACCTTAAAAAAAGACATTTCCTTATTTACTTTGCAGTTATTTCTGCAATAATTATAATAATCTCTCTAATATTAATGACTTATCTAAACCTAACAAAATTTGTTATATTTCCAGATACATGGACTCCTGTACAATCAAAATACTCTCCAATATTTTTTTTTGGAGTAATATCTAGTGCTTTTGCTTTTTTCGGATTGATTTCAATAATTAAAGAAAAGAAAATTATTCTATGTTGGTTTATTTTCTCATTAATCCAAATATATTTATATTATATTTTTAAATTCAATATTTTAGTCCCATTTGCAAGGCTTTTTGCATTTTATCTAATAGGATTGTCAATTTTAGCAGGAATTGGAGTTGTTTATATTTATAAGATTATAAACAATTATCCTAATAAATCAAAAAAAATTAGAGATATAGGTTACATAAAGATAATTACTATAATTATTATCTTAATACTTATTTTAGTAAATTATTATTTTATAATTAAAAATCCTTTAAACCCTAAATATATAATTACTGATGAAACCTATGATATTATAAAATTCTTGAATAATAATTATAAAGAAGATGTTATTATTTTATCAACGGGGCTAATTACTCATGCAATATACCCTGCAACCGGACAGCATGTGCTTGGGATGATAAATGCTAATTTAGGGGGAGGATTTCAGAAAGAAGTTAACCAATTCCTCAATGCTGTATGTAAAGAAAAAAATAATATGTTAAAAAATGGCTATTTCCCTGCTTTAGAAGCAAATAACCTATCTGACACAAAAACTCTTATCCTATCAAAATCAGAATTTAACTGTAGTTTTTTAAATTCAGTCTACAATAAAACATATTATGTTTATGAAATAGATAAGGAAAAGCTAGGAAACTAATTGGCTGTTATAATCATATACAAATTCAAATTCTAGAGGAAAATTTATCTTCAGTATTTTAAAATTGTATATGCATTATTAATTTCAGGAATTTAACTGATTTAGTATAATTAATGAAGCTCCCAATCACAGCAAGCTGTGGGGATTTCTTTTTAATTAAAAAATAAGTTATACTCTAATAAGTTGACAATATCCTAGTCTTTTATAAGACTCCCGTCATTGATATTGTTTTTGTAGCCATACATACACATATGTGTATGTATTTATACACTTTACTACTTTACCTTAGCAGAATAACAACTTTCCTTTGTCTTTTAGTTCACAAAGCATATTTGTATTATTGATAATTGTATATGAAACTCCTGAAAATCCTAGGGAATAACAAACTATCTTAATTTCAAATTCACCTTGATAATTCTCAAATTCTGTTTCTAAAAGATAATACCCTTTATCGCTTCCACGAAGGCTATAAACATTAGGGTCAACAAAATCATAAATACTATTTAAAGAAATTAATGATTTATCATTTATATTTATTTTATTTGAAATTATGTCTGCCTTACAGTTAGCATTTTCCTCAGGCAGGCCATCAGGATTGCTAATTTTTATTAGCACACTTTCAGGTGCATAATCCCTATTAATTGCTAATTCTATATGAATAAGCATAAAAACGGTGAACAAAACTAAGAAAAAAGTAAATATATTTTTTTTGTTGCTAAACCTTCTATTTACAAATACCATTTAAATCCTGCTCAGTTTGATTATTATTAAATTTTATACAGATCTTTATCATACTAAAATTAAATTTCCCTGTATTTTTCATCCTTAATCAACTGATCAAAAGCTTTTCTCACATCATTAATCTTTATAGACTTTTTACCGCTAATTTTCAGATTATAATTAATGTTGTCAACAACCCTGTTAATCAAAGAATACATAAGCTTATTAATTTCATCTAAAGAATCTTTATTAATTTTAAGATTGTTCTTTCTAATAGTTTTTCTAATTTTGCTATATTTTAATATATTATTATTTTTCATATTTTTAGTTATTTTTTCCTAATGTATTAATATATAAGATTTTTTGTATTTGCAGTTAAAGTTATTAAAAGTGTCTTCAAAAAGCCCCTCACAATTTGTCGGTATTAAAAAAACCTGCCTTGAAATCCATTCACCACCATTTTCTTCTACCAACCCCTTCCCATTTTTGCCATGAAAAATAGTGGCTAACCTAACTTTATCAGAATTTTTAAGAGCTTTTAATTCATAAGAAAAAAGAATTTTACTTGAAAATTTAAATAATTCTGAAAAAGGCTTATCATATTTAATGCTATATCCTTCCCTAAAAATAGTATTAACAAGCGAAATATGTGTAAGAAAAAAATTTTCAATAGAAATAATGCTAAAATGAAAATTTTGGTATTTTGAAGAAGTCAAATCAATATTTAATTTTCCTGTTTCAGAAATTATTGCTATATCTATATCATTTGAATTAAGTTTTCCTTTTATAAATGATCCAAATAAAATTACATCTAAAACATTTTTATTTTTAGTTATTTCATTTAAACTACTTTTTAGTCTCTGTATATTTTTTAAGTCCATAAGCATAAAATTCTATTTTAAGAGCATCTTCTAGCTTGAGTCGTAAGTTATAAGAATCTATATAAATTTTAAATAATTCTGAAACATTATCATGAATACTAACAAAATACTTTTTAAGTAAAAAGAACCTGTCATTATGATTTTTAGGGAGAATTTTAATCTCTTTGTAAATTAGATAATCACATAAAATAGTTATTGCTTTAAAAAAATCAGAAACAGAGGCATTATACCTTCTTTTTTTTATATTTTCCTCTCCTGATTCAAGAAATTCTTTAGCATTCTTCAATAAGTCATCCATAACATATTAATAGGGAATGAGTATTTTTAAGCTTTTTGTTAATGTATTAATAAGCTACCTTCCTTATTTGTAGTCTTATATATAAAATAAATTTTATCATTAAAGTGCCTTTATATCAAACATAAATTAAATAGAAGAAGAAAATATATAAAACTTAAGAGTTTTGTTATTTTTCTATTCTTTCTGCTTCCATTTTTTCTAAAGATGCATCTCTTTGAACTTTTCTTCCAAAATCATAAAAATGGTCATTAATATCAAAATAATCATTTCCATACTTCCTAGCAAAAACCCCATCAACTCTTTCTATTAAGTCAAAATTGTCAACTGCAGTATTTGGAAATGGGCTTATAATAACCATTCTCTGGTAATGCACATTCTCTTCTAAAAAATCAATGAAATCCTGAAAATCAGAAACAAACTGATTTAACTTTTTATCAGTATTTACTATTTTCCCAATTTCAAGCAAAGGCACTTCCTCTATCATCTGCATTACAGACTTATAATTTTCATTTGGTGGAAAACCTGCATCTGCAGTACCTAAAAAGACATAAATTTTATTTAATCTCCTTTGAAACTCACCCTTATTTAAAGAAATTTCCATTCCGTCCTGAATTTCTTGTATACCTCTTCCAGGCATAGCATGTATCAAAACATCATTCCAACTGGAAAAATAAGCCATAGAATCTCCAATAAGAAAATTAGGTTTATAATGTCTTTCTCTAGAATTAATAGCTTCTTCTGTTTTTATATCAAAGGGTAACTTATCAAAAATCTCGGGATCAATCTCAAAATAAGGTTTAGGGGCAGAAATATGTTCATATGTATGGTATCCCCCAATATATTGATTTGATTTATTAACAGATAAATTGTATAAACCTGTAAGTACACAAATTTCTAAAATAACAGCTCCGGCCGCAGTCCCAGTATTTAACAAGTTTCTTCTTGACAGTTTATTTTTCATATCAATTCCTTACCCATTTCCTTCTTTAAATGAACTAATAAATTAAAAACATCATATTCTAAAGTTCCTAATCCATACTCCAAAGAAGCCCTATCTGGAAAATTACTAAGAACAGCTTTCCAACCGTCTTTTTCAGGATCATAAAAATATTTTATTTCACTATATTCATCTAAAAAATCAGTCATAGGGTGCACACATAAAATTACATTATTTAAAGCATCATCAAGATTAATTTTCACCTCTCTTCTAGATTTCCAGTCCTTACAATATCCCAAAGTATAATCAGGCAAACTTGCAATTATAAAACCTTCTTCAGTTCTAAATTCTAAGTCAGTTTTTCCAGTTAGCATAAAAATTTATTCTATTTAACATTTATAAATCTTTAGCAACTGTGACATCCTCTATGGGCTAAAGCCACACAGCGTCCTTTAAACGCTATTGATTTTCTATGTATGAAAATACATTATCAAAATCAACTCCAACTGGACAGCAGAAATATCCTGCATTCCAAAAATGCCCTCTTGGATATACATCTCT
>JAGVWM010000005.1 GCA_018304325.1 Candidatus Pacearchaeota archaeon
TAAACAGGCTGTCCCATAATTAGTAAAATATAAATACCTATCTCTCGTCGGTATATTAATTAAATATCGTCGATAAATATCGACAAAGGAGGTTAAAATGGCATATATAGAATCTTTTAAGAATCAAAATTGGTTAATTCCTCAATCAATTAATGATATGATTCCTAAAGACCATATCTGTTTTTTCGTCGAGGAATTTGTTGAGTCATTAAATTTCTCAGGTTTTGATATGATTTATGAGGGTGCAGGGCATCCTTCATATCATCCAAGAATAATAATGAAAATTATTATTCAGGGAATGCTATCTAAAGAAAGATCATCAAGAAGATTAGCCAGTGCTTGTAGAGAAAACTTTGTTTTTATGTACTTGGCTGAGAAAGTCCAGCCAAATTTCAGGACAATAGCACGATTTAGGAAAAACAATTCCTCTTTTGTTAAAGAGGCATTTAAAGAAACAGTTGAATTAGCTTCTGAAAATAATTAAAATGATTGAAGAAGACATAAAGCAAGATGAAATAGATAAAGAAATTTATGGAGACAAAGAAGAGAATAAAACAAATCTTGAGATGAAAAATCTCAAGGGGATAGTTGAAAACTATCGTAAAGTAAAAAATAAAGAAAAATTAAAAGAAAATTGCAAGAAAGCAATTGAAGAATTTGATAAAGACTCTCTGATAAAGAGGTTGACTCAAAAAGCCAGATAGTTGTTGCAAATGATGTCTGCCAAGATAGAACTGACACATTTCAATTGCAACCGCAATTGAAAAATGTAAAAGAAAATATTAAACTAAAAGAAGATACAAAGGTTGTTTTAGATTGCAACTATAATAGTGGAAGTAATCTAAAATTTTTAGAGGTTGAAAAAATTGATGGGTATATCCCAACTATATCCCAAGCACAAGAAATCGGCAATAAAGAAAAAAATGTAGATGAAGAAAATTATGAATACGACTGGGAAAAAGATGAAATAATTTTGAAAGGAGCAAGACTGAAGTATCATGCAACTTGGAAACAGCAAGGTAAAAAAAGACAGAGAGTCTACAAATCAGAAGATGGGAAGATTATTAAAAAAGTGATAGAATTTTTCAGAGAAAGATTGCGAATGAAAAATAAAATGGAAACTTCAGAAGGAAAGAAAATATATAGTTTAAGAAAAACTATTGTTGAGCCAGTTATAGGAGATATAAAACACAATTTTGGATTCGATGAATTCTTAATAAGGGGGTTAGATGGAGCAAAATTAGAACTGAATCTGGTAAGTATTGCGCATAATTTAAAGAAGATATGGATAGCAAGAGGAAAATTATCTATTAATAACAAAAATATTATTTTTAACCTGATTATTAAGAATAATTAAATGTATTGTGACACAGCCTGTGACACAGCCTGTAAAGTGTATAGCGTGTTTAGTTCTTGACATGATACAATAAAGGATCCCGATAGTATTAAGCTATGGGAGGTATTCTTTAAGTGTTATGAATCTACTGATTATTGAGTACACTCCAAAACAAAATTCTCTTTAGAGAATTTTTCAAAATTTTGGATGCCTCCAATTGAGAACGACTGAAAAACATCGCATCAAGCTATGGGGTATTAGACCAAATTGGAGCAATAAATCTTATAAGTTAAGCCTTTTTATGTTATTTATGGTTTTAAAAGTAGAAAAATTTGCATTTTATGTGATTAATAAACTGAAAGGTATAAGGAAAGATTTAATTTGCGTTCCTTTCATTGCCAGTAAGCCCAAAGGGGCAAATATTGTTGTTCTTTCACCGCATTTTGATGACGAAATTTTTGGATGTGGTGGAACTTTAAGAAAGCATATTCTTACCGGAGACAGAGTAAATGTTATTTATATGACTGATGGGCGTTACGGAGTTCCCGATATTAAGAATAAAAGTTATGCAGAAAAAATAAGAAAAAAAGAATCTGCTGAAGCACTTAAAGTCCTTGGAATCAGGTATTTTTACTATCTTGACGAACCCGAGTGTACAAGACAACTTAATGATGCTACTGTGAAAAAATTAGTTAAAATATTGGATGAGATTAAACCTGATTTAATTTATCTTCCTTGGTTTTTGGAAAATCATATAGATCATATCAAAATAAATAAGCTACTTTATTTCGCCAGTAAATCGTTTAAATTCAAATTTGACATTTGTGCTTATGAAGTTTGGACACCATTAATCCCCAACTTAATTGTCGATATAACTAGCGTTATAGAAGAAAAAAAAATGGCTATGAAGTGTTTTAAAAGCCAGTTGCATTATGTTAATTACTGTGATATTGTTCTTGGGCTGAATAAATACAGGACATGCTCTAATATGAAAGGAAGAGGATTTGCAGAGGCTTTCTTGCATACTTCTTCTGATTTTTACTTTGGTTTATTTAATAAAAATGATTATTAGTTTTATTGACTCTAAATAAATTTAAACCTTCTTGACTAGCTTGTATTATGGCATTTTTATTCAAAGAGTGGATACGAGATATTAAGCTTGAATATGATGATATAAAATATTATTTAAGCCTCATTAATGATGTTGGTTCTTATGATATTCATTATGGCTTGTGGGAGAAAAAATCTAAAGGAAAAATAACTAATAAAGGGTTTATTAATGCCCAAAAAAGGCTTTCTGATTTAGCTGTTTTATTTATTCAAAAAAATTCAAAGAATATTATTGATGTTGGTGGTGGGATAGGTGGATTTTCAAATAATATTAAACAATTAGGATATTTTACTGTATGTATTGTGCCTGATAAAAAATTAATTAATATTGGCAGGAAAATATTTCCAAGCATTAAGTTTATTCATGGTTCTGCCGAATTTTTTAAACTTCAATATAAATTTGATACTGCTATTTTATTTGAATCATTGCAATATTTTACAGACAAAAGATTAGGTTTGTATAATATCTCTAAATACATAAAAAATGGTGGTAGGATTATTATTTTAGACGAATTTTCTGAATCAGACTTAGGGGATGTAATGAATAATAAAATACTTATAAATTTCCTTTGTAGAAATGGTTTTAATTTATTGGAAAATATTAATTTAACTGATGAAGTACTTCCTACTTGCGATTTTATTATTAATTATTCATTGAACAGAAGCGAAAAAATGACTAATTTATGGGATAACAAAAGAAAAGATTATTTAAATAAAACTCTGACTTATAGACTTCTTGTTTTTAACAAAGTTTATTAATTTAATTATTATTTTTTAATAGAGCAATTATGGTGGAAAATATATCAAAGGAAGAAGCTGAGGAAATATTAGAGAAAGCTAAAGATTTTGTTCACAAAATTAGAACATTTGTTCACAAAATTAGAACAGGAAAAGAAGAGGAAGATGGTGAAAATGGTTTAGAAATTAATTCAGGAACAGATCCTAATGACCCTAATGATTTTCCAAGTAATGGTCTTCCACTACATGGATGTGGACAGGGATTAGAATGTATTATGCTTCTTGGAGCTGGGTTAACTATAAGGGGTGGAAAAAAACTTTTTAGGGGAACTAAAAACTCTTGATTTTATATATTCTCTTCTTCTATTTAGTTTATGGGTGATATAAATAGTTTTTTTCAAAATAGAAAAAACATTCTTGCTTTTTTCCTCGTTTTATTAGTTATTTTTATGTTTATCCATATAGAATCATCTATTCATAGAAATTATGCTCCTGAAAGTGTGCTAATAAAAATTAGCAATCCTAATGGCCTGCCTGAGGAAAATGCCAACTGCAAGGCAGACATAACATCTGAACAGGTAAATGAAGATGATAAATCTTTGAAAAATTTAGATAGTATTTATGACTTCATTGACTCTGAGACTTTGGTTAACAGAGAAGGAGATAAAGGGTATTATCTGCTAGAAACAGATTTTAAAGATTACAGAGGTGAATTTGAAATTAAAATAGTATGCTATTCCATAGGATTTTCAGGAGTTTCATATACAATTATTAATAATACAAATATGCCTTGTGAGCTTCAAGGTAATGGAAAGTTCTTAATTTGTTAAACGTTTAAATTAATCCTACTTATTGGTAGGAAAAAGTTTAAATACTAGTTTTTACTTAATAAAATATGATATCTAAAAGAGAAATAGGTGAAAAAGGGCAGGTAGTTATTCCTAAAGATATTCGGGAATTTCTTGGATTAGATAAAGGTGTGAAGATTACGTTTGAGGTAAGGGGAGATGAGGTAATATTAAAAAATGAACAAGACCCTAATAAATTTTTGGAAGAGTTTTTTAATGTGCCAAACAAGGAGAAAAAAGGATCTGCTAAGGAAATAAAAAAGATTATCTTACAACAAAATGATGAAATATATTGATTCTAATATTTTTTTATATCCTTTATTATATGAAGATAATTTATCGATTAAATGTAAAAAGATATTATTTGATATTGTTAATGGAAATTTTGAAGGATGTACTTCCTTTTTGACTTGGGATGAAGTTGTTTATACTTTAAAAAAGAAAAGAGGTTTGAAAATAGCAAATGGGGAAGGAAAGAAATTCTTAAAATTCCCAAATTTGAAGTTTTTAGATGTTAATCTTCAGACTATCACAAAAGCTCAAATTTTAATGGATAAGTATAATCTTAATCCCAGAGATGCAATTCATGCTTCACACTCTATTCTTAAATCAAATGGAGAAATAATTTCTTTGGATAAAGATTTTGATGAGATTAAGGAATTAAAGAAAAGTAGCTTAAGTTAGTCTGTTAAATTTATTTTATATAAATAAATGTTTTTTTCGTAAATTGATTCAAGGAAAGTACAATTTTGAGGAATGTCTGATATTAACACTACTTTTTTTATCTTATTATTTTTTGATTCTGAAAAGTAACCTTTCATATTTTTTATGTGAAATATCTTGTTTTTACAATTACCATATATAAATTCATTATTTGGCTGTGGATAACCTCCTCCTAAATTTGCACCTATTATGCCAGTTACTTTGCTCCCAGTTAAAGGATAGATTACTGTTGATACAAGTCCATCTGCTATAACAACTGTTTCATCTGGATTGTTCTGTTTTAGTATACTAAATATTTCATAATTATCATCATTTATTATATGCGGGGGTTTAAAGGATTTTTAATTATAAAATAAAACTAATAATATCAATTAAAGGTTAATTTTTTTATAAGCTTATTTGGGAAAAAGTTTATAAACTATAGCCACCATAGTTACTATAGGTAAAATGGAAATTACTTCAATACAATTAAGCAAGGAAATAAAAGATAAAATTTCTACTTTTGGAATTAAAGGTGAAAGTTATGATGAAATCATTAGAAGGATATATAAATTAGCTCTTAAAGAACAACTTAGGGATTTTTTAATGTCTAGTGAAGGATTTATTTCTATTGAAGAGGCCATAAAAGAGGCCGATAAAAAATGGCCAAAGTAAGTATTCTAGAAAGTTTAAAAAATGAAATATTAAATAAATTTAAGGGTGAGTCTAAAATTATTTTTAGATTAATGTATTCTTTAGAGGAAAATCCTAATAAGGGAAAATTATTAGGAAATGTTGGAGGAATTATCATTAAAGAATTGAGGTATAAAAATTTTAGATTTTATTTTATAACAGATGGATATAAGCTTAAATTGTTTAATCAAGATAGTTTATCAGATTTATTAATTAGATTTGTAAGAATGTCTGATAAAAAAGATCAACAAGAGGCAATTAATGAAATTAAGAAGATATTAATCAAATTAGGGGCAGATGGTTTTAAGTAATTGTTATTTATAATTAAAAAAGTTTTATGTATAATGAAAGATAAAATAACCAAAAAAGATATAGAAAAGTATCATAAACTGACTTTTAGAGCTTTAGATATTGTTAAGAAAAATATTTCTAAAGGAAAGAAAAAAGAAGCTGGAGAAATAATTAAAATGGCTTCTGCTTACCTTTCAGATTCAAGGTTTTTTGAGAAAAAAGGTGATTTAGTTAATAGCTTTGGAGCTATATATTATGCTCATGGCTGGATAGATTGCGGAGTTAGATTAGGTATATTTGACGTTAAGGATGATAAGTTATTTACTGTGAGATAAAAACCAATAGGAAGATTTATATATTACTTATACATTAGTATATAAGTAATATATAGCTAATGTAAGATGGCAGAACAATCAACAATTTTATTAGATAAAAAAGTTATAGAATTATTAAAAAAAGCTAAAGAGCATTCAAGAGAGACTTATAATGAGATAATAGAGAAAATGGCTCTTGTATTTATAAACTCAAAAAAGAAAGACCAATATGATAAATTCTTACATGAAATTCAAAAAGAGAAAATGAAGGAGATTTGGGATAACAAGTATGATGAAATATGGGAAAAAGTATAATTTTGGAGATATTATAATTGCTAATGTTCAATTTTCAGATACTTTTGAAATTAAGAAAAGACCTGCTTTAGTTTTGTTTGAAGAGTATGGAAATATTGTATGTGCAGTTATTACTAGCAATCCCCATATGAAAGGAATTAATATATCTAAAGAAGAGGGGCTTATTGCAGATAGCGTTATAAAAATTAATTATATTTTTACTGTATCAGAAAAAATGATCGATAAATTTCTGTTTAAAATTTCTAGTGATAAGAAAGAGATTATTAAAAATGAACTATTAAAAAAGTTAGATTAATCTTTACTCATTAGTATTCTACATTTGCATAAGGTAATTTTCCTTTGTATCTTTTCTGTTCTTGCAGAAAATGTTTTCTACAGAGATAACTCCACCCATTTTTTTTATATTTTCCTTTTAGCAAAGATTGGTAAACTTCTTTGTAGGCTTTATTTCCACATATGCCATGATAATCACAAACTGAAAATCTCTTTTTATTAACTATTTTAAACAATGGCGACACCCTTTTTTCTTTTGCCATTTACTTATATTATTTTTAAATATTTAAAATTTTATTTTAACTATTAAGTTGTATTTGGCGTAAAGCTTACGATGTAAAATTTATATATTCATTTTTCATTTAATATCACATGAAAAAAGAGGTTGTAGTAATTAGTCTTGGAGGTAGCCAGATATTAAAAAATGGAAAAATTAATATCCCTTTTCTCTTAAAATTTAAGAAAATAATTTTAAAACATTCTAAAAAAAAGAAATTTATTATTGTTACTGGAGGAGGAAGTATTGCAAGAATTTACATTAATGGTTTGAAGAAGATTAATGCTTCTATTAAATTACAAAGTTTTGCAGGTATATCTGTTACAAGACATAATGCTAGATTTATGAGTTATTTTTTTGGACAAGATCAATTAGATGGGGTTCCACATACTTTGGAAGGAATTAAAAGATTGCTCAATAAGGAAAAGATAGTTTTTGCAGGAGGATTACAATATAAGCCAGATCAGACAAGTGATGGTACTGCTGCAAGTATTGCTAAAGAGCTTGGAGGAGTATTTATTAATATTACAAATGTTGATGGATTGTATAATAAAAATCCTCTTGAATATAAAGATGCTAAATTTATACCTTATATTTCTTGGAAAGATTTTCATAGTATAGTTAGTAAAATAGATTTTAAACCAGGACAGCATTTTGTTTTAGATCAAAACGCTTCTAAGACTATTTTAGACTCAAAAATTAAAACTTATATTATAGGGGATGATCTGAGAAATTTAGATAAGTTACTTTATGGGAAGAGTTTTAGAGGAACAAGCATATATGGTTAGGTTTTTTAATGCGAAATAACTCATTCTTTTATGGATTTTATTAAAGGAAGTATAAATGAAGTAAGAAAAGAGATAGATAAACTTTCTAAACAAGGTAAAGATGTAGTTGTTATTGCAGGAGATAGTGATTTTAATAGAAAGATACTTGAAAACAAAAAAGTTAATGTTCTTTTGTTTAGCGATTTTATTGGCAGAGATAAATTAAAGCAAAGGGATTCTGGGTTAGATCATGTTTTGTGTAAACTAGCTATAAGTAATGATATTACAATTGGTTTTGACTTGAATTTTTTAAAGGAAAAATCAGATTTAGTTATATCTCAAAAAGTTTCTAGATTAGCTCAAAATATTAGGTTATGCAATAAATATAAGAATAAAATTAAGGTGTTTAATTATGTTAAGAATGAGGTTGTTGAACTAAAGGCTTTTTTATTATCTTTAGGAATGAATAATAAGTCTGTAAAAGAGGCTTTTTAAGAGTTTTTGGTACACAGGAAAATTTATTAATAAATATTCCCCTAGCTTTTTATGGATATGCAGGAATTAATAGAAAGTTTATCGCCTATTGAAAAAAAGGTTACCCCTTTTCTTAGTTTACAAAGCTTTGATGAAATTATAGAAAAATCAGGACTTGATAGAGTTTCAGTTTTAAGAGCTTTAGAATTTTTAAATTCTAAGAAAGTAATAGAACTTAAAATAGAAAAGAAAAAAATTATTGATCTTGGAACTAATGGGATTTATTATAAAAAAAAAGGTCTTCCAGAGAGACAATTGTTATTAATTGCTGAACAAGGGCCTGTAAGCCTTCAAAATGCTCAAAAACAGAGTAGACTGAGTGATAATGAGTTTAAGGCAGCTATAGGAGCTTTAAAGAAAAAAGCGTTAGCAGATATAAAGAATGGTAGGCTTATTTTTACAGGAGATAAATCTGATATTGTTAAAAAAAGCCTTGAAGAGCAGTTTATTGATTTGCTTCCATTGGAATTTGATAATATTTCAGCTGAACAAAAATTCTCATTAGACAAACTTAAAGATAGAAAGGATATTGTGATAATAACTGAAGAACAAGTTGTTTCATTTACATTAACTAAACTTGGTAAGGACTTAGTTAAAGAAGACCTTTCTAAAATTGATTTAATTGAAGAACTTACTTCTGAAATGATACAAAAAGAGTCTTGGAAAGGCAAAAAATTTAGAAGATATGATGTTGAGTCTCAAGTTCCAAAAATTAATGGCGGGAAGGAACATTTTGTTAATCAGACAATTGATTATGGCAGAAGAGTCTGGACTGAAATGGGTTTTAAAGAAATGAAAGGAAGTTTGATTCAGGAAAGCTTTTGGAATTTTGATGCTTTGTTTACTGCACAAGATCATCCTGTAAGAGATTTACAAGATACTTTTTTCATAAATTCTTTAGGAGATTTAGGTAAATATGGCAAAGTTGTAGATTCTGTTAAAAAATCTCACGAACAGGGTGTTGATGGAAATAAAGGATGGGGAGGAAAGTGGAATACTAAAGAAGCAGAAAAATTAGTTTTGAGAACGCATACTACCTGTTTATCTGCAAAAACACTTTATGAACTAAGCAAACTGCCTAAAGAGCAAAGAAGAGGCAAGTTTTTTGCAATTGGAAAATGTTTTAGAAATGAAACTGTTGATTGGAAGCATGGATTTGAGTTTAATCAGACAGAAGGAATTGTAATTGATAAAGATGCTAATTTTCAGAATTTACTTGGATATTTGAAAGAATTTTTCAATAAGATGGGCTTCCCAAAAGTAAGATTCAGACCCCATTATTTTCCATACACAGAACCTAGTGTTGAAATTGATGCTTGGCATCCTGTAAGGAATGAGTGGATAGAGCTTGGAGGTGCGGGAATATTTAGACCAGAAGTTACTATAGCTTTACTTGGAGAATGGATACCAGTTTTAGCTTGGGGACCTGGTTTTGATAGAATACTTATGGATTACTATGAAATAAAAGATCTTAGAGAGTTGTATGGTAATGATATTAAACAATTAAGAAATATAAAAATCTGGAAGAAATAAAATGGACATAAAAGATGCTCAGAATAAAATAAGGGAATTTGATAAAGTTAGAGGATGGGAAGATAGCTGGAATTTGAAGGATTTATCTTTAAATATAACTGAAGAAGTTGGAGAGTTTTGGAATTTAATAAAGTGGATAGATGATGATAAACAGAGGGAAGTTATTGAGAAAAATAGGATAGAAGTATCTGATTTTATTGGAGATACTTTATTTTTATTATTAAAAATAGCAAATCAAACGAAAGTTAATGCTTCTTTATCTTTACAAAATACTTTAGATGAATATGAAAAAAGAATGCCGTCTAGTAAAATGAAAGAAGTAGGACATGCAAATAAATTAGCTGGAGGTTTTGATAATAAATTCAAATGACAGTTGTAACAGTTAGAAAGTCTGAAGTAAAAAAAATTATTGGAAATAAGAAAGATGATGAAATTGATCATATTCTTAGTATGATGAGTACTGCTGTTGAAAGGATGGATAATGATATAATAGAAGTTGAAGTTGCTCCTAATAGACCTGATATGCTTTCTGAGCAAGGAATTCTAAGAGCTTTGAAAACTTTTAGTGGTAAAGAGAGATATAGTAAAATAAATGTGAATAAATCTGGATATAAATTAATTGTTGATAAATCAATGCCTAAAGATTATCCTTATGGAATATCTTGTATTGTTAAAGGATTAAAGTTTGATGATGAAAAAATAAAAGAAGTGATTGATATTCAAGAAAAGCTTGGAGCTACTTTATTAAGAAAAAGAAAAAAAGGTGGTATTGGTCTTTATCCTTTGGAAAAGATTAATTTTCCAATTACATTAAAAGGATTAAAACCAGAAGAAATAAAATTTAGACCTTTAGAATTTCCTAGAGAGCTTAATGGTAAACAAATTTTAAGTCAGCATCCGACTGGAAGAGAGTATGGACATTTAGTTGAAGGATGGGGTAAATTTCCAGTTTTTATAGACAATAAAAAAGTTATAATGAGTATGCCTCCAATAATAAACTCTCATGAAGTTGGAAAAATAGATGAAAATACTAAAGATGTTTTTATTGAAGCAACAGGGACTGATTATGAACTTCTTAAAAAAATTATGAATATTATTGTGGCTTCTCTTGTTGATATAGGTGGAAAGGTGTATAGTATGGAATGCGTTCAGATTAATGGAAAAAAAGAAAATATACCTGATTTTACTCCCGAGAAGAAAAAGCTTAATATTGAAAATGCAGATAAACTACTTGGTTTAAAATTAAATGATAATGATGTTAAAAAATTACTTGGGAAAATGGGTATTGATTACAATAAAGGTATTGCTTTAGTTCCTGCTTATAGGGTTGATGTTCTTCATGAAGTTGATTTAATTGAAGATATTGCTATTGCTTATGGTTATGACAATTTAGTTCCTTCTATACCTGAAATTTCAACTATTGGAGAGATTTCAAAAGAAGAAATTATTAAAAATAAAATTAGAGAGCTTCTTATCGGATTAGGTTTGATTGAAACAAGCAGTTATCACCTTACAACTAAAGAATATCAGGTTGATAAACTTGGTCTGAAGAATAATTTATTTATTGAAGTTGAGAATTCGAAGACAGAGTATAGTATTTTGAGAAAAGATTTGAGTCATTATTTACTTAAAATTTTCGGAGAAAATGTTGACGTTGAATACCCACAAGAATTATTTCAAATAGGAAGTGTTTTTGGAGGTAAAAATGGATTAGAAGAACATGATAGTTTGTGTATTGCATTAGCTCCTGGTAATTTTACCAGATTAAAACAGATTTTAGAATACTTTGGAAAAATGCTTGATTTGAAATTTGAAATTTCCAAAACCAGTAACTTTGATCCTTACTTTATTGAAGGAAGAGTTGCAGAAGTAAAACTTAATGGGAAATTTTTAGGGTATTTAGGAGAAGTACATCCAAAGATATTGAAAAATTTTAAAATAAAAATGCCTGTTGCTTTACTTGAGATAAATTTAGAAGAATTTTTTAATAAATAATTTTATCCAAAATAACTCTTAGACTTTTTTGAATTTCCCCTTTTCCAGTTTTCATCTAATTTTTTAATAATATTATTTAATTCTTTGCTTACTTTTTTCCATTCTTCGATAGCAGTTTTTATAAAATCTGCTTCAGCTTTTTCAGAGTATTCTATATCTAGACTATATGATTTTATTTCTATTTGTCCAAGAGTATCAAATAATTTTTCTAAGATTATTTTTTCCTGAGATTCAATACCTCTTGTTAGTAACATATTAAACATGCTACCATTGCTTGGGTTTAACAAAAGTTCTATTAGTTGTAAACTTGAAGAGAATTTTATCATTATTGTTTTTCTTATATCTCTTAAAAGTGTATATTCATTAAATTCTGCTTTTCCTATGTCAAACTCTTCATTTAACTCTTTAAAATTAGGCAATTTATATTTTTTATTTAATTCTTCATATGTTTCTTTTAAGTCTTTTTTTGGCATTATAAGATTTGAATTAGTTTGTTTATAAATGTAGTGAGAGCCTCTGCCGAGGATTGAACTCGGGACCTCCACATTACCAATGTGGCGCTCTAACCAGGACTGAGCTACAGAGACTTAAATTTTTTTAGAATTATTCAGTTATAAAGGTATTTATTTTGTTACCCTTTTTCTGTATTTATCTCTTTCAGCTTGAGCATTTAGCTCATTTGTTTTATTTGGATCAGTTTCATTTAGAGCTTTCCAGTCTAATTTAACTGCTTGCCCTGTTAGACTTTTGAGATTTGTAAAACTATTTCCCACCCATCCTAAATACAATTTTATGGCTAATTTAGCTCCTTCTGGTGTTTTTAAATCAACATTTTGTCCTGCTATACTTAAGATAAATCCTAAATATACTGCTAGAACAAACACAAGTAATAAAATCCATACTAATTTGTGTTTTATGTATTTCAATTTTACAAATAGGAATATTAAACCAATTAAGATTACTATCAAAATTATATGAAAATAGCTCAACATTTTACCTCTTTGAAACTTTATATAAAGTATACTTAGATTTAAAAATATTTAGTTCTTTCGAATTTGGTAGCCCTGTAGTGTAGCGGTCAAGCATAAATGGTTCTGGGCCATTTGACCCAGGTTCGAATCCTGGCAGGGCTATA
>JAGVWM010000017.1 GCA_018304325.1 Candidatus Pacearchaeota archaeon
CAAATGGTTTTTATGATAATAGCTGTTGCTTTATTTTTTATTCTTGCAACTTTATTCTTTTTTGCAATTAAAACTGCAAATTTATATCAAGAAAGTATTGAGTCTGAAAGAGACAGATCAGTAGGATTAGTTATTAAATTAGCTTCAAGTCCTGAATTTTCTTATAGAGGAGTTAGTAATGGTGTGGATAGTGATAAACTAATGGCATTAAAAAAACAAGCAGAATATAGAGATTATTTTGGAGTAAATGGAATAACAATTAAAAAATTATATCCTGAGTATCCTTCAACAGAATGTAATACGGGTAATTATCCTAATTGTACTGAAATTGTTCTATTTAAAAAAGAAGGTGATACAGCTCAATCAGCTTCATCTTATGTATCAATATGTAGAAAAGATATTATTGGTGGAAGAGCTTATGATAAATGCGAACTTGCTCAAATGATAATACAAACAAGAGAAAATGAGTTTTAAGTTTTAAAATGATAAACAAAAAGGCCCAGGAAGAAATGGTAGGATTTGTACTTATTGTAATAATAGTTAGCATTATAGGGATAATTATTCTGGGTATAAATTTAAACAGGCCAAGAAATATCGAAGCACAAACAAGTATTGAACTTGATAGTTTTTCGTCAGCTATTTTAAGTTATACAACTAATTGTGAAATACCTGAAACTAATCCTAGAAAAGTAAGAGAACTAATAAAAGATTGTAAACAAAATGATATTTGTTCAAATGGACAAAGTCCTTGTCAAGTTTTAGATGTTACTTTAAAAGAACTTGTTAAGCATAGTTCATACATAGTAGAAAGTGGTTCATATACAAGGTATTTTAAAATAAGTGTTTTAAATGAAATAGGTAATGGGACGTATAATGAAGTCATACCTCCTGTGAAAGAGGGGGATGAAAAAGAGTGTTCAAGAAAGCTAACAGATACTCAGCCATTAAACTTAGGTTTGGGAGAAAATAGTATATTTAAGATAGAAGTATGTTATAAGAACTAAATAGTATAATATATTAGCAAGAAAAATCAAAAAGTCTTGAGTTTTACCACACTTTAAAAAGTGTGGTTTGTTTAGACTTTTGGATGCTCAAGATACTACTCCATAATAAATTATGGAGTTTTATGTCAAGTATCTTGACATAATTTACTTCTTAACAAATTCTACATTTTCTAAATGTTCAAATTCTTTATCTCCTGTAAGAAATTTTATTTCTAACTCTTTTGCCATAATATAAGAAATACAATCAGTAGTTGACATTTTTTTCTTTTTGTTTTCATATCTGAATTTCATTGCTTCAATAATCATTTTTGGAGAAGGATTTATAATTGCAGGTTCAATTTCATTTAAGTATTCATGTAAATTTTTCACATTGTCCTTAATTAATTGATAACAAATTTCAGCAAAAATAAACCCATTAATTACAATCTCTTTAGTTGAATATTTTTCATAATTAGGATTTTTATTTAATAACTCTATCAATGCATATGTATCATATAAGAATGTTTCAGTCATTGTAAAGTTCTTCATCCATTTCTTTCATTAACTGATCTGTTGGTTTAGAGAATTTATGCTTTCCAAATAATTTCCTTAAATCAACCTTATTTGTTTTGAACAAAATAGTTACTTCTTCTCCTTCTTTTACACCAGTATTTTCAACTACTCTTCCAGGTACAACTATGCCGTATGAATTTCCCCATTTTCTTAGTTTTGATTTTATCTCTATCATGTTTATACAATATAATTATACTATATAAACTTTTTGATTTGTTACTTTTAAGATTTAGAACTAACTAAATACGGACTACTATATTAATTACACTGGCAGTTATTAGCGGTTTGTGAGTTATTCTATTATTTGATTTTTCTTCTACAAGCTCCAAAAAACCAAATTTTTTGAGCATCATAACATCTTCCCTAACACTTTTAAAATCTCTCTCTAAATACTTAGAAAGCTTGTATATTGAGTTAGGTTTTTTGTTTTTAACAACACTTAAAAGTCTTGCTTTTTCATTACTTAAAAGATGTCTTAATATAGAAAGATCAGCAGTATTATACTCTTCTTTATTTTCTTCTCCATATCCAGTAAATCCTTTAAATTTTCTAAATACTGAAGTAAATGTTCCTTCTTTTTCATATATATCAATTATTCTAGTTTTTTCGACCATTTTTTCTCATTTTTTATTACCGACGACAAACAATATATGGTATTTATATCCATATATACCTAACACCATATAGTATAATGTATGTTCAAATATACCATATATGGTAATAAAAGCCATACTAGTTAATAAATGTTTCGTTGTATTAATTGAAAAACATGTTACTACAATCAGTGACATCGTAAGATTTATAAATAAAACCATGAAAAAGTATAGATATTCGGTATAAAAAGTGTGAAATTCAAAAACTTTATAAAGCAATTTTATTTTTATTGAATGTTAAAAAATTATTTTGCCGATGACCCCTTAACAGGGTAAGTGAGTGTTAGTGATATTTATTATATACCACTAACCTGCCGACATATGAGGTCGAAAAATATGAAAAAATATGAAAGGAGGTTTAATTAAAAATAATATGCGATTTAATATTAGAAAAATCGCTTCTGTTTTAGCAAGCGCAGCTATGATTGGTAGTACTATAGGAATTGCTGCTGCTGCATCATTCCCAGCACCTTTCGTGTCTGGAAGTAATGCAGATGTTGCAATTGTTGTAGGAAGTTCAGCTGCAAATACAGACTATTTAGCTGCTGTAGATTTAGGACAAAGTTTGCAATCATCATTATCTGGAACTGGAGGAAGTTCAGATACAGTTAGTGGTGAAGCTTATGAACTTTGGACAAGTTCTACAAAAATCTATTTGAACGACTCTATAAACAAGGCAAGAACATCAATAACAGATAGCTACTTGCCAAATGCTTTAAAAGAAGGTTCATTCCAAGGTGTTGTAACAGCTACGTATACTCAAAAAATTGATCTTGGATTTGATGCTGGTTCAAACAATAGGCTTGTATATGGACAACATCCAACAAGTGATGATGATCCTATATATGCTTTTGATTTAGGGACAACTTCTGGATTAGCTGTTTACAATTTAAGTATAAGCTTTAATAAAGCCGTAAACTTTACAAACTCTGATTCGGAAGGGCAAGTAATAACTTTATTTGGAACTGAATATACTGTTGGTTCAGAAACTGATAATACCAATATAATATTATTGGGATCTTCTATTAAAGTAGATCTTGATTCAGTTAGTAATCCTTCAACAGAAGTAACTGTTGCTGGAAAGACTTATACAGTTGAATTAGTATCAGCTTCTGATAGTGCTGCAACTGTTAAAGTAACAGATAGTGATGGAAATAGTGATAGCAAAGAAATAACTGAAAAAACTTCAAAAACTATAAAGGGAGTAGAAGTTGCTGTAAATACTGCTGATGAAACAAACTCAAAATTATCTGCTACTGTTCTTATTGGTACTAATAAAATAAAACTAACAGATAGTGCTGCAGTTAAAGTAGGTTCTGATGAAACAACTATTGATGGAACTAATGTAAGATTTGGGGATAATGGTGCCAACACACCACATAATATCACAAAAATTACATTCCAAATAGCTGCTGATGATACAGATATAGATGCTGCAGTTTCTGGAGGAGAGTTTGTTGACCCAGTATTTGGTTCAATAAAATTATCTTTCCCAGGATTAAGCATTGCTGCTGATTCAACATCAAGAGAAGACATAAAAATATCAAACTCTGGTAGTGACAAAATGACTGTTAATTTCCAAGATTGGGCTTCAACTGAAGCTAAATCTGTTGAGTGGTATTACAACAAGACAACTTCTGTGAGAGCAGATGGATTAACAGCTATAGGATTTGCAAATCTTGCAGATTCTTCTGGAGATGCAATAAATATTTTTGAAAGAGAGCAAATCAACAAATCAGAATATGTTGTTGTTGGAAATCAAGATACTGGAGGTATATGGGAGTTTATATCATTAACAAATGATACAGCTTCTGCTACTGCTAGTGAAATCAAATTAAGAAACAGGATAACTGGCAAAGAAGTAACTGCAAAGTCAACTAACTGGGGAACAGGAACTATTGATTTAGATACACAATCTTATACATTTGACTTCGAAGACAATAAAAATGTTGAGGGAGATGAAAATATAAGGTTAAGATATCAAGATGGTTCAAAGACCACAACAGATAATGCTGTAGCTTTTCCAACAATACAAACAGCTAAAGGTGCTAAACTAATGTTTTACGAACCTTTAGTAGTGAACTTAAGTGACTGGGATGGTGTAACAGTTGGAGGTGGCCCTAATGCTGCAAATATTTCTGTAATTAAGGTTCCTGATGGAGATGGTTACACAAATATTGCTGTAGTCCCTCATAAAACTGCTGCATTTACAGCAGGATATAGTAATTTCACAGTTACTGTTGGAAGTGGAAGTGCTACTGATCTAATTACAAATACTAGTAGTTCAGCAGATGGTGCAATAGGTCAATTAACATGGAATTTGACTTCAAATGGACATGTTGGTGCTAATGCCGGTTTACCTGGATCACCAAACTTTACAGCAGTTCTTCGTTTAGAAGATGTTGCTGGAGCTGTTATTAACACTCCTGCTATTGTTATCTTTGAAGAAAAAGATGATAGTACTTCGAAAGTTTACGAAGCTTTAATTGTAAAGATTGAAGGAGCTGGAACAACTGCTGCTAGTCTTGGAGTAACTGATGTAGAAACTACATGGGGCAAAGATGCTCAGTTTGACGATATTCAGATGAAAACAGATAATGACTTATATAAGAGTGCAGATTTCTGGGGTAGTTTAATTACTCTAGACCAGTCTGATACAGATTCTTACAGTGCTACAATTAGCTACCCTGATGAACAGGTTTATGCTAAATTGTACATCGCTGAAAACTCTGCAGCAATTACTGCAGGAGGAAGCGGAGGAGGATCTGGTGGCTCTTTAGGAAGTGTTACTGTTAGAGATTCTGAAGTTGCTAGTGTTTCATCAAAGAACTTAATTGTTCTTGGTGGAAGCTGTGTAAACACAGTTGCTGCTACATTGCTAGGAAACAGTTCTCCATTATGTGGAGCTGATTTCACAACTAAAACAGGAGTAGGTAGTGGAGAATATCTTGTAGAAACATTCGCTTCACCTCAGTCAGCAAGTAAGATTGCAACTTTGGTTGCAGGTTACAACGCAGCTGATACAACAAATGCTGTAAAGTTCTTAACAACTAAGAACCCATTGACTGAAAGTGGAAAGAAATACAAAGGAACAACTACTACAGACGGAGCTGTTGTTGCATAAGTAACTAAATAAGGAAAATTAATTTTTCTTTTTCTTTTTTTCCTTTATTTTTTTATTCTTTTGAAGATAAATTATGTATAAACAAATGTATCTTTTTAGTAATTTTTTCTAATAAGATATTTGCTAAACTTTAAACGAGAGAAATATTTTTAAACGCCTCTTTTATTTCATTAAGTTCTGCTGTTGAAGTAATCCAGATTCTTCTTAAACTTGCTTCAAAGTAAGAATGAACAATAAAATCTCTATATTGCATCATTTTAATCCAAGGGACATGTTTATTTTTTTCTTTTAAAGCTCTTGGAATATTTCTACTTGCTTCTCCTATTATTTCTATTCTTCTTATCACTGCATCTTGTAATTTCTTATCTTTTTTAAATTCTTCTTCAGAAATACCATTTAGATATTCTTCTATTTGTTTTATGCTTTCTTTTATATCATTAAGATATAATTTATAGTCTCTTTTCATTGTAGAATCTTTATCTCCTCATTTAATATTTGTTCTTTTAATTCTTTTCTTATAGTTTCATACTCAACTAAATCCACTCTTTTTTTAATAATCTTTTGTAGATCCAATTTAAGATCTATAAGTGTGAATAAACCTGCATCATCATGTATTTTTATTAAAATATCTATATCACTATTTTTCTTTTGCTTCCCTTTAGAATAACTGCCAAAAATCCCTGCTTTAGTCACTTTGTATTTTTTAAGTATGGGAATTATTTTTTGTTTTATTTCTTCTATTTCTTTGTTTTTTTCCATATTAAAGGCATGTTCTTTAAGTTTTTAAGGTTTTCTTGAGAAAAAATAATATTAGTTCACGAGGAGTTGAATCTTGGAATATACTGTGTAAACAAGTATAACCTTTAATGAAATAATTAACGGTAGATTAATTAATTACACTGCGTCATAAATAATGCCACCTAATTAGAAAAAATAGAAAATCTTATATTAAAATCCAACATCCAATTAATTATCATCGGTAAATATTATAATATTACTTTAAAACATAACAAAATCGTTTTACAGCTACATAATCTTAACACTTTCTTTCTGATAAATAAATTGTTTATTTATTGAATATAATTATATTTTTTACTGCTTTTCTTACTTTTTGTATCCACTAACTAATTATGGGGTAAATATTATGGTTTAGTGTAATTAATTTAAAATAAAATTTCAAAAATACAATAAGTAAACATCAACCATAATAATTAATTTTAAAATATAACCTAAAATCAAAGGTGCAACTTGTTATATGTATTTAATCAGCATATCCTAAAATAATATATAAAATTTAAGCTAAGAACTGAGAAATTTTCTGCAAAAATATAATAAAATATCTGAGGATTATAACTCAGATTCTTTTTTTAAATCAAAAAGTCCTTGTGTTTACCACATCTTTTAAGATGTAGTTTTATTGAAAATCTTGACATAAATAAACATCTGATTTATGCAGAGATAATCAAAGGGCTTGTATATTCTGATTTTTGAATTGCTGGCAACTGCTGATATACTTTCTTATCCTCAGCATAAAGAACAATTGCTATAAACAAGTTATTCCTATAGTCTGCCTGCACTAATTCTATTTTCTTTAATTTTTTTAGAAAATTTCTACTAATATATTCATTTAATACACTTAAAAATTTACTTACGTCAAATATCTCTAAACCAACAACTTCTCCATTATCTCCTAAGTCAATATTAAAATCTTCACTAAATTCTATAGATTCTTTAATATGTTTATTGTAATCAAAGATACTTAAAATGTCATCTACTGAATCATATTCAAAATTAAATTCTATTATTTTATTCATGTCTTTAATAACTCTCTTTCTTTTATAAACCTTTTTCTAAAGTACTTTCTAAGAGTTCTCCTTCCTAAAGGAAAGGCAGTAATAACCCTTATTTTATCCCTAAATGTTATTACATAAACTCTCCCACTTCGTTTACCATAAACAAAATAAAGGGATACCTAATTTCTCCATTTATTTCTTTTTTGTTGGTAAAAACTAAATCTTTAGCTTCTTTTAATTCAAGCTCTATCTCTTCAATAGATAATTTAACTCTATGAGACAAATATCTTCCAGATTTTCCATATTCAAAACCAGTTCCTTTTTCTATACATTCTTTAATTTTCTTTTTTATTTCACTTGAATAATTCTTACCATTACTCATATTTTTATTAAACAATTTATCTTATTAAAACTATGGACCACACCCTTGTTTCCAGACACAAAGTTAGACTAATACTTTTATTAATTAACTCAACAAGGTACTAAGGCATATTTATGAAGTGATACTTATTCTAAAATAGAATGGTTATTTTGAATTAAATTTTTAAAAATTCTCCTGGACTTATTATTTTAATACCTCTAAATTCTATCATATTAAGAAGATGGCTGTCATAAGAAACTATATAATCTACTTTTCCATCTAAAGCTGCTTCTAAAATAATATTGTCTTTTGGATCTGCCTTTATTATGTCTAATTTAGCCTTTGTTTCAATTAAATTAGAAATTGATAATACCACTCTTAATATTTCTTCTATACTTAACTTTAGATTTAAGATATATTTTTGAAATTTTGATTCTTTATTTAAAACATCTACAATCTCTGATAAAATATTTTCAGAAATTAGTATTTGTATATTCTTTTTTTCTGCTTTTTCTATAATTTTGCTCGCTTCCCCTTCCCAAAATATTCCTGATAACCAAACATTAGTATCTAAAACTAGCTTCATTTAAACACCTTATCTAATTCTTGATTCTTCCACCAGCTTTTTTAAGTCATCCTTTGAAAAATTAGATTTTTTTACTGCTTCTCTAAAAGGTTTTGTTACTTCACCCCATGATTTTATTTTAGGTAATTCAATTTTTTTCATGCAAATTGAATTACCATTATCAGAAACAATTAATAAATTTCCTTCTTCTAAATTCATTTTTTCTCTTAACTCTAACGGAATTACTACCTGGCCTTTCGAACTTATTTTTGTTATTGTTACCATGTTAAAAATTGAAAATTTTTAATCACCCAAAAAATCATTTTTAGATTTTTTCTGTGTAAGATTGTAAGACTATTATCTTTATAAATCTTTTTATTCTTACTTTCTTACATTAAGAAAGTTGTTTTTAAATTAAGTTTAATATTATACTTGACATCTAAATTAACTTTTTAAACACTAATTTCCTTTGTATGAAATGAGAAAAATTGAAACTAAAGAAGCAACTGAAAAAAGACAGACTAGAAATAAAGTGGAGTTTAAAATACAAGGGCAAAGTTTTCAAACAAGTTTTACTCCTGAAGAAACTGAAAGTATAAATGCAGATGCTATTAGTATTAGTGAACTTAGTGGAAAGCCCATTTATTTTGTTAATTCTGATCCAGCTTCTGCTAATGAAATACTCTATAATATAGGAAGATATGCAACAAGGTATCAGGATGTTTGCCTAAAAGACTTGAATTGCACTAATTCTGACAACATAGTCAAGACATGTGATGATAATTTAATTGTTTTTAAAGAAAGTGATGAAGATTCTGTAAAAAGAGATAATAATTGCTTATTTATTAATTATTCTCCTGGAAATGAAGTATTAGTTGGGAATAGATTAATTTTTAAAGCTCTTGGGGTTCAATAATTAAATGAAAAAAGAGAACGATAAACCTTTAGAAAAGGTTTCCAAAGCGAACGATAAACCTTTAGAAAGGTTTCGAAAAGGAATCGAAAAGGATTCGAGCCTTACAGCTCAAGGAACCGAGCATAATGGCTCAAAGGTTTCCAAAACGAAAGAAAAAAATGAAGAAGAGATTAATTCTTCTCAAGAAACCCAACTAAAATGGATTGTTGGTGTGATGGTATTTATAGTTGTGATAATAGTTGTGTTTTTTTGGGTTTCAAGTGCTTCAAAAAAATTTGATTATGCTGGAGTAACATTTGAAAATACAAAAGTTGGAGCTATTACTTTTTATAGTACAGTGATAACTGGCTTTGATCAAAATGGCCTTCCGATAGAATATAGACTTAACTTGAGAAATGATCCTAGAGAATCTAAAATACCTATTGATAGTAGAATAAATTTTATTAAGGGTAAACCAGTATATTTTTCATTTGATTTTGACTCAGGGATAAATGAGTGTAGAGATTTGTTACCTATAGTTGACTTTTCAAGGTTTATGCAAGCTATGGGTTTTCCGTTAATAAGTTCTGTTACAAGCGATAAATTAGCCATCCAATACCAAAAACCTATGGTAGACTGTACTAATAAAGCCGGAAATACTGTCTTAATACTTACTACTGGAAAAGAATCTGGAATTTATCAGGATACTGAAAACCCTAATTGTTATTATCTAACTGTTAGTAATTGTGAGGAAGAAAAGGTAATTGAAAAATTAGAGGTTGCTACTTTGGCAAGATTTACTGGAGCTAAAATTTAATTTCAGTAAATCTTTTATGAGTAAAGTAAATATTAAATAGCAATACTTTTCCTTATCTATCATTGATTAGTAGGTTATTAATATATTTATCAATTTAAATAATAATCGCTAATAATTTATCTTTTAGATTTTTTTACAATTTTATACAGATATTTAACATCATCATAAAAAGGTATTTCTTTTATTTTAAATATCCATACAGATGAAAACCATATTAACACTACAAATAAAGTACTTAGTCCATACCAAGTTATTTTATGAGTTATATCAAATAAAGACGAGCCTGTAAAAAATAAAGAAGATAATATTACAATTCTAAGAATATTAAGTATAAATAAAACTACAAATGAATAAATGAGCATAAGAATTCTTTTTTTAAAGTTTGTAGAAACTCCAAGGTTCAATAATAGTAATAAATAGTATGCTGCTCCTGCAACACAAGCCTTTACTATTTCTACTGCATTTTCTCCTAATGAAATGGTTATTCCTGATAAACTGACTTCAAAAAATAATTTTAATAAATAGTATGAAGAGTAAACTGTTAAAGGTGTTAAAATATAATAGAAAATAAATAAGTTTCCTGAACCTAAAATAATTATTATAATATATCTTAAAAAAATATCAAGTATTTTATTCATTAAAAAGTAAATGAAAAAGAGTTTAAATATTTATAAGAAGATTAAAATCAAGGTCATCTATACTAAAAACTCTTAATAATATATTATTTCAATTCAACTTGTTCTAGCATAAACATCATAAACTTTTTAATCTGAAACCTCAACAATTAAAACTTCTTTAACTCCCTATAATTTAGTAGTAACATCTCTTGCAAACTTTTCTGCTTCATCTAATCAATGCATTTCTGATCATAACTTACAAATATATATCCTGCTTCTTCTAGACTACTTCTATCTTCTTCATTAATTGTTGTTCTAGCTTATATTATTATTTTATAAAGAAAAAAATTTATCTTCTTGCTAACTTAACAGCAACTACAATTATAAGCACAATTAATACTATATTGATTATTGCTATAACCCAGATAAACCAGTTTCCATCTCCACTGAATAAATCTGATATTGAATTCCCAGTTATTCCACCAGTATTTCCATTGTTATTATCTGTAACATTAATAGCCTCTATTGGGACACTTATTCTTTGTTCATTAACAACACCATTTGAAACCACTTGGATAGTAAATTCTTTACTTCCAGACACATCATCATTAGGTATAAGTTTTATGAAAACATCTCCATTTCTTCCAGCTTCTAAAGAAAGTGCATTTGGATTAATTGAATTTAATGTTGCCCATGAGTCATAACCACTAACAGTTATTTTATAATCTGATTTAGCAGAACCAGTATTTGTTAAAGTTGCTTTAACAACCATTTCTTCTCCTGCAATTGCATCTGAGTCTAATAATGCATTTATTGATACTTTATTAGATGGAGTACAACCTGATACTGTTAAAACTTGGTTAAATTTAGCTTCATCATCATTATCATTTTGGAATATATCATCACTATCATCAAACACACTTAATGTAAGCCTATATGAACCATCTTTTTTATCAGCAGGAACTAAAAAGTTAAATGAAATAGTTGAATCATCTAAAACATCAAGACTACCAATATCTACTCTTTTGTTTATTCCTAGTTCAGTACTTACTAAAGTAGCATAAACATCATCTTCATCATTATCTCCAATATTCCAAGCATCTGCTGTAACATCTATATTTTGTCCACATTGTGCAGTTTCAGGTAATTGTATATTATCTAAAACAATAAAGTGTTTATCTCTAATTATTTTAATATCATCACTCTGAGATTGACATTGAACTGATTCTCCAGAATCTTTACTATAAGCTTTTACAAAAAATACAAAATCATTTTCTGAATCTTTATCACTTAAATCATTTGGATCTACTTTGAAACTGAAAGTAAATGTTTCAGTATCATCAGAGTCTATGTCTATAGATTTTTCATCATCATCAACTATGAACTTTCCTGTTCTTATATTATAAAGTCCCCATTCAAGAACAACATCTTGCAAATCATCATTTCCATTGTTATCAACATCTACTGTAACTTCAACTTCTTCTAAAGGATACCATTCATCATCTTTACCCCATATTCCTCTATTATTATATTCAACATCTAAGCTTAAATCTCCTTCATTTCCTTCTTTACAATAATCACTCTTTAAAACAACATTTACTGTTTGGTTCACATTTGGATTTAAAGCATCTGAAACAATAAATTGTCCGGGATATGTTTTAGCTAAATTGAAATTTGCTAAACTGTAATCAATAAGTGAAACTGGAATAAGAACAAATGAATGACTTCCAGATGCAGGTAATGTGTTATTACCATTTATATTAAACAAAATAACATTACTTTGGGCATCAGTTATTGATAATTGTGAAAATAAAACATTAACACTAGAATTTACTGAGTTTGATACACTAAAAGTAGAATTATCATTTCCTCTTTGTAAATTAATATTATTTGGTGAAACAGTTAGAGATGCACTTACAACTCCTAATGCTAACAAAAGTATTGCAAAAACACTTATTGTGTATAATGTTGATTTCATTTTGTTGTAATTCTCGAGTTACACTGGTTTATAAATCTTTCGATTTGTTCAAATTTAGTTGGATAAAATAGTCCATTTTAACGACTATAAGTTATAATTTTCCTGTATTTTTTAAAATTATAAATTTTTATGTTTTAACAAACATCAATTGAAATTTCATTAAACTTTTCTAAAAAGTAAAATTTATAACATTGATTTTATTAAGATATGTAATGAAATCTAGGGAAAATCTAGTTGGGGCTTATGCTGTTTTATTTGGAGTTATAATTGCTGTAATTTTTGGTATCTTTCAAAGGTTTATACTTACTTCATGGATAGGATGGATTTATGGTGTACTAGCTTTGATAGGAATACTAATAGGAGCTATAAGTGTTAGTAATGATTCCAAAGAAGCTATGACATTTTTACTAGCTACAGTATCTTTAGTTATTGTAAGTTCTGTTGGGCAAGAAAGACTAATATTAATAGGAGATGTTGGACTTTTGATAATTACAATACTTAATGCTTTGCTTACTATGTTTGTTCCTGCAACAATTATAGTTGCACTAAAAACAGTTTTCTCTATAGCTAGCTTGAAGTAATAAGAAAAAACTGTTTTACAATCTCTTATATATAACATGGCATGAAGCAAAAGATATACTTATAATATGAGGGAATATCCAGAAGATGGACCTTATTAAGGAATCTTACTCCCCACAAATAGACATTCTTCTACAAGTCCCTTCATAAAATCTTCCACCAAATTCTACACATCTTCCATTTGGATAATTATTGTGCTCAAATCCATTTTTATCTATGCAACATCCAATTTGACAAGATTCTGCATATTCACATATAGAACTTCTCTCAAAACAAGAATCACTTTTAAGTATACAAAAGCCCATACAACAACTATCTTCTAAAATAGCTGTAACTAACGGAATAATTGTTAATCCCGCAACAAAAATTACTATAAAGAAAATAAATTGTTTATTCATATTCATTTTAATTAATGGTTCCATTATTATTTATTTCCTCTTTTTTAAATTTAGTGAATGAATCTATATTCGAGAAATAATTAGTATTATTAAATTTTCCTTCAACACTCCATTCATATCTTCCATTACCTAATTGTGTTAAATTAATTGACTTAATCAAATTAGCTTCAAATTTATTGTTTGTTTTTACCAAATTTGTTTGATTAAGTTTAATTGAAATTGTTTTTCCAGAAATGTCAACAATATTTACCGTATAAAAACTTCCTTCAGGTAATTTTGAATTAAATATAAATAAGGGTTTTTCAATTAAATCATCTTTTGTAGGGTCAATAAGATTAATTTCACCTTCAATTCCACTATATTCAGTAAACTTAGATATGTAATTTAGGACATTAACAAAATACTTTTCATCTAATTCCTTAGATTCAATATCATCATTATAATTAAGAGAATTGTACAAATTATCCTTTAAAACAAATTCGTCAAAAACAATAACTCCCTTTCCCAAATTTCTTGTCCACAGTTTAGCGCTATTTTTATCCCCAACAAGAACTTCATCAACATCAGTTACTTTCAATGAATTATAATACCCTGTTCCTTCCAACTCTTTAGTAATATCATTTGGACATGATAAAATTGGATGGTCAATTGCAGTAATTTCATAACTGTTTATTTGCTCTTTATTTTTTTCCATTATACTTAATAAACTATTCTGTAATGCTTCCAATGTAAAAATACTGCCAAGATTATCCCATTTCCCACCATCATAACCAAGAGAACCAAGATAAGAAATAACAAAATTATCAGACTCAGCTTTAGCTACATTATTTATCCATAAAATTCCTCCATGATTAACCCAGTTTTTTAAAGCAATCTTTCTTTCAGAAGGATTAAAAGAGTTACATCCATATAGCAATTCTCCTGCTTCACTACTTGGCAACTCTGATGCCTCTTCAACATTTTTATTTTGCGTAGAATCAAAAAAAGTATATTTAATAATTTGAAATTGTAAATTTCCCGTTATAATAATAACATCATACTTATTTATATTATCAAAAAATTTAGGTACATTATCGCAATCGTAAAAATCAACTCCTTCTTGAATCTCTAAAGTTTCACTTAGCAGTTTAATTGATTTATCTCCAAATGTAGGTAAATCTTTATCTTCTTGGTACAATACAGCTAAATGTTTTTTATTTTCTCCAAAAGCTTCTTTTATTGGGCGTTTTATTGCAAATTTTAATTCATAAGGAGTATAAGAATTATTCTCGCGAACAAGAAAGGTTTGTCCTTTGATTATTAAGTCATCTTTTTCATTAAAGAAAGTAAAGTTAATATCATCACTTGAACATTTTACTGGTTCACATTTATCAAAGTCTGGTAGAGATGCATAATTAACCACTTCAGTTGCTAGTTCATATAATTTATAAAAATTAATTCTAAAACTGGTCTCAAAACTATAGACTAAAGAAGTAGCATCACCTTTAGATATTGAAATAGGATAGTATACATCAACATTTACAAAGTTTTCATAAATTTTAATTTTAGAAGTTATTCTCTCTTTATCAATTTCTACAGAATTAGTCTTATTAAATGGTCCTAACACAATATCAGTAGTATTTTTCAAAACATCAGTAACACACTTATTAGTCTCATTTTCTAATGTAACAAGAAATGGCTGAATATTAATTCCTTCATAATACCAGTAAGCAGTGTCTAATATTTTAATCTCTCTTGGAATTTCATAATATCCTCCTTGCTTACCAATCTTCTCAAGACAATCTCGAGCTACATTTTCTATGTATGATTCAGTATAAGAATAAACACTATCTGTATCAATTAATACTGGCTCTTTAGTATATTGTATGTTAGCTACTGCAAAAAATAAAACAATTCCAGCAACAATTAACATTGCAATTATAATAAATATAGTAACCTGCCCCTTTTTCATAATATCTTTAATAAACTAATCATTAAAAGTTTATCTCTTTTTTAATAAGGTCTTCACTTTAAAGTCCTTATTTATAATATTGGAGAACAATGTGTCCCAAAATTTATTTTTCTTAGTTTTTTCTCTTAAACAAATGATCTAGCTTAGGGTTTAGATCTATCAGAAATTCATAACAAGATTTGGCATAGTCTTTCTCGTAGAGCTTACCATAATAGTTTATTCCATTTCTAGCCTGCCTTAGTTCATTTACAAATGAGACTTCAAAGTCAGAGAAAGAGAGATTTTTCATATATGCAACTTCTGCCTCATGAGCAAAATTTCCAGAAGCATTATACCCCTCAAGAAGCAATTTAGCCCTAATTTTCTCTATTATAATATCATGTATATCTTTTATTACCGAATTTGCATTGAACTCATCTATTCCCAGCTTTTCTACTCGATTTTTCAAACCAATAAAAGACTTTTGAGTTTCTTTTATCAGAAATTCTGCCCTTGGGATATTTGGAGATTGCTTTCTGACTATCTTCTCATTTAGATAATAATTGAAATCAAAAGGAAGATTCATAGTCTTACACTTCCTTTTAGGATTATTCCATTTAAGATGCTTTCTTTTAAATTTTTATTAATTTTATCAAAACTATCAAAAAATTGAATAATTATCTTCCTGACTATTTTGCTTTCATAAACGGAAAGGTCTATCTTTTTTGTCAAATTTCCTACAACCGCGATATCAATATCTGAATTAATGCTATCTTCTCCCCAGGAATAACTTCCAAATAATATAATCGTAGAGCCTGGAAGCTTATCAAATAAATATTCAGCTAAACCAGATTCATAAACTGCTCTGAGATTTTCCACTCTTTTTATAAAAAATACTGAATTATTTTGAAGGTTAAGACTTATTCTTCGAGGTTTTGTATTTTTGCTTTTATTTAGTTTTATAATTCCCTCTTTTTCAAGGTTTTTAAGAGAGTTTGCAACTGCTGTTGGAGAGACTTTAAGGACAAGAGCAATCTCTCTTTGGTTATAGCTATTTCCTACATTGATACATAAGAACTTTATTATTTCTCTTTCTAGTCTTGTAAACTTTTCTTTATAAATATCCATATTAGTTTATAGTTATAAACTTAAGTTTATAAATCTTTTTATTATTCAAGCCAAAAACTGGGGTATAATTTATTTTTTTGCTATCTTAGAGAATTAATGGATTTCTAGATAATTTTTTATAATAATGTTTCTTATATAAATAATGAAGAGACCCTGCTTATTGTAGTTACATCCCAACATTAAGTTCAAAAGATAATTGCTATGCAGTCATTGCTAATATGTTGCCAGATAAAACTGTATGTGAATACATCACAAACTCTGAGCAGAAAGAAAATTGTAAGAGATTCTTATAATTAATTTCTCACATTAGCATACACTTTTCAAACCACTAAAAAAATATAGCGGACACTTTTAATAGTTAAAGAATTAGTAAGCCTCAAACCTAGGTTTAGATCCTTCTTGAGCTACATTTTGTGGATTAGAGCTAGATTGCTGCGTTCCTGGAAGGTATATTTGGGCAAATGCAGGAGTTGCAATAACAATGTTTTCTCCAAATCCAGTAATATTTCCTTCAAGAGCTTCAGTTGTTTTCTTTATCTTAGATATAGCTCTTTTAAGTTCTATTACATCTTTTTTTCTAAGAGTTTGTATGTCTATTACTGCAATAGTATATCCTTCTCTTAGAGAATTTAGTATATCATTAACATCTTCAAATTTTTTCAGAACAAATGGTCTAACACTTACTTTTGACTCTTTTTTATCCTGTCCCAAGTCAATTTCTACATAGTCTTCAGCACCTTGACCACCGAGGGCAAAACTCTTTTTTATTTTATCAAACACCATGAACTGAATAATTTGGACTAGTTTATAAAGATTTCTGTGTTACAATTACTTTAGAGTTACTTTATTTTATCAACAATATCTCCTCTTAATCTTTCAACATTTTCTCTTAAAGAAAGTTCTTGCTTTTCCAAAGTCTTTGTTCTTATGTCTAAAAGCTTTTTTTTCTCTTCCAGTTCTTTTTTTGTAGTATTTTTATCAGCTTTAATCATTATTTGTCCAATTATCTTAAATATATCTCCTTTTGATTTATCAATTTCTTCTAAAGCTGTTTTGACTTCATTAAGCTCTAATTGAAAATTTTGTTTTTGGATTAATAAATTTTGGAATGTTCCTTCAAGAATCTGTAACTCTTGTAATTTCTCTGCAGCCTCTTTATCCATTTCAGCCATTTTATTTTGCCTTAATTTTTACAATTGCTTTTCTAGGTTTATAGAAAATTCTAGAATTACAGTGAGGGCAAGTAAATCTTTTGTCTAGCTTTTTAGAAGAAATTAATTTCCCGCATTTGAAACATTTATAGTCTGCCATTTTATAATAAATATCTATAGTTTATTTAAATTTATCTTAATTTAAATAATAAGCTCCTCCTGAAAAAGTTTTATTACATTTTTTACAAGTCCAAATTCCTGCTGACTTTCTTTTAGCTGTAAGATTATTACAAAACGGACATTTTTGTTTTTGTCTTTGTTTTGATTCAACAGCAACAAGTTTACGTCTAACATTTGTTCCATATCCTGCTCCATATCTTCCACTTGATTTTACTTTTTTTGTTCTTGCCATATTAAGCTTCTATTTCTATTTCTTCCATTCTTGAGTTTTTAATTATGCTTTGATTACAATCATACTGTACCTATTCATATTCTTCAGTATAAACCATAATTCCTTGTTGAGTATCAACTAAATCTCCCTCTATTAATGCTCCTAAATCTTCTCTTGATTCTATTTGTTGTATTTGTTTCATTTTTATTATTAAATGGGGATACCCGGATTTGAACCGGGGTCGCGAAGTCCCAAACCTCGAAGGCTACCAGGCTACCCCATATCCCCATTATAAAAGGGGATTAAAGGAATTTATAAAAGTTGTTACTTCTTAGCAGCTGGTTTAGCAGCTGGTTTAGCTGTTTTTGTAGGAGTTGCCTCTACTTTGGCAGCAGCTTCTGGTGTTGCTTTTTCTGCCTTAGCAGCTTCTTCTTCAGCTTTTTCCTGTTGTAATTTAGCTTCTTGCTTTTTATGTAATTGGGAGAAAAATTCTTGTAATTCTTTTTTCTTTTCTGTAGAAGTTTCTGTCTTTTCTGATTTTATTTCTTTATCATATTTACCATCGCCAACTTCTTCAGCTAATTCAACTGCTGGTTTATTTTCAATCATTATTCCTAAACTAACACAACTTCCAACAACAGTTTTTACAGCTGCTTTTAGATCATTTTCTAGCATATCTGGAAGTTTTGTTTTTGCAACTTTAATTACTTGTTCTATAGAAATATTTGCTACTTGTAATTTTTTATGTTCTCCTGAACCTTTGTCAATACCAGCTTCTTTTTTTAATAATTCTGGGACTGGAGGAGATTTTATTGAAATTGTAAATTGTTTTGTACCAGTATCTATATCTAAATCAACTGGAACTTTCATTCCCTTAAAATCTTTAGTAGCTTCATTAACTTTAGAAATAACTTGGCTTATATTTATCCCTAAAGGTCCTAATTTTTGAGCTAGAACTGGACCTGGAGTCATATTTCCACCTTCAACTAATAATCCTACTTTCACTTTATTTCTTCCTCCGAATTTTCTTCTTGTTCTCCACCACGACGGATAACTTTAACATTTTCTATCTTAATAGTAACTGGTATTTGCACAACAGCACCTAAAAGGCTTACTACTACTTCTCTTTTCTGTTTGTCTATTCTTAAAACTTTTGCTTTTTCTTTTTTGAATGGTTCTGTTAAAATCTCAACAATATCATCTTGTTCAATGCTCACTGTTTCAACATTATGTTCAACCATATTTTTTACTTCATCATATGAAATTGTTTTTCCAATTATTCCTTTAACATAAGGTAAACCAAAACATGCTTCTTCAGCACTGTCACGATCTTCACTTTCAAGAATTACATATCCTCTAAGACCTTTTGGTTTTGCAATTGCATAAACATTAAGTTTTTTTCTTAAAATAGTACTAGCTATAACATCTAATGCTCTTTCTTCTTTGTTTGTTGTTACTTTTACTACGAAAATCATTTTTTATATGGTAAATCTCCCTACTCAAGATCTCATTCGATTATTCAATAATCTTCTGCTCATGAAATCTCTCGCTACCTCCAATACTTAAAGAAGTAGTAATTTTATCTGTAAAATATGGTTTATTAAGTTTTCGTTTTTTACAGTATCTCCGAAACAATAAACAAAATAAGATAGGTTAACCTATTTTATTATCCAAGATTTGAATAATACATGTCCTTTCCACAGAACCTAATAT
>JAGVWM010000018.1 GCA_018304325.1 Candidatus Pacearchaeota archaeon
ATAAATAACACAATAATTCTTAAAAATACATTATATATCTGATTTTATGGCTGAAAAGAAAGAATTAGGGTTTGTATCTCCAAAACATATAATGTTTTATGAGAATGAAAGAGGCACTGGTATTAAAGCAAATTATGCTGGAAGAAGCAGAGTTGATAGTTTATTCCAAAATAACAGCTTATCAGTTATTGAGTCTAATGGTAAAGGAATATATGGAATAGTTGTTCTTGATGATTTGGAGGTTGAGTTTTCAGTTTCATATGTAAATGAAAGGCCTTACATAGAAGGCGGTAAATTATGTAATACTATATCTAGGGGAGATACAATGCTTTTTGACGAGATAATAACCTTAGAATATAATCCTGAGATTAATTCTTCTCCTGAGATAATTGGCAAGATTAAGAAATTTGGATTTAGAGAAATCTTATAGAGTAAATTTGGCTAACCAAAACTTAATAAATCAGATTTCTTAGATATAAAGATGTATGATTTTAAAGCTATTGAAGAAGAAGCAAAGAAGAAGATAACTAAAAAAGATATCTTAAAGGCTGTTAGAAATGATTTTAAAAGAAAAAAATTATTTAGTTTTCTTGAAGGTCCTCCGACTGCAAATGCTCCTCCTGCTTTACATCATCTAGAAGTTAGAACTTACAAAGATATTATTAATAAGTTCAAGTATATGCAGGGATATAATGTTCCAAGAAAAGCAGGGTGGGATTGTCATGGTTTGCCTGTTGAAGTGCAGATTGAAAAAAAGTTAGGATTGAATAGTAAGAAAGATATTTTCAAACATGGCGAGGCTAAATTTATCAATGAATGTAAAGAGAGTGTTTTTTCATATATTCAAGCATGGAATAAATCCACTGAAAAATTAAATTATTGGATAGATCTTGAAAAACCTTATGTTACACTTGAAAATAATTATATTGAAAGTATATGGTGGTCACTTAAACAGCTTTATGAAAAGAAATTATTATATGAAGCTCATAAGGTTGTTCCATTTTGTCCAAGATGTGAAACTCCATTATCAAGTCATGAGGTTGCTCAAGGTTACAAAAAAATAAAGGAAGATTCTATTGTTGTTAAGATGAGACTTAAAAGTGGAGAGAATTTATTAGTCTGGACCACGACTCCTTGGACGCTTCCGAGCAATTTAGCTATTGCAGTTAACCCTGATATTGAATATGCTTTTGTGGAAGAAAGAGAAATTTATATTGTGGCTAAGGAATTAGCTGAAAAATTATTTGAAGAGCCAAATATAATTAGAATTGTTAGAGGAAAAGAACTTATTGGAAAAAAATATACTCCCTTATTTAATTATTATTCTGATTTAGATGCGTTTAAGATAATTGGGGGAGATTTTGTAACAATAGAAAATGGAACGGGATTAGTACATATGGCTCCAGCTTTTGGAGAGGTTGATTATGATGCATGTAAAAAAGAAAAACTTCCATTTGTTCAGCCTGTTGATGAAAATGGAAAGTTTACATCTGAAATTCCTGAATATGCTGGGAGATTTATAAAAAGTGTTGATAAAGAAATAATAAAAAGACTTGATAGTGAAAATAAACTTTTCAAAATAATTCCTTATGAGCACGATTATCCTTTCTGCTGGAGATGTGATACTCCTTTGATGTATTATGCAATAAAATCATGGTTTATTAGAGTAAGTGCATATAGAAAAAGATTATTGGAATTAAATGAAAAAATAAATTGGGAACCAGAGCATATTAAAGAAGGAAGGTTTGGAGAATGGTTGAATAATGTCAAAGATTGGGCTTTATCAAGGAAAAAATTCTGGGGAACTCCATTGCCAATCTGGAGATGTTCGTGTGGAAATGAAGAAATAATTGGAAGTGTTAAAGAGTTGAAGAAAATGTCTGTAAAAAAACTTGATTCAAAAGATATTGATTTGCATAAACCCTGGATTGATAATATTAAGTTAAAGTGTTCAAAATGCAAGAAAGAGATGGATAGAGTAGGAGATGTTATTGACTGTTGGTATGATTCTGGAGCATCAACTTTTGCACAGTTCCACTATCCTTTTGAAAATAAAGCTGAATTTGAGAAAAGATTCCCATATGATTTTATCTCAGAAGCAATAGATCAGACAAGAGGATGGTTTTATACATTACATGTTTTATCAACAATTTTGTTTAATGATGTAGCTTACAAAAATGTAATTTGTGCTGGGCATATAGTTGATGAAAAAGGAGAGAAAATGTCTAAATCTAAAGGTAATATTTTAGATCCTGATAAAGTAATGAGTGAGGTTGGTGTTGATGCTACAAGATTAGAATTCTGCACAATTGATTCTGGAAGTTCGAAAAGATTTGGAATAAAGTCTGTTAAGGAAGAAGTTTTACCTTTCCTGAATATATTGTGGAATACCAATCAGTTTTATAAACAGTTAAATAATAGTAATAAAGCTGAAGTTAAAATAGAAGATAAATGGATTCTTTCAAGACTAAACTCTGTGATAAAAGAAACAACTGAAAGTTTGGAAAATTATAAAATTGAAAGGGGAATTAATCCAATAATTGAATTTGTTTCAAATGATTTTTCTAGGACTTATATTAAAATAATAAGGGATAGAGAAGATAAAAATGTGAAAAATATAATTGGAGAAGTTTTAGATAAAGTGTCTAGATTGACTGCTCCCTATGCTCCAAACATAAGTGATGTGATTTATAGTTCGTTTGATAAGAAGTCTGTACATTTAAGTTCATGGCCGATGAAAATAATTGAAAAAGGCCTTGCTGAAAGAGACAAATCTGGAATTGGATTAAAATGGCCATTGCAAAAAGTTACAGTTTTTATAAAAGGCGGAGAAAATATCAAAGGTCTGGGAGAAATTATTAAAAGTCAATTAAATGTAAAAGAAATTGAATTAAAGTCTCCTGCTTCTAAAGAAACTGAATTAGTAGTTGAGTTAGACACAACACTAACTGAAGAACTTGAATCTGAAGGTTATGCGAGGAATATCTCAAGGCAGGTTCAATCTGTAAGAAAAAAATTAGGTTTAATTAAAGATAATCACATAGAGCTTGTTATAACTTGTGATAATGAATTAGTACTATGGTTAGATGAGTATAGAAATTTTTTAAAAGATAGAACTAATTCTAAAAAGGTAGAAATACTAGAAAGTTTTAGTGGTAAGGGATTTACCGAAGACAAATTTAAAGTTAAAGATAAAGAAATAAAAGTATATATCAAAAAGGTATAAATTAATTTGTTATTCACCCTTAGTAAAAGGTGAAAAAAAATCGTCATTAATAAGAAACACCATCACGAAAACATTTAAATACCAATTTGATTTAAAAAGAACGGAAAAATGATAGTGAAAGAAGAATTTTTAAGTAGACTGAGAAAAATATTTGACCTCAATCTATATGAGGTTAAAGTGTGGACAGCATTGCTTTCAAGAGGCGTTAGTACCGCTGGCGAATTAAGTAATATTTCTGATGTTCCAAGATCAAGAACTTATGATATTTTAGAAAGTCTAGAAAAAAAGGGTTTCATTGTAATGAAATTGGGAAAACCGATTAAGTTTGTTGCACTTAAACCAGAAGAAGTTATTGAAAGGGTTAAGAAAAATTTAATGGTTACTGTTCAGGATAAAAGAAAGAGGTTGGATGATTTAAAAAATGATGATGTTTTACATGAATTAAATACTTTATTTACAACAGGGGTTAAATTTGTAGAACCATCTGATCTTTCTGGGAGTTTAAGAGGAAGGAATAATATGTATAACCATTTGGACATGTTAATATCTGCAGCTGAAAAATCAGTTACAATTGTAACAACTGCAGAAGGTCTTAACAGAAAGGTAGAAGCTTTGATGCCTACAATTGATAAAGTAAGAAGACGTGGTGTTAAAGTAAGAATTGCTGCTCCAATAACTCCAAAAAATGAGAAATTTGCTAAAGAAATGGCAAGAGTTGCTGAAGTTAGATCAATAAAAGGTTTAAATGCTAGATTTTCAATTATTGATGGAGAACAATTAATGTTTATGCTTTTGAATGATGATAATATACACCCAAGCTATGATGTAGGAGTTTGGATAAACACTCCTTACTTTGCAAATGCTTTAGAGCAGATGTTTGAATTAGCTTGGAAAGATTGTAAGGCTGTAAAAGCTGTAAGAAAGTAATTCTAAAATGATTGAGTATGGTGAGAGTATGACTTATGAAGAAAGAATGTATGAGCAAGCAAAAGAAGCTGAAAATGATCCTTTGTCAGAACTATTTCTAAGAGATATTGGAAAAATACAAAGAAAATATCAAAAATAAAAAATAAGAAAAAAAAGAAATACAAAAATTTAATTTCTTGCTAAACTGAAAACGTTTTTTATTGCTACGATAACAGTTGCAGGCACAAATATAGCCAACAATGCTTGTAAAATGTTGTCCAAAACTTGGATTCCACCAGTAACGTTTTGTCCTAATGCACTTGCTATTATAAGCACAACACCGGACAATAAGAAAGGTTTAACTTCCTTATCAGCAACATTTAGCAATCCTACAACAAGCCCGATTATTACAAGAACAATTAACCATGTTCCTGCAACAGGTCCAAGAGCTCCAAGGATTACTGCAAGAATAACTCCAATCAAAAAGGCCCAACTTCCTATCAAGCCCATGTTATTCTTTTTTGCCATTTATCAACCTCCTTTTAGTTTTTTAAATTAAAATATATAATATTTTAGTATATTTAAAGGTATTCCTGGAAGCTTACATTTACATCTCATCCATAACTTCAATTCCCATTAATCCAAGAGAATTTCTTAAAGTATTTCTGAAAGATTCCACTAATTTTAATCTAAATGTCTCTTCTTCTGAACCTAAAACTTGAGATGAATGGTAAAATTCATTAAAAGATTGAGCTAATTGAAAAGAATAATTAGCAATCAGGCTTGGATTTAGTGTTTGAGATGCTTTCTTTAGAGTTTCTGGGAAGTTAGAGATTAATTTTACTAGTTTGAGTTCAGATTCGTTTATTTTTGGAATATCATATTTACTAGTTCTTTTATTCTTTAACTTTTTTAGTATGCTTGAAGCCCTTGCATAAGAATACTGTAAGTAAGGTCCTGAATCTCCTTCAAAATTTAAACTGTGCTCCCATGAAAATATAATATTTTTATCATTATCATTTCTTAACATTGCATATTTTATCGCTCCAACAGCTATTTTTTTAGGATCCCCTTTTGTTTCTCTTTTTTTAATTTCTGAAGTTGCTCTTTTTATAGTTTCATTATAAAAATCTTCAAGTAAAACTAATTCACCTCTTCTTGTTGACATTTTCTTTGCTTTTCCAGTCTCGGAATCCTGAAGCAAAACAAAAGAATAATGGACAACTTCTGGAGAGTTATATCCTAAAAGTTTAAGTGATTCTGCAATTTGTTCAAAATATAATTTTTGATCTTCTCCTAGAATAATTATATTTCTACCATTTGTTCCTTTAAGCTTGTTCATTTTTTCAATTGTATAAGAAATATCTCTTAAACCATATAAACCAGTACCATTACTTCTAGCCAGTACAAATACAGGAGCTTTCATTTTTCTTGTAATAGGAGTGTGTGCTAAATCTAAAACTAAACGCCCTTCATCATCTTTAAACAATTTACCTGTTTTTTCAAACTTCTTAAGTATGTCTTCTGAATACTTACCAACATATTCTGATTCATAATCAAAATAATCAAATTCTATTCCAAATTTACTGAAAATTTCTTTTTGGCCTTTTACACATATATCTACTATTTCCTTGAATAAAGCAACAGTTTTTTTATCTTTTGATTCGAATTTCTCTAGTAATTCAAAAATTTCCTTTTCAAGTTTTGAATTTTCAGAAACTTTTTTTGATATTTTAATATAATTATTTAACATATCTGAAAATTTATCTCCTTTTTTATATGCTAAAGCTAACATTGCTATTTGCTTGCTAACATCATTAACATAATAATGAGTTTCAACTTTATTTCCTAAAAATTTTAAAATTCTTACTATTGAGTCTCCTATTATTGAGTTTCTAGAACGGCCTACATGAGGAGAGGCATTTGGATTTACACTTGTATGTTCTATTATTATTTTATTTCCTTGTTTTTCTGAACCATAACTTTCATTTAAAGCCTGGGTAATAATTTCTTTTGCAAGTATTTTCCTCTCAATAAAAAAATTAAGATAAGGTCCTTTATTTTCAACTTTAGAAATTTCTTTAGGTAATTTTTTTGATAAAACTCTAGATAATTCTAAAGCAATTTCTACTGGATTTTTTTTAAGTGTTTTAGATAATGTAAAACATGGAAATGCATAATCTCCCATTTCATAGTTTGGAGGTATTTCAATAATTTTTTCAATTTCAGCTTTCTGTAGTTTTGTGTTTTTTATCAATAAACTAACTATAATATCTTTCATAATAAATACAGAATAATTTGATTAATAAATTTAACTTATTATCTTACACAAATTTTTCTCTTTGTAAAATTACATAATCTTTATTAACTTGTTTTTATTATTTTAAATATGTTTACTTGGAAGTCATATGCTAGAATGAGATAATTAGAAGCTGCTTTATATGGTGGTCCTAGAGATTTAGTTCCAAGTCCTATTTCAGAAGATTACTCTAACGATGATTCATCCAATACTAAAAAACTACAAGAAGGAATGGTCTATCATCAGCTGAAAATTGATAAAAATAATGTTTCAACTCAAAGGCTTATGAAATGTATTGAAGGTAAACTTGTTGAAGTTAAGATTATTCCTGGAAAGGGATTAGTTCCTATTCATTGTTTTTAAATTATCCTACACTTGAACCGCAATTAGTGCAGAATTTGCTTCCCTGATGTATAACTGTGTAACATTTTGTACATATAGAAGGTCCTGTTTTTTTCTCTATTTTCATCCCACATTTAGGACAGAACTTTTCATGGCCTTCTAATTCTATTTTACAAGATTCATTAGGGCATAATATAGGTTCTTTTTTTTCTATAATTGTCTTAAATCCTGCTTTACCTCCAGAAACTAGTTTTGAAAAAGCATCATCAATAGCTCCTTCTTTCTGAAATGTTCTTAAATCTCTATTACTTGACATTAAAAACCACCTCTGGGTTCCTGGAGATTACATGAATCTCTGGACCAGAGAATAAGTATATTCTCTTGGTTTTTATCCTGGAACCTTATCATATTACCCTCTTCATTATTAATAACTTAGTAAAAATTGTTTTTAAATTTAATTATACAAGATTATTAATTCAAAACTGAAATTATATTTTGATAAGTATAAATGTTTATTAATGTAATTATTTGAATTAATATTTATGAAAAGGGGGATGACTAGAAGAGACTTTATTAGAGTATCTGGATTAACTGGTTTAATTACTTCAGCTAGTGTTTCAGGTTTAAGCTGTCCAGGATTTCCTGTAAGTGATTCAAATGCTTCTGCTGAATTTTTTGAGATAACATATGGACCTTCTGGAAAAAAATTAAGGGGAGGGCTATGGTATAATCCGGATTTTTCTGGTGAGAGGCCATTGATAATAAGCTCCCATGGGTTTGGAGCAAGTGCAGTTGATTTATCCTCTCTGCATAATTCACTTGCTAATGATGGCTATATTATTTTGGCTTCTGATTACAGAGATTTCATAAACTTATCAAGTTCAGAAGAACTAAGGAATAGCCATGATTATAAAGAAATTGAAAATAATTTCGGAAGTCTGGAAAACTATGTAAATTATGTTCTTTTTACACAGCAAGAAGGAAAAAAAGAAAGCCTGATAAATTTACACATTGATGTGTTAAATTCCTTATTTTTTGACACAATAAACAAAATAAAAGCAGTTCCTGGATATGAAGACATTGATAATTTTTTAGATTTTTATATTTTATTAAACAGGTCTTTTATGTGCGGTGTTAAAAATGAAAGAGTTATCAGTATTTTGGGTGAAGCTATGTATGGAACAAGAGTAAATGATACTTCCACTTTAGCTGATTTTTCTTTAGGGGATAATTTTACAGGCAATAATCCTGATGGTGTAAATATAATTGATGAAATGTCTCATGGCAAGATTAATATTAATCCAGAAAGTATTGGGGGGTTAGGGTATTCTCTTGGAGGTGGAACAATGCTTCAGCTCATTGGAGCAGGAGACATTCCTGAAAGAGAAATTACCTACAAGGATCCAAGGTTTGAGGGTATACCGATGGTCCTTATCGCTCCAACTTCTGGTCCAAGTTATTATGAGAATTTTCCAGGAATCAGAAATGACATTTTATGGATGGGTGGGGATGAAGATAATCTTATCAAAGGTATTGCAAGAACCCAGCCACTGACCAACGGAAGCAAAGAAACTATATTTTTTTGGAATAGTGGACATCTGGCATTTTCAGATACTATCTGCAGTAGAGTTGGGTCATTAATTGTTAATAATAGTCCTTTAACTGAACAGCTCTGGGGCAACTGTGAATCATATGAATCCATTGTTCAGGACAAGAATAAATATGCAAGCCTGTTTTTTAAAAGAAGTCTGGGAAAAGAAAAACAAACTGAGTTAATAGATGAAGCTGAATCAAATCCCAATGTACGCTTTGCAACTGATCTTCCAATAGATGAAGCTGAATTTGAAGAGGCGTTTCCTGGATATAAATTGTGAGTAATTTATAATAAATTCAAGATAAGGCATTAGTTATTTCTTTATACGGACTAACTAATGAATTTCTCATTAGTTCTATATGAGAATCATAGCACCCTTTACTACAATATCCACCATGCAATTCTCTATGATTATCAGAATCTAAAAAATAATATCAAGAAAACCTAGAGTTTACCACATTCTTTAGAATGTGGTTTTAGATTTATGGACATAAAAAATTTGTTCCCATACCACAGCCAACACAATCATTTGTGCTACAAGTTGTCGTTCTAATATAATTAATTTCGAGATTTTCATATTCTGTAATTTCTCTTTCAGTTATTTCATCAAAAGCTTGTTTTAACTCTCTACTGAAAGTTTTTGGCTTTTTTTCTTGAATCTCCTTTTTTCTATCTTCAAAAGAAATAACATTATCTGGCAAAATTTGATTGTCCATTTGAGTTATAAACCTTCCAATTGGAAAATGGGTAAATTATTAAATAAGAAGAATTATATATATTTATGCCTGAGATTTGTATTCTATGCAAAACTGAGATTAAAGAGTTATTGCCTGGGAAGTTTAATGGTACAATGGTTAAAATAAATAAGAATACAAGTACTGGAAGAGGTTATGTATGCAGAGATTGTCAGAAAGAGTATGGTAATAAACTTAAGGAAGTTCTTGACAATCTTTAATAAATAGTATAAAAATGTTTAAATAGAGCATAATTAGATATAATATTCAATCAAAGAGGTTAAAATGGATGTTTTTAATGGTGATAATTCAAAGGTGAAAATGGCTGTTATTGCCGGAGCTTCTGAAGCTCTTAAAATAAAAAAGAACACAAATAAGAGTGAGGAAGAAATAATCCAAAACATAACAAAAAGAATGGAAGAAATAATTTCTAGAATTGATTAAAAACTAAAACCTCTTCCAAATGCTCCGAAAGCCTGTTCTGCATGATCTGCTCTTCCTCTTCTATAATCTTCAGACCTAGCTTTAGAAGCTCTTCTTCTTTCTTCATCTTCTTGTGATATATATCCTCCACTTACCCTCCTTATTACTTCTTCTTTTTCACTTTTAGATTTAGCATTTCCAAAAATTAACTTACTCAATCCTCCAGTTTCTAATAAAGGCTCAGAAGGATTTCTTCCTAACCATATTTCACTATTATTTACTAATTTGAAACCTTTCAATCCTTCAGTTTCATCTAAACAAGAGCAAGTATCTATACTTCCTTGATATATTACAATATTTCCGTGGAAGACTATTTCTTGTCTAGGTTTTCTTTTATCTTCTTCTGTATAACATCCTTCCTTGAATCTAAGAACTTCTGCAATGTATTTAGCAGCACTAGCAAATGCAATATAATTTATGCTCTCAAAATTTAATTGATCAACTCCTAAAAATGAAATTATCTTTGAGTATCCAGAGTGTATACTTGGAACATGAATATATCCATCTGGAAGAAAAGTTTCCCACATTGGTAAATCTTCTTCAAAAAGAAATACTAAACTTGGAGTATCTGATTCACCCATATAATTAATTGCACTTTTCAGTTTAAAATAATTTATGTGGTAAAAAAGAATTAAAGGTAATATTTATAAGTAAAATAATCGGACTTTTAGTATTGCGGGAGTGTCAGAGCGGTCAAATGAGCAGGACTTAAGACATAAAGAATCTTTGATTCTTTAGCTTCAAACAAAATGTTAGAAATCCTGTGGCTTAGTGCCTTCGTAGGTTCGAATCCTATCTCCCGCAGTGATACCACGTATAAACTTTTCATTGCAAACAGCAAAACAGAAAAAATATTAAATGATTACATTAAATCAAGAAGTGATATTAAGCATAAGCTGAATAATTTAAAGATTGATCCAAGGAAATTAAATGGGGCACATCCATTACATGGAAGATTAGAGGGCAAATGGTCATGCTGGCTTGGTTCTAATATTAGAATGATATATATCATAGATGAAAAAGAAAAAATGATAATTATCCAAGCTGTAGGGTCGCATAAAATTTATTAATTAATATCTTAACTCTTTTATTTTTCTTTTCTTTATATTTCTTTCACTTTCTATGATTTGATTTAACATATCTTTGTCTTCAATTATTTCTTTTTCTTCAAGCTTTCTTATTTTTTCCCTGATTGCTTCTCTAATAAATTCTGTTTTTGTCATATAGTTATGTTTTTTCATAACTTTTTCTATTGCTTCTAAGAAATTTCTTTCTAATTTTAAGCTTACATTTTTCATACTACTAAGTAATACCAAGTAGTATTTAAATTTATCTAATAAAAAAACTCAAAAGTTTTTTATACCTTAAAAAATATAATATTATAATAAAGAGGCTAAATGAGTAAAATTATTGGTGATGCTGTTAATGTAACTTTGGGGAAAACAGTAGAATACTTTGGAAGTGTGATACCTCCACAATATATGGTTTATTTCACTTTTGCAATATTTACACTTCTTATAACAATTTATGCATTATTTGTCTGGAATTTTTACAGATTTTTAGCTAAAAGAGATTTACTTCAGTTAAATTTAGCTCAGTATAATAGGTATGATCATGCTGTGGTAAAGAAACTACTGGCTGCAATACTTTATGTATTAGAATATATCATTATCCTACCTATAGTAGTTTTCTTCTGGTTTTTTGTAATGACCTTTATTCTATTAATACTTGGAAGGGAACAAAGCTTTTCACAAATAGCTTTAATTGCAGCATGTATTGTTGGAGCTGTTAGAATAACTTCTTATTATAGTGAAGATCTTTCTAAAGACCTGGCTAAGCTATTTCCTTTTACAATACTTGCTATTGCTTTAGTTACTCCTGGATTTGTAAATGTACCTGAATTAGTGGTTAAGATTTCAGAAGTTGGAAACTTATTTTCAAATATAGTAGTATACTTAGTTGTAATAATGGCTTTGGAGTTTATCCTTAGAATGCTACAGTTGATAACTCCTGATAAAGATGAAGAGTAAACCAATGTGGAAACTATTTATTCCATGTGGAAACTAAAATTACCATTATGGCTATTTTCTTTGAATTGCCTTAAAAGATCAAAATCTATTTTTTCGAGCTTTCTAAGCCTTTCTATCTTTATCTTCATTCTTTGATATTCTTCCTTTGATATTGTTACTGTTTCCATATAATATTATCCTTCTATCTATTTATATAACTTTTGCCATTATTGTATTTTAGTAAATATATTTAGTAAAATTATACTTTTTAATCTGATAATTATAAAAATCAAATTGGCAGAAAGATTTAAAATATCTTTATTATTGTATAAAATATGGAAAAAAAACATAAGTTTTCCTATAATGACATTGATGACAGCTTAATTGTTTCAAATAGAGCTGAAAATGAAATGGTTAAAGATAATTTTGAAATTGGAGATATTATATTCAGCTTAACTGGAAAGGGCAAAATAGTTTCTATAGAAATAAGAGAATTTAGTTCTTTTTTAGAATCCTGTAATATACCTATTAAAATTATTAAAAATATAGATAATGTTGAATTAAAAGTTATCCCAAAAAAAGAAACTATCTTCTTATTGATAAAAATCATATCTAATAATAATGGTATTATTATGTCAAAAGAAATACCATTAGTTATGCCTCTTAATTCAATCAATAAATAAGCTTATCTTTATAGGCCTTTATTCTTAAAAAGAAAGATTTAAATAAGATGTTTGACTAAATCAAACATATGTTTGTAAAATGAAAACACTATTCAAGCCTTCAATATGGAAAATACTTAAGATATTCTATGACAATAGAAATAGCCATGTTCATCTGAGGGAGATATCTAGAAAAGCAGGATTAAATGAGAGCACTATCTCTTCTCATTTAAACTTCTTATTAAAAGTGGGAATTTTGAAAACGGAAAAAGATGCTAACCTTAAAAAATTTTATATTAATAATTCAAAGATAAAAGAAATATTTCCTTTGTTTGATGCAGAAAAGCTATCATCTCTTCCACAATTAAGAAAAGATGCCATAGAGCTTTATATAAGTCATCTAGAAAAAAAGCCTTTGATATTAATTGTATTTGGGTCAACAGCAAAGGGAACATATTCAAAAAACTCAGACATAGACCTTTTAGAAGTATCTCCATACAACAAAAAAGAAGATAAAACTGCCAAATATGTTGAAGCACAGACTGGAATAAAAATACAGATATTTTTGATAAGCCCTGATCATTTCAAAAATGAAATTAAGCTAAAAAAAGATAAAGTTATCCTATCAGCTTTAGAAACTGGATTTCCTGTATTTAATGCAAAATATTTTTATGAGGCAATTTACAATGAATGAAAAACAGCTTAAGGAATTGCTGGAAAATAAGAAGAAGCTAGATGAAAGAATAAATTTTTATTTAGATCATAAAATTATTTCAAAACAGAGTATAAATGATTCCGAAATTAATGGACATATAGAAAAAGCAGAACACAATCTTAATTTTGTTAAAGATACGCTTGAAAACGGATATTCTGACTGGGCAGTTGTAGGCTGTTATTATGCCACCTATCATACTGCTACAGCTTTAATCCTCAAAAAAGGATTTCACTCAAAAAATCATGATGCAACTTTAAGCATATTAATAAAAGAGTATTATAAAAAAGAGCTTTCAGAAGAGGATATTGAACTCCTCAATGTTATGTATCTTGATAATGAGGATATTTTGTTTTATGTAAATTCAAAGGGAGAAAGAGAAAAAGCATCTTATTCAACCCAAATTGTTTTTGATGAAGAAAAAGTTAAGGATTTAAGGCAGAAAACAATTTCTTTCATAAGAAAATCAATCAGCATAATTAAGAGTTCTTAGTTTTAGAACGAGCCATTGAAAGAAACCCTCGTGGATTTTAATCCATAGATTGAATTTCAATTATCAAAAGGCGAGTCAGTTTTCCGAAGATTATTTA
>JAGVWM010000019.1 GCA_018304325.1 Candidatus Pacearchaeota archaeon
TTGATATGTTATAAGAAAATCTAAAACTTTCATTACTGGATTATTACCAAATACTTCAATAAATATTGTTTCATTTTTCATAAAAGATATACACTTACTTTCTTTTTAAATGTTTCTCTTTATGTTTTTATATTTCAAAATTAGAAATATTTAAATAATGGTTTGTTATCTATGATTATGGAATTTGATGATGAAGATCAAATAAAAGCAACTATTTTATATCATTTGAGGAGAAAAAGGGTGATTGGGGGTGTTCATACGCCTTTTGATACAATTACCAAAGGTTTTCCTAGTCATATTGGAAAGGATGTTAAAAAAATTGCACAAGATCTCATCAAACAAGGTTTTATTATTACCAAACCTACATCATATGGGTTACATATTTCATTAAATAAAGAAAGAATTAAAGAAATTGAAGAGTTTATTTTTAGTGTTTTACATATAAAATTTTAATTCCTTAATCACTTCTAATCTCCATTATAGAGGTTTTTATAAAGGTAAATATCAATCTGAGTTTAGTAAATTTAAATATAATTGATAAAAATTAGTCCCTTCAATCTGCCAAGAAGGACTAGATTTCGGCAGGAGCATTTTTTAATTATAGAAAAATTTATAAAATAGTAATCCCTTAGGATTACTATGAAAACAATAACAATTAAACTCCCTGAAGAAGAAGCTAAAGAATTAGACAAATTTATTAAAAAGCGAAATTATCCTTCTAAATCTGAATTTATTAGGAATTTAATTATAGAAAAATTAGATAGAAATAAAAAAGAAAAAATTGGTTGGATGATTTTAGCTGAAAAGTCAATGAATAAAATGTGGGATAATAAAAAAGATGATGAAATTTGGAGTAAGTATTTATGATAGAACAAATGGATTTGTTATTAGTCCCATTTCCATTTTCAGATCAGTCAGGCAGAAAAGTCAGACCTGTTATAGTTATTAGTAATAATGAGTTTAATAGACACTCTGAAGATTTAATTGTGGTAGGAGTTACATCAAATATTTTAAAGGATAAATATACTCTTGATTTGAATAATGCAGATCTAGATGAAGGGAAATTATCCACCTGTTGTGTTATAAAAGTTGGGAATATATTAAAACTTGATAAAGAACTTATTATAAAGAAAATTGGTAAAATTAATAAAACAACTTTGAAAAATATTGTATCTAAGCTGCAGGATATTTTAAGTTACTAAGAATCAATGCTTTTTTCTAATTTAGAAGGTACCTTATTCACCATGTTCATTTTGAACACATACTTCTAGGTTATAGGTGTGTCAGAATCCGATGATCTATATGATCTGCGGATTAAGTCATTTTGGAATGCTTCAAGTTGATCTGAAAAATCTGTATTATACATTTAATTTAATGTAATTTTGGGTATAAATAAATTGTTATTTGAATTTGAAAACATTTAAAATAAACACTTTCTTGTCTTATTTATCTTAGGTGAAAAAGATGATGAACAAATATTTTGATAAAAAAGATAAAGAAATATTGAAATTATCACAGGAAAAGGCAAAACTTGCAGCTCAACTTGCAGCTCAGAAAGCTAAAAGTTCAATTAGCGGCTTTAGAAAAGAACTTAGAACATCTATAAGTACTGCTATAGTGGCTGCATTTTCTTTTCTAATAGCTTTAGTATGGAAAGACCTTATTACTTTGTATGTGAATAAAGTTTCAGAATCATCTCCTGTACAAGGCCAGTTATTTTCAACTATACTTATTACAATTATATGTGTTATTGGAATTTTTATAACTACAAAAATATTAAGTATTAAAGAAGGTTAAAATATATGCCAACTAATAAAAATAGTACAGCTAAAACCAGCTCTGAGTTTAAAAAAGAAGAGCAAATGAGGCAGGGAAATGTAAGTCTTATCCTTACTTCTTATAATGATATATTTTCTGATTTTGATCCAAGAAACTATTCTCAAAGGACATTATCAGATGATTTTTTACAAGAATGCAAAAGAGCTGTTAGAGATAAGACTTATAGTAAAGAAGGTTTTGATTTAAGACTTTTAGTTCCAAAAAATAAAAGAGACATTAATGATGAAATTAAGATTAAAATCAGGTTAAAAAATCATTTTCTCAAACATTATCTTGAAAAAAAGAACGAAATAAAAAGGCTGAAGATTGAAGGGGTAGTGTGGTTTACAATTGGAATTGTATTTAGTCTGATGGCTGCTTTTATTTATTCTTTAGAAGGATTTGTATTTGATGTTTTATTTGTTATGCTTGAGCCAGCTGGATGGTTTACGATGTGGTCTGGATTAGACAAAATTTTTATTAATTCCAAGGATAAAATGCCTGATGTCAGGTTTGATAAAAAAATGCATACTGCAAATATAATGTTTATTAACTACTAAATTACAATAATATTTTAAAACAAGTACCTTGTGTTGAATTGATGATTGATGAACTTAGATTTTTAACAGATGATGATGTTAGGTATATAGCTGAAGAATCTGGAACCCCTGTTTTTATTTATTCTCAAAGAACTTTGGAAGAGCAAGCTCAAAAAGCACTTGAAATGCCAAACGCTTTTGGATTAACTGTTAGGTATGCTATGAAAGCTAATCCTAATGCTTCTATATTAAAAATTCTTGATATGCAAGGATTACATATAGATGCTTCTTCAGGATTTGAAGTTGAAAGAGCTGTAAAAGCTGGGATTTCACCTGAAAAAATTCTTCTTACATCTCAACAACTACCAGATAATTTGTATGAAGATTTTCTTAATAAAGTTGATATAAATTTAACTTCTTTAGAACAAATAAGAAAGTATGGTAATTGTTTTTCAGGTACAGATGTATTTGGTAGAGATAATAAAATATCAATAAGAGTTAACCCTGGTTTAGGTTCTGGAGGGACTAATAGAACAAATGTTGGTGGACCAAGTTCTAGTTTCGGTATTTGGTATGAAAATTTTGAAGATGCTTTGAGTTTAATTCAGGATTATGAATTTGATGTTAAAAGACTTCATACTCATATAGGTTCTGGAAGTGACCATAAAGTATGGGAAAAAGTTGCTTTAATGAGTTTAGAACATGCTAAAAGACTAGTTGAATTAGGACATCCTTTAGAAATCTTAAATTTGGGAGGAGGGTATAAAGTAGGTAGAATGGCTGATGAAGAGTCTATAAACTTAGAAGAATCTGGTAATATGGTTAAGAAGGCTTTTGAAAGATTCTATGATGAAACTGGAGTAAAACTTAGACTTGAGATTGAACCAGGAACTTTTTTAGTTGCTAATGCAGGAAGTTTAGTTACCAGAATTAATGATATAGTTAAAACTTCAGATTATACTTTTGTTAAAACAGATACAGGAATGACTGAAGTTACAAGACCCTCTCTTTACGGAGCTCAACATCCTTTAGTTGTTGTTCCTAAAGAAAAAAGATTTGATAGATTTACTAAAGATTATGTGGTAGTAGGACATTGTTGTGAAAGTGGAGATATTTTAACTCCTGAAAAAGGTAATCCAGAAAAACTTAATACTAGAACTCTTGGGGAAACTAAAATTGGAGATCTCTTGGTTGTTGAGGGAGTTGGAGCATATTGTTCTTCTATGTCGACTAAAAATTATAATTCTTTTCCTGAAGCTGCAGAAGTTTTAATTGATAAAAATAATGTTGCACATATTGTTAGAAAAAGACAAACATTAAAGCAAATACTTGAAAATGAAGTAGTTCCTTTATTCCTTAGTTAGTTTCTTTTACTTTAAAGCTTATTAAAAAGAATAAAAACATCGCTATTCCAAAAATAAGAAATACTGTGTTTAGAGGGAAAAATAAAATTATTACTGAAGGAATAAACTTTCCAAGTAAACTACCTACTTCCACTCTCGTGTTATATGGGCCATAAAATCTTTGCTCTTCTTCTTTATTTGAAACTTTGAAGAAATATGATTCTGTTGTAGGCTCTAACATTGCCAAACCTATACTTGCTAAAATTAAAAGTCCTAGGACAAAATATACATTTGATATAAAGAAACTTGTGATTGAAAACACAGCAGCTATTAGAAATCCTATTTTGAAGAGCTTTCTAAATCCATATTTTTCAGATACCATTGACATTTTATATTCTAAAATAATTAGAGGTATTGGTATTGCAAATAAGAAATATCCTATCCATAATTCATTTAATCCTTTTTCTAAAATATATAATGGAATAAACAAATATATCAAAGCCCACCAGAAACTTGGACCAGAGCCAATTATATAAGTGATTATCCTGTCCTTATTGCTAAAAAAGTCTTTTATATTCTTTAGTATATTTTTATCAATGTTCTTTTGTTTTTTATTGTCTTTTATCCCAGATGTAAGAAAAGTTATTAAACATAGAAATATTAATACTGATGCAATAATAAATACAATTGATTCTCCTGAGTTAGATGCTAAATAACCAGCTATTAAAGGGCCTATTACCCATGCAGAATTTGCAAATGTGTATATAAGACCTTCATTTCTACATAGCTTGTTTTTTTGAGATTTATCTTTGACTATTAACCCAAAAGAGGTTAATCTTATTGCATAAAATATATTTGTAGTTACTGCAATTGAAAGAAAAAGCCAGAAATTTTTTGTTATTGAAAAAAGTATGTAAGATATTCCAAAAATTATTAACGAAAAGGCATATAGTTTAGACTTGCTTGATTTTTCAACCAAAGGAATTGATATAAAATAAGAAATAATAGCAATAAGAGAAAGAAATGTAGAAACTAATCCTACTTGAGCATTACTTGAAAGGAAACTTTTGAGATATACTGCCCATATTGTTATTATAAGGGCACTTGCTAGCCCTCCCATAGAACCTATAACAGCTATTTTACCTATTTTACTTACTTTAAATTCTCCTTGGTGTTTTCTTATTAAAATTGTCATGTTCTTTTTCTTTTATATTTCCACCTTGTAAACAAAAACTTTATCATAAGGAATAAACCACTTAGTTGTTTCTTCTTTTGATTTATTTTCCCATATTTTCCTGAATAATCTTATAGAATTTCCATGTGCTGAAATTGCAACATTTACTTTATTTTTCTTAACATATTTTATTAAATCATTGATAAATGGTTTGACTCTTTTTTCAACCATTGCAAATGATTCTCCTTCAGGAGGTGGAGTGTTGTAACCTCTATGTATAACTTTATATTCTTCTTCTCCTAAAAATCTTTCAACTTTTTTTCTCATGTTTGGCGAGAGATTTTCAATAGCATCACCTTCTACTTCTAAGTTATAAACTTTTTTACCTATGTTTTTAATAAATTGTTCATGCGAAAGACCGTTTAGTTTTCCATAGTTTCTTTCAATCATTCTATTATCTATTAGAATTTTTTTACATTCTGGATGATTTTTTAGAACTATTTTGAGAGTTTTTTTGCTTCTGTTAAGTTTTGTCTGAAATGCAACCTGTATTTTTTTACTTTTTAGTTTATTGGAGATTATTTGAGCTTGTTTAATTCCTAAAGGTGTTAAGTTAGAGTCTTTCCATCCAGTGAATATACCTTTTTTATTATAATATGTTTGACCATGTCTGAATAAATAAATATAATACACCTTTTTTTCCATAATAAAATTAAGGCGATAGTATTTATAAATAGTACTCAATTACTTATCTCATGGCGAGGTGGGGATTATTTTTTAGTTTAATCATAATGATTATAGCCTTATTTTTAGGATCTGGAATATTTACTTATTACCCTGGAAGTTCACAATGGGAGAATAAAGATGCAGGTTTTTTTACAGCTATAATCCATGGAGTTATTGCTCCAATAATGCTTGCTGTTTCTTTATTTACAGATTATACTGTTTATGAAATTCATAATATCGGATGGTTTTATGATTTTGGATTTATAATAGCCCTTTTATTAGTTTGGGGTGGAGGACAGACAACTAAAAATGTTGTTAGGAACTATTATACAAATAAATCTGAAGATGTAGATCATAAAAATATCGGTAAAATTATAGAGGAGAAAATTAGTGAGAAATTTAAAAACCTTAAAAAAACAAGTGATTCTTCAGACGAAAAAACTACCACTTCAAAAGAAACAAACTCTAAAAAAACTAAATCTGGGATTGTTGAAAGTAATATGCCAAGTGGTAGTGTTAAAACAGACTCAAAAGATAAGAAAACCAAAAAGTAAACTTTTTAAACTAACTTTTTCTGCATTTATTATGAATAAGTGTAAATTAACAAAACTTATGGAAGCATTGGCTATTCCTATTTGTTAAACCATTTCATTATTCTAATAAATTATTTTATTTGTAATTAATATGGAAAATATTGACAAAGAATCTATTGCCCATGGAAATATCTTAAAGAAAGGTATAGAAATAGATGGAACTAAAATAAAAGGTTATGATTTTAATAAAGGTGTAAATTATTCTGAAATTGTTACAAGTTTTTATTCAACTGGATTTCAGGCAACTCAACTTTCTAGAGCAATAGAAATTGTTAATAAAATGCGTTCTGATAAAGCTGCGATATTTTTAGGATATACTTCTAATATGGTTAGCAGTGGTTTAAGAGATATTTTTAGGTATTTAGTTGAACATGGAAAAGTTGATGTTGTTGTTACAACTGCAGGAGGTATTGAAGAGGATTTTATTAAGTGTTTAGGAGATTTTGTTCTTGGAGATTTTAAAGCTTCTGGTAAAGAGTTAAGGGATAAAGCAGTAAATAGGATTGGTAATATTTTTGTACCTAACTCTAGATATTTAGCATTTGAAGAGTGGATAATGCCTATACTTGAAGAGATTTATCAGGAACAGAAAAAAACTGGAAAAATAACAACTCCTTCAGAATTAATTTGGAAGCTTGGAGAGAAAATTGATAACAAGGAAAGTATTTATTATTGGGCTTGGAAAAATAAAATACCTGTTTATTGTCCAGCTATAATGGATGGAAGTTTGGGTGACATGATTTACTTTTTTAAATACAAAAAAGATAGGAAGGATTTCATGTTAGATAGTGTTGAAGATGGTAAGAGATTAAATGATTCTACTCTTGGATTGAAGAAAAGTGGAGTAATAATATTAGGAAGTGGAGTTATAAAACATTCAATCTTAAATGCACATCTTTATAGAAATGGAGCTGATTATGCTGTTTATATTAATACAGCTCAAGAATTTGATGGTAGCGACGCAGGAGCAACTCCAGACGAAGCTGTTTCATGGGGGAAGTTGCGTGGAAATGTAGAAAGTGTTAAAGTTTTTGGAGATGCTACAATATTGTTTCCAATACTTGTAGCTGAGAGTTTTGCCAAGAAGTGATTAAATAAAACTTCTTCTTTTTAACTCTTGACCAAATTCTTCATAAGATGATTGAAATTTTGGATGTTTTTTCAATTTTTCTTTAACATGGTTTTCAAACTCTTTAGATTTATAATATTCTCTTAGTATTCTTTGCCTTTGTTTATTTAATTCTTCAGGAGAAATATGTTTCATTTTAATGACTTGGTGAAAAGTAGTGTAATCATCGTAATTTGTTGTTAATAATGCCTCTTCTCTTTTATCACCTAACATATGCCATAATTCTGTTCCAGGAAATGGAGTTAGATATGATATTCTAACTTCATCTGGAGTAAGTCTTTTTAGAGCATCTATAACTTTATCATAATATTCAACTGTTTCATCAGGATGTCCTACTATAAGAAAAACTTTTGTTAAACCTCCTTCTTGATCTATTTTTCTTAGAGTTCTTAAATCCTCATCTAAAGAAGTTGGTCTATGATAATCTTTCATAGCTGATTCTTCAAAACTTTCTATTCCAAAACCTATTTTTGAACATCCTGCTGAGATCATTGCTTCAATTGTAGAATCTCTTAAAATTGGTTGATTTTTAGGACTTGTAGGTCTTACTAAGGCATACCAATTAATTCCAAGATTCTCTTTTTCAATATTCTTACAAAGTTCTTCTGATAATTGGTGATTTAAATTAAATGTTAAATCTGTGAACATTGCAGTATTTATTCCAAATCTTTTCTTTAATTCTTTCATTTCCTCTACAACTAAATCTACACTTGTTCGAGTTAATTTCCCACCATATAATGTGGTTGCACTGCAATATGTACATCCTAGGGGACACCCAAATTGAAATAATAGCGAGGCTGCTCCTGTTTGTTCAGAGGGAGGAGGATACATCATAATTCCTACTTTAGCAGCTTTTAGTATTTCTTCATCTCTTATTGGTAATGGAAATGATGTTCTATCATTAACTCTTTTTCGAGGAGGATTGATTATTAATTTCTCTTCATTAATAAACGAAATTCCCCCTATTGAATTTAATTCTTTTTCTTCTAATATTTCTTTAAAAGTAGCTTCTCCTTCCCCATAAACCCCTATATCTATAACATTTCCATTCATAACATCTGAAGGGTTTGTGCCTATATGGTCTCCTCCAAATATTACTTTTAAATCTGGTAATTGTGATTTCACTTTTTTAGCAATATCTACAGAACGATTAAAGGTATTAGTCATTGATGATATTCCTAAAACATCCGGTTTAAATTTTACAATATTCTTAGATATATCTTCTTCTGAAGGATTTGAAATCTGGTAGGGATGAAATAGTTTTGTTTCACACCCTCCTTCTTGGGAAATTCCCCCAATATATAGAAGACCCAGTGGCTCAAGATCATTATATACATTATTCCTATTACCTAAATGTTCTGATCCTAAAAGCGATACTAACGCTACTTTTGCTTTTCTTTCCATAAAAATCGTTAATAGGAAGACTTTTAATACTATGTTGTGTATATTTATACAACTATGAAAGAAAAATTAATAAGATTAGGACTTACAGATAGGGAAGCAGAGGCTTATCTTGCACTATATAATTTTAATGAAGCAAGTGCAACTCAAATTGCTAAGCTAACTAAAGAACATAGAACTAATATTTATGATTCTCTTAGTAGTTTAATTAAAAAGGGACTTATATCTTACAATATTAAAAATAATGTCAAGTATTTTCATGTTTCAAATCCAGAAAAGTTATTAGATTTTGTTGAAGAAAAAGAAAAAATTGCAAAAAATATTATTCCTGAATTGAGATCTAAATTAAAAGTAGATAAAGAAAAACCAATTGTTGAAGTTTATGAAGGAAAAGAGGGATTTAAGTCAATTCTTTCTATGATTTTAAGAGAAAGGCAAACAATTTATGGTATTGGTGCTTCAGAAGAATGGGAAAAGAGATTTCCAATTAGAATAGACCAGTATATGAGAGAAAGAGAGAAAAACAAAATTCATGCTAAATTACTATATGTTAAAGGTTCTAAATTTATTGATAATAAAATGAATGAAATTAAATTTCTTCCTAACGAGTTTTCTCAACCATCAACAATTGCTATTTTTGGGGAGTATATTGCTATATTTATGTGGACAGAACCAATGACTGCAACTTTAACTAAGAGTAAACAATTAAGTAATTCATTTAAAGAGTATTTTAATTTAATGTGGAAGATTGCCAAGAAGTCTTCTTTCTTATTTCAGCATGTTTTATCCCAGCTTCTTTTGCAAATTCTATATCAAATCTATATATCTTAGACATTGAAAGTATCGTTTTATGTGAATTTTCTGGATCAAATCCTTTTTTAGTCATAAAACTTGATAATTCTGATAGGCATAAAATATTGGTGATTATCTCATTAGAATTATTTTCTATAATTTCTTTAACTTTTTGCCCTGCTGAATTCCCATCAAAATAATTTATCCATGCATGAGAATCTATTATATACTTCATTTATCGCCTTTTGTTTATAATTCAGTATTTAATTCATCTTCTTTTGAAAATTTCCCTATGCCTTTTAACATCCCAAATCCACTTTTTTTAATTTTTTCAACGCTGATTTTTATAATTTCCCCTTCTTGAATTGATTCAGTTTCCACTATTTCTTTTGGAATTGTTACCATTATACTTCCTCCTATTTTTCTTGCTTTTGTTAGACTTTCCATTTTATAAAAATTATATATTTAGTTATATAAAATATAACTTAATGTTATATTTAAATCTTTCGTTTTTATTGCAGAGAGTTTTGCTAAGAAGTAAAATAGAAATATTTATATACCTCATATATATGTGAGATATATACTGAATATATAGATAAATTAAGTTAATAAATGTAAAATGGTAAGAGCAATGATTGATATTCCTGAAGAAGCAAATCATATTCTAAATATAGTCAAAGCTAAACATAACTTAAAAGATAAAAGTGAAGCTATTACTAAAGTTATAATTGAGTATGGAGAGGATATATTAGAACCTGAATTAAGGCCGGAGTTTATAGAAAAACTGAAATTAATTTCTAAGGAAAGAACAATTAAGTTTAAGGATTTAGAAGATTTTAAAAAAAGGTATAACTTATAGGATTAATGTATAAAATTGAGATTAGAGAATCATTAAACAGTATTTTTGATAAGCTTTCTAAGAAAGATAAAAAGCAAATGGAAATAATATCAAGAAAAATTCAAGAAGTTATTCAAAATCCAAATCATTATAAAAATTTAAAATATCCTTTACAGCACTTAAAAAGGGTCCACATTGGAAAGTCTCATGTTCTTACTTTTTCAGTTGATAAGAATACTAAAACAGTTATTTTTGAAGATTATGATCATCATGATAGAATATATAATGTTTAATAAGTCAAGATTTATATTATTATATGACAAAAACAATAAAAATAAAATCATGGAGAGAAGTAACTAAACCCTTTAAAGGAGCAGCTAAAAAATCTAATTTTTCAAGTAATGATTTAAAGAAATTAATAGAAGAGTTGAGGTTTAATAATTAAAGTCTAGTATCTAATTTATCTTTTTTTCTAAATGACCTCATTCCTTTTAAAATTCCAAAACCGCTTTTTATTTTTCTTTTTCATTTCTTAAAATTATAGGTTTGATTATATTTAATGTTTTAGTTTTATAATTGGTTGCTGAGAGTTTTGCTAAGAAGTAAAATTATCTTTTTAAGAAACATAAATTATATATAGTTCTAAATCTTTATTTTTATGCTCAACTTCGGTTGAGTAGGGGTGTTCAGATCTTCGGATTTTTTCACCCCGCCTTTCTATAATTTTATAAAACATATTTTGCTATTTTATTTATGGGATTTTGGAAAATCATTGGTATAACATTTTTAGTATTGATTATCTCAGTAATATTAATGGTTGTTATTGGAGGTTTTATTTTGTATAATTTTGTTCCTTTACATATTGTGAGTGTTTGTATTTATGAAGATGGTGTAAGTATTCCTATTCAATGTAATTCTGATGTTGAATGCCAAGATAATTTAAATCAGTTGTTAAGTAACTCAGAAGCATTAAGTCTTCCTGATGAATTAAAGAACAAACTATCTCCAGTTATACAGGAAGCTGTTTTATGTGTAGAAAATTATTGTTTTATGAAAAAAGTTCTTTTAGTAGAGGGAGAAGGTATTGCTTCTAATTATATAGGAACTGATATTCCAAAAACTAAAGTATGTGAAGGCAATAAAATAGATATTAAGGTTCATGGTAAAGAGATTTGGAATTTTTATAAAAATAATAAGGATAAATTTAAATAATATAATCTTTTTTAGAAAATATGTCAGCAAAACATGAAATTGAGGTAAGTGATAATAATTTTGATAAGAAAGTTGTAGAAGCGTCTAAAAAAATTCCAATAGTTGTTGATTTCTGGGCAGCTTGGTGTGGACCTTGTAGATATCTTGGACCTAGTTTGGAGAAGTTATCTGAAGAATATAAAGGGAAATTTATTCTTGCTAAATTAAATGTTGATGAAAATCCTAAAAAATCTGAAGAATATAGTGTTATGAGTATTCCCTCTGTTAAGATGTTTAAAAATGGTAAAATTGTAGCTGAATTTGTTGGAGCTCAACCTGAATCTCAAATAAAAATATGGTTAGATAGGAATATATAGTAATTCTGTAAGTAAAACTTATAAATAAACCTTTTAGGAAAGGGTTACCAAATGAACCTTTAGGAAAGGTTCCCAAAACGGAATATACTTTTAAAAAAGTAACAAAATGAACCTTTTTGCAAAGGTTTCCAAACCAAATCTTTATAAAGCAATTTTTTCTAATCTTTTTGATGAAACGTTCTAGCAGAAGATGGAAAAAGAAACGCCAGATGAGATGGAAGTGGCAGAGGAAAAAGCTTAGAAAAGCTAAACATCTCAGAAAGGTAAGAAGAGCTAGATCTAAGTAATTATAACTTTATCACAGCAATCTTTTTATAGCAACTTCATTTTTCTCGTTATAATGATGGGTGATAGCGAAATCTGGACAGAGAAATTTAGACCTAAGAAATTTGAAGAAATTGTAGGGCAGGATGATATAATTAAAAGAGTTCAGTCTTTAACTAATTCATTAAATATCCCTCATTTATTGTTTGCAGGACCTGCAGGAGTCGGTAAATCGACTTTAGCTCTAGTAGTTGTTAAAGAGCTATTTGGAGAGGTATGGAGGGAAAATTATCTTGAATTAAATGCAAGTGATGAAAGAGGAATAGATGTTGTTAGACAAAAGGTTAAAGATTTTGCAAGAACTAAGGCTATTTCAAAGATTCCTTTTAAAGTAATATTTCTTGATGAGGCTGATGCTCTTACAAATGAAGCACAGAATGCTTTAAGAAGAACAATGGAAAATTATACTTCAAACTGCAGATTTATTCTTTCATGCAATTATTCTTCAAGAATAATTGATCCAATCCAAAGTAGGTGCGCTGTTTTTAGGTTTAGACTTTTAGAGAAAAAAGATATAGAAAAAGTTGTAAAAAAAATTGCTCAAATTGAAAAATTGGAGATAGATGTTAAAGCTGTAGAGTCTTTATTTGAGTTAAGTGAGGGAGATTGCAGAAGAGCAATTAATTTACTTCAGACTACTGCTTCAATAAGTAATAGAATAACTAGTGAGCTTGTTGATATTATTGTGCCAAGTGCAAAACCTTCTGATATAAAAGTTATTTTAGAGTATGCTTTAGCAGGCGATTTTATAAATTCAAAAGAAAAATTACTAGATGTTATGTTGAAAGAAAGTATTTCTGGAACAGATATAATTAAAGCTATTCAGAAAGAAGTCTGGAACTTAGATATTGAACCTGAATTAAAAGTAAAACTTACAGAAAAAACAGGCGAAATAGAATTTAGATTAACTGAAGGAAGTGACGAATTTATACAATTAGAAGCTTTACTTGCTAGTTTTGTAATGGCTGGAAGGAGCTAGAGATATGACTAAAGGAAAAGAGTATCAAAATTGGTCTGAGAAACATAGAGTTCTGAAATTTGATGAAATAAAAGGACAGGGTCATGCAGTTATTGAGCTTAAAAAATTTTTTGATAATTTTCCTCATGGAAAAAAAGCGATTTTATTTCATGGTTCTCCTGGTACTGGAAAGACAAGTTTAGCTTATATTGCAAGAAATGAGTATGATTTTGAAGTTTATGAGTTAAATGCAAGTGATTTTAGAAATAAAGAACAGCTTGAGATGAAACTTAAACCTGCATTAGAACAGGCTAGTTTATTCAAAAGAGGAAAAATAATATTGGTTGATGAAGTTGATGGATTGTCATCTTTAAAAGATAGAGGAGGTTTACCTGAGTTGATTGAACTTATTGATGGAGCTCAATTCCCAATTATAATAACTGCTAATAAAATATGGGATTCTAAATTTGGAGAATTAAGAAAAAGATCCCTTCTTGTTCCATTTAAAGATGTAGATTATAGAGATATTTCTGTAATCCTTCAAGGAATTGCTAAAAAAGAAGGACTTAATTTAAACAATCAGATTATAACTAGTTTAGCTGTTAAATCAAAAGGAGATGTTAGAGCTGCGATAAATGATTTACAGATGATTGCAAGTTACAATAATTTAACAAATTCTTCTGAGTTAATTCCTTTATTAGATGAGAGAAATAAGGAAATCGATATTTTTCAAGCTTTGAAAATTGTTTTTAAAAATTTGTTAACTCAAGATAGTTTGAGAATATATGATAGTGTTGATTTGCCTTTGGAAAAAATATTTTTATGGGTTGAGGAAAATATCCCATATGAATATTCTGGGGAAGAGTTATATAAAGCTTATGAAGCTTTGAGTATTGCTGATGTTTTTCGTGGAAGGATAAGAAGACAGAGGCACTGGAGATTTTTAGTTTACCAAAATATTTTTTTAAGTGCTGGTATATCTCTTGCAAAGAAAAAACCTAAAATAGGATTTACTCATTATCAAAGACCAACAAGAGTTTTAAAAATATGGACTTATAATCAGAGAGACCAGTATAAAAAATCTATAATTATTAAATATGCAAAACATACTCATTGCTCAAAGAAAAAAGCAAACCTTGAATTTAATTTTGTTAAAAGTATTTTAAAAAATCCAGATGTGCAGAAAAGATTAGACTTAAGTGATAAAGAAATAAAATATCTTAAAGAACTTAATTAAATGGATTACCCATATTATTAACAAACATTAGTATATTTAAATATTAATCATTTTACTTATTCTAGTTAAAATGTCAAGATATCATGTAGTTCTTGACAGGGTGGTTATGGCTGCGGGATTTTTAGATAGTGGGGATTCTGTTTCACATTTTACTCCGGAAGCACTTAAACGAAGTATAGATCTTAAATTAGTAGAATTGGGAGATATTTATTCTGATAAAGATTCAAGAGTTGTAAGACATATTAAAGATGTTAGAATTGCTGCATTAAGAGATGAAGCAAGACTTGACCTAAGGGCTTTAAGAAAAAAAATTATGATCTTTATGGAAAATGTCTTAGAGATTATTATGATGCTCTTAGGAGATTATAACGAAATCATTAAATAGGTTTTTTTACTCTAATAAATATGCCTTATGATATTATTATTGGAAGAGATGAAAGTGATAAAAAAAACTTTGGTAAAAAGGGTTTGATAAAACTTGGAAAGGGTTATGTTAGAATGGGACAGTATACTAGCATGTCAAATAATATTTTTATGGATGTTGCTAGGAGTCATGTTATTCTTATAGCAGGAAAAAGAGGAAGTGGAAAATCCTATACTTTAGGAACAATAGCAGAAGAAATTTCTAGCTTAAATGAAGAAGAAAGAGAAAATATAGCCCCTTTAATTTTTGATACAATGGGTATTTTTTGGACTATGAAATATGAAAATGAAAAAGAAAAATCACTTCTAAATGAATGGGGGTTAAAACCAAAAAAACTTCCAGTTAAAGTTTTTGCACCATATGGTTATTTTGATTATTATGTTGAAAATGGAATTCCTGTTGATAGCCCTTTTGCAATTAAAGTTTCTGATCTTGAAACAGAAGATTGGGCATTAATTTTTAATTTATCTTTTATTGATCCAGTAGCAGTTATAATTGAGAGAATAATCTTTTCATTGAAAGAAAAATCTGATGGTTTTGATATTAATGATATTGTTTTTAGTATAACTAATGATAAAAATTCTAGTGAGGCTCAAAGAAATGCAGCTATAAGTTTGTTTCAAGCTGCCGATACATGGGGAGTTTTTGCAAAAAAAAATATGGCTGAAACAAGAATTGAAGATTTATTAAATCCTGGTGTAACAAGTGTTATTGATTTAAGTGTTTATAATGCAGTTGGAGTTTTTAATGTTAGGGCTTTAGTTATTGGTTTACTTTGTAGAAGAATATTTAATGAAAGAATGAAAGCAAGAAAAGTTGAAGAGGTTGATGCTGTGAGGCATGGAGTTGATTATTTAGCTTATAGAAATAAAAGAGAAACACCTTTAGCCTGGATTTTTATTGATGAAGCTCATGAGTTTTTGCCGAGAGAAGGAAAAACAAGTGCAACAGATGCTTTAGTTCAATTATTAAGGGAGGGAAGACAGCCTGGAATTTCTTTAGTTCTTGCAACACAACAGCCAGGACAGATACATAGAGATGTTATGACTCAAAGTGATATTGTAATTGCTCATAGATTAACTTCAATGGCAGACGTTATGGCGTTGAATGAAATAATGCAGACTTATTTAGTTGAAAGTATAAAAAAACAAATTGACGATCTTCCTGATTTGAAAGGAAGTGCAATAATTCTTGATGATAATTCTGAGAGAATTTATCCAATGAGAGTTAGACCAAGATTTACATGGCATGGTGGAGAAGCTCCAACATCTGTTAGAATAGAAAAAAGAATTTAATTTTTGATTATATATAATTTAACATTATTATTTATTTTTTTTGGTTTTATGTTTGGGAAAGTCCATTTATTTGAAACTATTTTTGTTTTACTTTTACATTCCTTCTTTATTTTTTCTTCTAGTTTAGGCATTATATATCCTATTTGAAATAATGTTATGATATTATATTTAGATAAATCTTTGTTCCAGAAATTCCCAAGATGAAAATGAGCTTTTTTTGCTCCTTTAATTTTAGCTTTAATTATAGAATATAATACTAACCAGGGATTTATTTCATAACCATGTGATTCATAACCTTTTTCTGCAAATACAATTACTATTCTTCCATCTCCAGAACCTAAATCTACAATTCTATCTTTCTTTTTTGGAGAAGCTAGTTTTAGTATTGATTTTATTCTATCATCTTTACTTGGCTCAAATGGAGCACCTATTATTAATGGTATAAATAATAATAAAGAAATGCTTATTATTATGAATAATATTCCTAGTATTAATTCAAGTATCATTTATAGTTAAGTTTAATTTTAATTAAAAATGTTACTTATTTAAAATAAAAAAGCAAGAATTAGAACTTAAGTTAAAAATCAATCAAAATCATCTTCTGGTTCTTTGTCTTTGTCGTCATCGTCATCATCATCGAACTCATCTTCTTCTTCAAATTCTTCTTCAAATTTTTTCATTTAAACGTTTTACCCCCTTTAAGCTTTTTTTGGTTTTATTTTTGTGTCTTACAAGGTTTTTAAATGTTTTTTCTGTTTTGTATAACTACTCAGGAAAGACATAAATAAGACAGGGAAGTTTTAAAATTGCTTAATCTATACATATTTATGAGCAACAAAAAATTGAGTGATACTATTAAATATTTGAAGAAGAAAAAGAAGGTTTTGTTTATTACAACTTCTAACAGATGGGTTAAAAGCAAAGATATTCCTAAAAGCAGTATTCTAGCTCATTTTATAGCAGATCAGTTAGAGAATGTAAAAATAATTGATGTTACTAAGCTGAATATTTACCCTTGTGAGGGCAACAATTCTGAAGCTTCTGGTAATTCTTGTGGTATAAAAGAAGCTGTTTTAAAAGATAAGGTTAAAAATCCATCTGGTTACTTGAGATGCTGGGCTTCTATAAATAATAAAGACGATGAGTTATGGAAAGTTAGTAAGGAATTATTGGAAAGTGATGCTGTTGTGTTTTTTGGAAGTGTTAGATGGGGACAGATGAACTCTTATTACCAAAAGTTAATAGAAAGATTAAACTGGATACAAAGTATGTGGACAACTCATAAAGATAAAAATATTGTAAAAAATATAGATTCTGGTTTAATATGTATTGGCCAGAACTGGAATGAAGTTAATGTTATTAAAACTCAGAAGCAGGTTCTTGGATATTTTGGATTTAAAACACCTAAAGAGTTATTTTGGAGCTGGCAGTATACCCATAATATAGGTGATGAGTCTAATGAGTCTTACAAAAAAGCTTTTGACAAGTTTATGAATGACTTTAACATTGATAAAAATATATATCCTTTAAAATTAAAAAAGATAAAATAACAAAATTTTTGTTCTATTTACTGATTTTATTGATCTCTATGTTTTGCATAGCAATCCTTACAATAAACAGGCCTATCTTCTCTTGGCTTGAATGGCACTTCGCATTCTTTCTTACAATCTGAACAGACTGCTTTATGCATTTCTCTTGGACCAAAATCTCTTTTGAATCCAGGTCTTCTGCCACCAGTATTTCCGCCGAAGCTTCTTCTTGGTCCTCTGTTGAATCCTTCCATATCTTCTCCTATGTTTTACGTTTTATATTTTATATTACTTTACTAAGAATTTGACTCTTAGCATTATAATATTCTTTTAAGATAAAATATATGTTTAAAAGCTTTGCTATTCTTGTTTTTAAGATATGGCTAAGCCACATTTACTCTCAGCGTTTTTACAGGACCACAAAGTTGCATCTATTAAGAGTAGTTCGGTGTTTATTACTAAGTATATATGTAAAAGAATGGATTTTGATAAGGAAATTATTATTGTTGAATACGGTCCCGGGACAGGTGCACTTACAAAAAAATTCCTTAAATTAATGAATAAAGGCTCAAAATTAGTAATTGTTGAGACTAATGAGAAATTTAGCTCTTATCTTAAAAAGATTAATGATAAAAGGCTAATAGTTGTTAATGATAGTGCTAAGAATATTGATAATATTTTGGAGAGATTGAAAATTAAAAAGGTTGATTATGTTATAAGTGGAATACCTTTTTCTATGACTTCAGATGAAGAAAAGGAAATTATTATTAAAAAGACAAAAGGTATACTTGACAGCAATGGAGTGTTTTTTGTTTATCAATTTAAGAAAGAAATTGAGGATGACCTAGAAAAATGCTTTATGATAAAAAGTAAAAAACTTGAGGTAAGAAATATTCCGCCTTTGATAATATTTGAGTGTGAGAAATAATCTTATTTTACTTTAGCCTTTAATATCACTTCTTTTACTTGGTTTAGATTAGTTCCATCATATCTTATAACTCTTTCATCTTTGAAATCTTTATTATATTTACTATCTGGCATTATAACTAATCCTTTTGGCCTGTGTTCAAGCCATGGCATGAAATATCCTGGATAGTCATCAACTAAAACTCTTCCATAATGCCGGCTTTTATTTCTAGTTATTGTAAAATCGATATCTTCTCCTAGTTTGTCTTCATGTTTTATTATCCATTTTAATTTCCCAGCTAAAGATGCAGGGTTCTTTTTTGGTGCTTGAGTTAAAATTTCACAGTAATACCCAGTTTCTTTAGCTACATCCATAACTTCCCAACCAAGCGGAAATATTGGCAAATTAGCCCACCATTCTTCTTCTGATTTTATTAAATTCATTCTGTCCCATAGATATTTGTATCTAGAATTATTACCATCATCACCTAAGCTAAAAGGATCTACAAAAGTTTCTCCAGGAGCTCTTAGCTTTTCTAATGCTTCATGCATTGCTTTTACATAATCGCAGATAGTTCCATCCATATCAAATAAAGCTATAGCTTCTCTAAGTGTCATAAAAATTCCATAACTAGGTTGTTTTTAAAGATTTATAATAAGTTAAGAAATAATTATTCTTCTTCATCTGAATCATCTTCAGAATCAGCATCTTCTTGTATAATTTCTAACTCTTCTAAAACTGTAATTATTTTATCAAGTTTTGCATTGATTATATTTAATTGGTCGCTTGATGGCGCAGAAGTTCTTGATTCAAATCTACTAGAACTTCCATTCTCACCTTCATTTTGTCTAAAACAATCACTACAAAAAACAGGTTTACTTCCAGTAGGTTTAAATGGAACTTGGCATCTTTTTCCACATTTATCACAAGTAGTATCAAACATCTCTAATCTTTTTTCAAACCTTCCAGAATCTCTATCTCTACCTCCACCTCTATCCCCATTTCTACTAAATCTTCCAGTATCTCTATTTCTTCCACCAGACCGAGAATCAGAACGATTTCCTCTGTCAAATCCTCCTCCGCCTGATCTATTATTTCTTTTGAAGTTTCCCATAACTATTTGCTTAAATTGATATTTATAAAGGTTTGTAAATCGAATTTAGCTTAAATTGATATTTATAAAGGTTTGTAAATCGAATTTACAAGTTAATATATTTCTATTGTATGTTAGCTAAGAAGTGCAGACAAACAAAAGATTTATATACTATAGATAGCTATAGTAACCTATGGTTACAACAATACAAATTGATGAAAAAATAAAAGAGAAATTAGACAAGCTAAAAATTCACCATAGAGAGTCTTATAATGATTTAATAACTAGGATAATTGGTTCATCACAAAATGTCAGTAGAGAAAGCTTAATAGAAACAATAGAAATTTTATCTGATCCAGAAACTATGAGAGATATTGCTGAAGCTTTGGAAGAATATGAAAATGGAAAAGGAATAGAATTCTCTAAACTTAAACAAGAGCTTAAATTAAATGTATAAAATAATTCTTGAGAAAAAACCAGAAAGTTTTTTCAGGAAATTAGAAAAAAAAGAACAGGAAAGAATTGCAAAGAAATTTAATGAGTTGGAAAGAAATCCGCAGTTAGGTAAACCATTGACTGCAAGCCTTTCAGGACTTTGGAGTTTAAGATTTGGAGATTACAGAGCAATATATCAAATTAAACAAAATGAATTAGTTATTTTAGTTTTGAAATTAGGTCATAGAAAGAATGTCTATGATTAATATTTACAAGAAAAAATTATAAGCGCCCTGACCGGGAATCGAACCACCAAACATGGTTTTGAATTAAATCTCTAATTTATGATTTAATTAATATTACTAAAGACTTGATATTTATAAATGTATGTGTTTTGTCGACGGATAATTGATATTACACTATTTTTTCACAAATTCAGAGTAGTAAGATAGCTTTAAATAAAATTAATGTTTTAATTGATATTACACTATTTTTTCACAAATTCAGAGTAGTAAGATAGCTTTAAATAAAATTAATGTTTTTTTTAATAATGAGGAAAGTGGCTGGTTTATTATTAGTTGAACTTTTTTTAATTCTAATATTTTCTTTTGTTTCAGCAGATAATATATATGAACAACCTTATGCTAAGTTTGGTTTAGATAATAATGAAGCGAAAAATATGCAATCATCTCCAAGTGAGTGTAATAATCCTTTAATAATTAAAGGAAGTCCAGAAGAAATAATAATTACTTTAGATTTTTTTTTCAATATTTCTGAAAAGAAAAAAATAGAGATTAAATCTGTATTACTAAAAGAAAATAATTTTGATGGTAAAGAAATTTGTGATGTCCAAGAATTTTTTCAACTGTTTAACACTAATTTTGAACTCGGGATTAGTGATAATGATATAAATAACACTTCAAATGTAATATTAAAAAAAATAGATGAATCAAAGAATAATAAAACATATTATGATGATAATATTGAAAATAATGGACTAAAAGGAGCTTTTTCAACTGACTCTTTTGCTTCTGCTTCTTATTATCAGCCTTTTTCCGAGAAATTAATAGGTGATACTTTTGTTATTCTAATTTTTTCCGATTGGGGAGATTATACCTGGTCTAATTCTAAAATGGATGAAAGTATAGGAATAACTGAAAATATGATTAGCTGGATGGAAGGAGTAGCACCTTCACAAGCTAATTTAAATATGTATGGCATGGCTTATCATTCTTTTTCAACTACTGAACCCAAGTCCCAACCAGAATATAACCTTTATGTTTGGGGAGATGAAGCTGTAAGAAATCTTGGATATTCTGACTTAAATGGTGATGGAAGTGCTATTGATGATATGATGGAAGAACATAGAGATTTATACTCAACTGATAATGTGTTTATAATATTTTTATCTTACATGGAAAAGAGGTCTTATGCTTATGGAGACATTACCAATGTTTTTGCTATAGATAGTTGTGGGTGGATATTTTGCAGTTTAGAGGAGTTTCCTATTTATGCTCATGAAAGTCTCCATTTATTTGGAGCTCAAGATGAATATTATCAGTCTTGGGATGATACTGGATGTCATCCTTATTCTTGCACTAATCAAGATAAGTGGGGGTATATTAATGGTAATTGTGAGAATCCTGAGTGTGGGCTTAGTAGTGTTCCATGTATAATGAAAGACCATAGAGTCTTTGGAAGTAACTCTCCAATAATTGAATACTATTCACGCGGGCAAATTGGATGGGGAGACCATGATGGAGACTTAGATTTAGACCCATTAGATAATTGTATGTGGAATTATAACCCTTATCAAGAAAATATTGATGGAGATAGTTTGGGCAATGTTTGTGATAATGATGATGATAATGATTTAGTAATAGATTCTTTGGATAACTGTCCATTTAATTATAATCCGAATCAGTCTAATACTGATGGAGACTCTTTTGGAGATGTATGCGACTTAGATGATGACAATGATGGTATCCTTGATACTCAAGACAACTGCCCAAGTGTATACAATCTAAATCAGCAAGATTTAGATAATGATAACATTGGTGATGTTTGTGATAATCAAGTTATTGATTTATTTATAGATAATGGATTCACACAACCTTCAGTTATTCATTCAAATTATAATGGTGTACTTTCTGTGATGTTTAATACTCACAATACTGGGAATATGACTTTATATATTCCTACACAAATTTATATTGATAATATACTATTTAATACAATTCCTTCATTACCTTTCCAAAATGGAACTAGATTATGGGGTGTTGGTTGGGTACAGAATACTAATTTGTCTGTTGGACTACATAACTTCAGAGTTTTGATAGACCCACAAAATCAAATAAAAGAGACTAATGAAACTAATAATGAATTTAGTTATAGTTTTTATGTTTATGAACCATTAGATATTTTTTTAGTTTCTCCTAATCAAAACATTTACTTTCTAAGAAGTATCCAGTTTAATTTAACTACTGACATGGATGTAGATGAATTATCTTATATAGATTTTAGCGATTCTAAACCAAGAGAAATAAGACTTTGTATTAATTGTAATCAATCGGGCTATTCGAGAAGATTGGTTAAATCTTTTAATGATGGTTATCATAACTTGTCTTTTATTGCTAGACAGAATAATACTATTATTACTAAAAATATTTCTTTTTTGGTTGATACTATAAAGCCTAGAATAGTTAGGACATCTCCAACAAGAGGATTTTCTAATGGAGTATTTAATGTAGAATTTAGAGAAGATAATCCTAGAGAATTAATCCTTTATTATGGAAATAGTGTTTTAAGGTCAAAAAATATAAGTATTAATCAAGATTGTGTACTTGATAGAACAACTTACAAATGCCAAGTTTCGACAAATCTAAGTGAATTTAATGGTCAACAGATTAGCTATTGGTTTAGCCTTAAAGATATTGCAGGAAATCAAGATACTTCAAGAGTAAATGAATTAGATGTAGATTTAACACCACCAATCCTTAATAACCCAAACTCATTTTGGACACAAGGAACTGGAGTATATCGTAGGTATATTTACTTTAATTTTAACATAACTGAACCAAACTTTGATGAAGTAGATTATATCGATTGGGATGCTAGGACACCAAGACAAACGAGGTTATGTTCAAATATGAGAAATGGTGTTTGTTCTACAAGAAAAAGTTTTTCTTCTGGAAGCCATAACTTAACAATTACTATTTTAGATGATGCTGGGAATTCAATTACTAAGAATATTGGTTTTGTGATTTAGTGTTATACAGCTTACTACTTTAGTCTTCTGTTTCTAGATAAGATACAAGATTATTGACATCAAAAAAGAATTTGAATTTTCCTGCTAGTAAAAAGTCTATCCCTAAAATAGTTGGAGGAGCATCACCTTTCGTTATGCTTACTGGTACTTGAATTAGTGACAGTTTAATTTTTTTCCCACTAATATTTAACTCAGCTTCTGGTAATAATCTTGTTTCCATCTGTGCTCCACCTAAGTTAACTTTCTTGTATGGACCAGTAAGTTTTTGCATTTGAATTTCCGATACTCTCATTTTTCTAACATCATTTAAACTTAAGATAGTTGTTGGGCTACCTGTATCAATAACTGCATTAATAAAACCAAACATTTTTGGTTCTTCAGATTTAATAGCAAAACTTAGAATAGGACGAAGTCCTCCAGCAAAAAAGTCAACA
>JAGVWM010000035.1 GCA_018304325.1 Candidatus Pacearchaeota archaeon
TCTAAATGAAATATCTGAAATCTCAGCTGAATGAAAATATCTTTCTCCCATTTTAGCTAAATTATTTTTGTAAGTATCTGGTCCAAAAGCAGGATATCGAACAACTAAATTACCTGTTTTATGAGGAACTCTAAGTAATTTTGTTTCCGGAAGTGAACTTCTTTTTTCTACTTCCATTATTCCATATTCTGTATTTTCCATATTTTTCTTAGAAAAGTGTTATTTATAAACCTTTCTCTTACTATTAATTTATTAGTAGTAACAATGTTAAAGAACATTGTTAACCATAATTTTACGAGAATAAATGGCTTTATAAAATTAGTGAAAAACCCCCTACTCGAATTTCTGCTCTCCGAAGACTCTTAAAATATGTTTAATCTCGTCAATAATTTTTTGCTGATCTTTTTTATCAGACATCTTAACAAACTTTATTAATAAATCGCTCAAATCTTCTTTTTCCAATAATTTTATCTTAAATCCGTCTGTGATAAAATAAAACCTAAATGATTCGTATCTTAATTCCTTAATCAGTATGCCGCCTACATTTCCGATAGGTTTTCCTTTATGGGGATTTTCTTCAAGAGATTCCATTAAGTCAATAATTTTATGGGATTCTCCCTTAAATTTCTTTTTAATTTCTTCTAATAAAGATCGAACTATTTCGACCTTGGCCATTTCTTTTCAACCTCTTTCCTAGCCTCTTCTATAGAAACAGTATTTTCATCGCTCATTAATAAATCATGCAATTGTCTTTCTTTTGCACTCTTAATTAACCTCTTTAGTATGTCAGAGTAAGTTTCTCCTTTATTGCCAAATTCCATTATCTCTTCTTTTAATTTTTTTGATATTGCAATTGTTGTATTTTCCATTTTGCCTAATTTATAACTATTATAATATTTATAATGATTATAGTTTATAAGTTTTTCTATCTTTATGTAAAATTTACTTGGAAACTAAAATCTCTAGACTAACTTGACATCCTCTATGGGCTAAAGCCCACAGCGTCCTTAACAACTCATTGATTTTCTATATATGAAAATACATTATCAAAATTAAATAGATTATTATTCTGTTATTTAAGCAATAACACTCAATTTTTTCTTCTGAATAAATCTTTCTTCAACTAAAGGTCTATATGATAAATACAAATCATTAAGTTTTTTTGTTCTTTGCTTGACAATTTCAGTTGGAATTTGTTTCTTTTGTGCAGCTTTAGTTCCTGGACGAGATGAAAAAGAAGCCACATTAATCACTTCAGGTTTAACTTCTTTAATTAGATTATAAGTTTCTTGAAAATCTTGCTCTGTTTCTGTTGGAAAACCAACAATAATATCTGTTGCAATATCAATATTTGGAATTTCTTTTCTAAAAATTTGGACAGCTTCTTTAAATTCTGAAACTGTGTGAATCCTTTTCATGTCTTTCAAAACTTTTTCACTTCCACTCTGAACTGGTATGTGCAAAAATGGTTGTATTCTTTTATCTTTATACACTTCAATTAAACCGCTAAGTACTTTTCTTAAATGCCATGGATTCATCATTCCAATTCTTATTTTATAATCCTCAAAAACTCCCACACTTAAAAGCTCTTTAATTAATTCTGGAAGATTTGTTCCTATGTCTTTACCATAACAACCATTATCCTGGCTAGTTAAGTATATTGTTTTACATCCATCTTTAATTAAAGACTCAAACTGCCTTTTAATATCTCCAATTCTATAACTTTTTAAATTTCCTCTTGCTAATTTTGTTGAACAAAAAGTACAATAATTTAAACATCCTTGAGAAATCTGAACAATACCTATATCTTTTCTAGTTCTAATAATATTTCCATTTAGCTTATTTGTATTAATTGTATCAATTATATAGATGTTTTTAAATCTTTTTTTTAAGTTAATTGTACTTGGTAAACACCCTCCAACCTCAATTAATTTATCTGCATATTTATTTTCAATTTCATTCATATAATGAATTATTTTGCTTTGAGTCTTGTTCTTAACAGAACAAGTATTAATAATTATTTTATCAGCTTCAAACTCATTATCCACCAAAATATTTCCTTCTGCTAAAAGCCTACCAGCTAGCAATTCAGAATCACTAATATTTGCCTGACATCCATATGTTTTGATAAATACTTTCATATTTTAAAGAAAAAATAGAAAGATTTAAATACTATCTTACTAATATTTATGTGTATGAATATTAGTAATGAAGACCTAATTAGAATTAATGAAGGCTTTGGAGGAAACTTAAGGAGTGGATCAAGTATAGACTTTGCTTTTCACATGTTAGAAAAGAAAAAGTTAGGACTATACAAAAAATTAGCTTTTTTATTTAGGGCAATACTTGTAGATCATCCTTTTTCAGACGGCAACAAAAGAACCGCTATGTTCATTGCTTTATCTTTTGCAAGCGAGTATCATAAGAACGTTGATGAAGAACTTTTACTTCACCATATACTTTCAATAGCTAAGAAAAATGAAACAAGTATAAGAAACATAGAATGGAGATTAAAAAATGCAATCAAATAAAATAAAGAAAGAACACATAAAGATATTAGAAAAATACAAACATCTATTTGAAATACTGGAAAATTATGACAAGACAAGAGAACTTCCATTCCAAAGGAAGAGAATAGATATAACCCTGTCAATTAGAACTATTAACAAATTAAAAGAATTGAAGGAAAAAACTGGTAAGCCAATTTCTCAGATAATTGAAGGGAAGTTTATTTAAGATTTAGTGGCAGATTTCCATAAGACTTCAAAATAATTTCTATAACTCTCAGATATTTCTTTATTCTTTATTAGTATTATAAATGGTTTTTGTGTTAAAATATGGATTGAAACATAATCTCCAAAAATACTAGTTGTTGACTCGCTTTTTATATTCAAATATTTAGTTTCAACACTTTTAATATGAACCATTCTGTGCATTTTATACTTAGGATTTGTAATTATTCTTGCACTAAATCCTTTTTTGTTTATTTCTTTAACTAATGCTTCTGATTCATATAAATAATCGTATGCTCTTCCTGTAGCTCCAAAAGAATCAATATGTTTATGTTTTAGAAATAATCTTGTGAATGTTCTCAAACCCTCCTTTCCTTCATATATATTAACTTCATAATTATTATCTTTAACTTTCCCTATGCTTTTTAATTGAATTATTAGATTTTTAATGAAAAACTCCTTTTCTTTCAGAGGATTTAATAAATTAGATGAATCAGAAGCCTGAAAATATTTTTTATTTGATTTAATGGTATAGGAAACCATTCCTTTTTCAATAAGATGATTAAGAACAGTATAAGTCAAGGTTCTGTCCATTCCAATATTTTTTGCTAATTGATTCGCAGAAAGCTGCCCCTTTTTCAATAATTCATAATATACTTTAGACTCATTGCCTGTCAATCCAGCTTCTCTAAGTTTATCCTCAAATTCCATAACTTATAGCAAACTAATTTATATTTAAATGTTGTTATTATAAATAACAACTTACATTTATATATTGACTTGAAACCTGCTGTTCTATGATAAACAAACTTGAAAGAGTAATAGAATATACAAATACAGAAGCAAAAGATGTAATAGCAGATATAATTATTTCGTACTTGTTAGGTTTAACAACAGGAGGAGTTGGTAAGTTTATTGGTGGAGACTATAAATATGTCATTCCTGCTTTTTTGCCAGTAACAGATTTATTTGCAGGAAGAATTAGCCCATATCTTATTCCTTATACTCTTGGTGTAGCAACAAATTATCCCAATCAAGTATATGAAACAATTAAAGATCTTTTTTAGTTAGAAATCTCTCATAAAAATTTATTTTTATAATCTACAATGAAAAAATTCAGCAGAGCAGTCGAAAAAGCAAAATATTTTTTACTTTCTGGCAGAGATAGCTTTGGCCTTTGGAATGATTTTAAGTCACGAACTCATGGAGAAAGTATTGATTGGGTAAGTTCTTATATTGGTTTATCTTTATTGCAATCAGGAATATCAATTTCAGAATTGGAATTAACAGCTCAATCAATTTCAGAAAGACAGAATAGGGGATATGGTGGTTGGGGATATAATCAGAAAATTGTCCCAGATGCTGATTCAACAGCATTCGCGATATTATTTTTATCTAATTTTAGATATAATCTAGATCAAGCAAAAGATTTCCTGTTAAAACATCAGAAATCTAATGGAAGTTTTGGAACTTTTCTTCCAGAATTAATAAGGCAATATTATAGGATACCCCCTGAGATGTCTGTAGAAGGTTGGTGTTCTGGAATACCTGATATTACAGCAATAGCTTTACAAGTTTTAAAAGATGGGGATAATATTTTTAAATATTTAAAGAAAGCTCAAGATGAAAAAGGTTTTTGGAGAACTTACTGGTATAATAATAATATTTATTCGACAGTTCATGTGATTAAAGCAATTAAAAAGTATGATTCTGGGTTAGAAGTTAAGAAAGCTCAGGACTGGTTAGTTCGGCAAAAAATTATTCCCGAAGTCCCATTTTACATAGCTTTATCTTTGCAGGGACTTTTGATTAATGGAAGTTTTACAGAAGAAATTCAAAAAAGAATTAATAAACTTCTTAATTTACAGCAAGAAGATGGGAGTTGGAGGACTTATCCTATATTAAGATTCCCAATGCCGTCTAACTTAGAACCATGGAAAGATGCAAGCAGGTGGAGAGAAGAAACTAAAGACCAAAACAGATTTTTTACAACAGCTACATGTTTGCAAACACTTGTTGAATATAAAAAAGTAAACTAATGAAGGAGTAGGATTTACAGCTTAAGGATAAATTCCAAGCAAAAAATCAAATGAAAGATAGCCTGCTCCAAAAATAATTAATAATACTGCAACTCCAAGCAATATCAAATTTAAATCCCATCCAGCATCTTCAATTGAAATAAACTTTATTTTTTTCATATTAATATTAAATACCAAAGCTCCTGCCATAATTATTAGGAATCCTATAGCTGCTATTTGAGTTAATAATCCTAAAATAACTGCCACTCCCAAAATAATTTCAAATATCCCTAATAAAAATATCAAAGATTTAGCTTTTGCTTTTCCCATTTTCGATGAAAGCTCTTTTTTATGGATTATTTTATGATATCCATGGGCAATAAAAATTACCCCAATAAAAATCCTTAAAATTAATAATGCATAATCTTCCCATCCACTAGTTGCGATCAAAGCCATCAATTAATTTATCTTATTATGTATAAATATCTTATGATTTTAAAACTAAGACTAGTAACATAAAATTATCTAATTTCAACTTATTCTGCTCTTTGATTGAATAAATCATAAATTTGTCTTAAACTACCTCAATATATTTACTAAAATAGGTTATTTTTAAATATTTGTATGAACAAAAATAAGAAGAAAAAAGAAAAAATAAACTTGATTACACATCTAACTCGTAACCTGTTCCTCTTTTTGATTTGAACTTGCGCCACATGGCGTTTGGGTATCTCTGTATAAGGTCTTTAATAAGCTCAAGGTTATCTTCCAAAAGGGTTGAGGAACCTTTTTTATTGTCGAAAAGTACCTTTATTCTCATTTTACCTTCCTGTGATAAAAAATCTAAATTTCTTTAAAAACTATACTACTTGAAAATATATATTTCAGTATATATATTTCTTTTTATACCATGTCATTGATGAGTGGATAGTATTCTTCGAAGGGGGTAAAAATCATCTTTTTCCTGTTTTTAATAAATTTATATATTTCTCCAGCCCAGAATACTAACGAAGAAAGCAAGATTATGACTATTACTTCAATTAAACTTAAAGAAACAAACTGGAAGATATTTTGTAAAAATGGTACATAAACTACTAAAAACAGCATTATAACTGAAAATAATAATCCTAATAGTACATATTTATTTGACAAAAATCCTATTTTAAATAAAGATTTATTCATAGACCTCATATTAAAGACATTAAATAATTGGGTGAAGCACATTACCATAAATGCAACTGTTCTTGCTTTTTCCAGGCTTTCTTTCAGATAAATATTAAACATAACTAAAGTTAGAATTATCATAATAACTGCCACTATTAAAAGAAAGATTATTGTCTCTTTTGAAAGGAAGTTTTCTTTTTTATTCTTAGGTGATTCAGTTAAAACATCATTATGCCCTGGCTCTGCTGCTAAAGAAACATCTGTAACACCACTTGTAACTAAGTTAAGCCAAAGAATTTGAATCGGAATAAGGGGCAATGGATAATTGGCTATTAGTGCAGCAAGTAGAGTGAATGCTGCTGCAAAATTTGTTGTAACTAAAAATGAAGTTGCCTGCCTGGTGTTTGTAAAAACAATTCTTCCTTCTTCTATAGCATTTACTATTGAAGCAAAATTATCATCTGTTAAAACTATCTCACTTGACTCTCTGGCTACATCTGTTCCTATAATTCCCATAGAAATTCCAATGTCTGCCTTTTTCAAAGCAGGAGCATCATTAACTCCATCTCCCGTCATTGCAATTATCTCTCCTGAATTTTGGAGATTAGTTGCAATTTTCAGCTTCATATCAGGAGTCAGCCTTGCAAAAATATTAGTTTTCCTAACAGCTTTATTAAATTCATTGTCAGACATTTTTTCCAGCTCTTCACCTGTTAGTGCGTTGCTACTTCCAAAACCTATTTCATTGGCAATTGCTAATGCAGTTATTTTATGGTCTCCTGTAGCCATAATTACCCTTATGCCTGCCCTCTTTGTTTTCATAATTGCATCTTTAACTCCTGATCTAGGAGGATCTAATATGCCTACAAGTCCGACTATTATGAGATCATCAATTTCCTTTTCTTTTATCTCTTTATAGTTTTTAGGCATTTTCCTGTAAGCTAAAGCCAAAACTCTCATGCCTTTTTTAGTAAGAATATCTAAATTATACTCTAACTCATTAATTCCATCCTGGTTCATTATTTTTTTCACATTTTTCTTTAAGTAAAAAGAAGATTTTGAGATAATTACTTCTGGAGCGCCTATCACATAAAGCTCACTATCATTTTTTGATTTAACCAAAGATGCTCTAAATTTATTGTGTGGGCTAAACGGCAGATCATCAATCCTGTCTGACATTAATAATGATTTTTTTATGCCTGCCTTTTCACCTAGCACGACAAAGGAAGCTTCTGTTGGATCTCCAATAATTTCATAAACGCTTGAATTATTTTTTATGAGATTAGAATTATTAGAAATAATCCCTATATGAAGTAATTTTCTTAACTGCTCATTATCCATAGGAATAATTGTTTTTTCTTTTTGCAAAAAATCTCCTTTTGGTATCCATCCTTCTCCTGTCACACTTATCTCGCCATATCCTGGAAGAAATATTCTTTCAATGTTCATTGTATTTTCTGTCAAAGTTCCTGTTTTATCAGTTATTATTGTTGTAACAACCCCTAAAGTTTCTGTAGCAGACAACTTTCTTATCAAGGCATTTCTTTTAGACATTCTGTAAGCCCCAATTGCAAGCACAATTGCTAATACAGCTGGAAGTCCTTCTGGAACAATTGCAACAATGGAAGCTACAGTAAATAGTAATATTTCCTGAAATTTAAAACCCCTAACAAAATAACCATAGAAAAATATTATAAATGAAATCATTAATGCAAGTATTCCTATTTGTTTAGCTAAAACATCTGATTTTTTTTGAAAGTGGTTTTTTTGTCTTGGAATTTTCTGTATTTCACTGGCAATTTGCCCTATAGCTGTTTTTACTCCTGTGGATACAACAACAGCTTTACAACTTCCTGAAGAGACAAAAGTTCCCATAAAAACCATATTTTTTCTGCCAAAGATATGTATATCTCTTGGCAGTGATTTAAGAGCTTTTTCAGATGGCAAAGCCTCTCCTGTAAGAGATGATTCATTAACAGTGAGATTTTTTATTTCTAATAAACGGCAATCTGCAGGAATCCTGTCTCCTTCTTCAAGAATTATTATGTCTCCTGGAACCAGGTGATGTGCAGGTATTTTTACCAAATCTCCTTCCCTATACACTTTGGCATATGAAACTATCATCTTTTTTAGAGCTTGTATTGCTCTTTCTGTTTTATATTCCTGGATAAAACCTATGCTTGAATTCAAAATTATGACAAAGATTATTATATAAAAATCAATTAAATGATGGAAGAAATATGATATAACTGCTGCAGCAATAAGAATATAAATCATTACACTTCTTAACTGCCCAAAAAATATTAAAAGAGGATTAACTGGCTTTTCCTCTATTATTTCATTTTTTCCATATTTTTTTGTTCTTTCAGCTGCTTCATATTTTGTAAGACCTTTAATATCTGTGTTTAATTCTTCTAACACCTCTTCTTTTTCAAGCGAATACCAATTCATAAAGCTAGAAATAATAGATTATATAAAAAGCTTTATAAACTATTTTTATATTCTATTTTCAGCGAGTTGGATAGCTAACTACGGAATTAGTTGTTAAATCAACGAATACTGATAATGAGTATTAATTCCCTAAAAATTCCACTGGAATTTTGGGGCCAGAGAATTATTAATTTTCCTGGCTGAGGAAGGTCCGCACATCAAAATTAAAAGCCATCTGCGAAAGCAGATTGTCGTGAGGCAAAGCTCTGAGATAGAAACGGGACACTCTTTTCTTTAGAAAAGAGAAACAGCTGGAACGAGCATCTTGGCTGATGCAACCACTTTAACCGTGGGCTTAGTAAGATGTTAGCACAAACAGTTCGTCCTTAGTAAAATAAGGAAACGAAGTTTGACAGAATGTGGCCTATTTCCAACTCGCTCTCGTTGGAAAATGCAACAATTTATTTAAACAAGAGCTATCTAATTATTTCATGAACAATAAAGAAAAATTAACAAAATATCCTGAAAGAGAAAAGTTATTTTCAGGGACATGGTCAAGTAATGTTTTTGCAGAAGCTAAAAGAATTCTTATTCTTGAATCTCTTGTTAGTGAATATTGTGGAATTGAAGATGAAAATTTAAAGTTTACTATGTAAACTTTAAGCCACAAAAATCAGTGATTTTTGATGTTTAATTTTAAGAGGATATACTAAAGAAGAAATTGCAGAGGCGAGAAAAAATGCTCCTAAAATACCTTATAGAACAGATCAACTAACGGTGTGGAATAATCTTAAACATCAAATTGTTGGGGCGGAAATGGATTTAATCTATGTTTAAAAAATTTGTTGTCAATAAAGCTTTGTCCGGAATTAAAAAATTTGATTAAAATAATTCAATATTGCTATAAGACTATGGACAAAGCTAAAAACTTTTTATCATAATTTTCAGAAAATGCCTCTACAGGACTTGTGATTCTTAATTCTTCACATGAAATATCGCCGACATATCTTGTTTTTTGCAATACAAGTCTATTTCTTACTATTACATTCTTATCAATTACTTCAATTACTTGTTCTAGCATTGCCGGTTTTCCATTTAAATATACTCTGTCCTTATATGCTTTAAGATCAATTCTTTCTGGATCAAAACTTCCAAGAAGGTGAAATTCTTCATTCCCATCTATTTTTGTGATTAACCTTTCTCCTACTTCATTTATTTCTCTATATTCATTATATTTTGTTTTATATATTACCATAAATTTACTTAAGTCTCTTATTTATAACTCTTTCTTTTTTCCAACTTGCACTTATTTTTAATTACTATAATAAAACTTAAATATAAAATAATAATGCAGTTTAATGAAACCAATTAATTTATTAGACGGGATAGTTATTATTGCTGTAGTTGCATTAGGTAGTCTACCTTTAATAGGGTATTTGAGGTATAATAATTTGTATAATAAAGCAGAGGCGTATGCAATTCAACAGTTTGGTGACAGACAACCACCTTTAACAGGAAGGGAAAGGCAAAGATGGTATCACGAAATGAATATTTTTGATAATAGACAGCCAACTAAACCAGAATTAAATAAATTCTTAGATGACAAAATATAAAAGTAAGGTTAATAAATGAGTTTCTCCTATTTCAATCATGCAAACTCTGGGATTGATAGCATCAGTTTTGACTATAATATTAGTTTTTATAGGATTGGTTTCGCAAGTTATAAAAAATTTTAAAAGGAAATCTTGTAGTGGACTTTCCTTGGTTTATTTTACTATAATCTTTTTTGCATATAGTGCTTACTTATAATCTCCTATAAGATAATCCTTATCTAATAACGTTTAAAAAAGCATTATTCTTAGTTTTTTTAGTGGGGAAGTAGCTCAGTGGGAGAGCACATGACTGAAGATCATGGTGTCGGGAGTCCGATTCTCCCCTTCCCCATTTTTCAATAATGAATTAGATTATTTCTTAGAAATCTTTTTGGATTTAAAATAAGTCATAAAAACTAAAAAGATTAATATTACATCAACAAGTCCTGCTCCAATCCCAATTACTCCTCCAACTCCTAATGCAAAAGCTAAATCAATCAGTGCAATTAGTATAACTAAAATACTTCCCCATTTTTTTGTCAAAACAATCCCAATAATTGCAAAAAGATAAGCTATAGAAAAAATAATATATATTGAATTAGTCCATAGAGAAGCTCCATAAGAGTTAACTAAAAAGATTATTTGTGTTGCTAATCTTATCACTAACAAAACTAATAGTATAATACTAAACAAACTAAATTTTCCAAATTTCAATTCTTCCATATTAAAATAATAATTATTTAGTTTAAATAAGTTTTTGAAAGATAGAAAGAAAACGTTTATAAACTTCTGTTAATATTTAAGAATGTCAAGAACTGCAATAATATAAGTGTTATGTTTGGTTCTTGAGCATGCTCAAGATTTAGTAAATCTTGATATATAAAAAAGAGTGAAATGGCAAAAAGAAAAGTAAAGGTGGTTAGAAGAAGTGTAAGAAAGCCTGTTAGAATAAACGTTAAGGCAAGTAGAAAACCTCTTAGTACAAAAATGAATGGTTTTAGTATTGCAAGATTGCTTCTTAATTTAATATTTATTGCATTAATTATTTTTGGAATTTATGTAATATGGACAATAGACTGGTTGCAGGGTGTTGGTATTATTTTTTTAGCATTAGTTGTTTATCTTTTTATTAAGCTAATTGCTAATATTAGGAAAAAATGAAGAATAGAAAAGGTGCTATAGAATTAAGTATGACTACAATTGTCATAGTTGTTCTGTCACTTACATTATTGATTATGGGTTTTGTTCTTATAAGAAATATTATGTGTGGAGCTATTTATTTAACTCAAGATATTAATGATAAGGCAAGAGAACAAGTAGTTAGTCTTTTTGGAAGTAGTAGTGGAAATGAAGTTGCATGTATAGGCCAAGGAAGTGAAGCTGTTTCTATATTTCCTGATAGTGAAAACTGGATAATGTGTTCAATAAGAGCTCCTGAAGAATCAGGTTATGAATTTACATTAAGAGTAGATGATCAGTTATCTGATGTAGATCCTGTTCAAATAAGAAGGTGGTTAAAAGCTACTAATAAAAAGATTACAATAGCTCCTGGAGATGATGATCTATTAAAAGTAAGTAGATTTGAAATACCAAATAATGCTCCTGAAGGAAATGTGGCTATTGATGTTGAAGTAAGAAAATCTGGAGCTGGTGCTAACAACTTAGTTTACTCAAGAACTCTTAGTTATCAAATGACAAGAAAAGGGGCAATAAGAAGTGTTCTTTGTTAACTTGTTAAGTAAACCTTAATACTTAACATACAAGTTAGCAGGATAATTTTTAACTAAAAGGTTTAAATACTCATTTTTACATTTTATTTTATTAAATATATGCTAAACAAAGTGAGAATAACTCTTTTCTAGCGGATTATTTTATGGAAAGTATCAAAGAATTTGAAAAACTTGGATTAAATCAGAATTTACTGAAAGTTCTAGCTGAGCTTCATTTTACTAAACCTACTGATATTCAGGAAAAATCAATACCATTAGTTTTAGAAGGAAAAAATGTTATTGGTAGTGCTGCAACTGGATCTGGAAAAACTCTTGCTTTTGGAGCTGGAATATTTAATTTAGTTGAGAATAATAAAAGTATACAAGCATTAGTTCTTGTTCCAACAAGAGAGTTATGTGAACAGGTTGCAAAATCTTTAAAATTATTTTCTAAGAATTATGAGTTTCATATAACTGAAGTTTATGGTGGTGTATCATTGGAAAATCAGGTAAGAAAAATAAAAACCAGTGAAATTATTGTTGGTACTCCTGGAAGAATACTTGATCATTTAAGGAGAGGAAGTTTAAATTTTCATAAATTAAAAATACTTGTTCTTGATGAAGCAGATAGAATGGTAGATATGGGTTTTTTGCCAGACGTTGAAAAAATAATTCAGGCATGTCCAAAAGAGAGACAAAACTTAATGTTCTCTGCTACAATAAGTCAAGATGTAGAGTATATTGCAAAAAAATATATGGGTAAAACAATTAGTATAGCTGTTGAAAGTCAGGTTGATCCATCTAAACTAGAACAAGTATTTTATGATGTTCCTACTAATATGAAATTTTCTCTTTTGTTTCATCTTTTGAATGAAGAAAAATCTGAATTAGTTATGGTATTTTGTAACACTAGAAGAAATGCAGATATTGTTGCTCAAAATCTTAAAAGGTTTGGTATGGAAGCAGTTGCTATCCATGGTGGGCTTACACAAAGTAAGAGAACTAATATTATGGAGAGTTTTCACTCTTCTAAAACTAAAGTGCTAATTTGTACAGATGTAGCTGCACGTGGTTTGGACATTAAGGGAGTTTCTCATGTTTATAATTATGATATTCCTCCAAGTGTTCAAGAATATATTCATAGAATTGGAAGAACTGCAAGAGCTGGTAAAGATGGAAAAGCAATAAATATAGTGAGTAGAAATGATTACACAAATTTTCAAAATGTGAGAGAAGATAATAAGTACAATATAGAACAAAAAGAACTACCAGAGTTTGAAACAGTTAGTCCAAGATTTTCTCAGGATAAATATGGTAGTAACAGAAGAGATTCAGGGAGAAGTTATGGTAGAAGTTCAGGTGGGAGAAGTTTTGGGGGAAGAAGCAGTTCTGGAGGAAGAGATAGAGATACTGGAAGATTTAGTAGAGGTGGAAGTAGAAGTTCAGATTTAGTAGAGGTGGAAGTAGAAGTTCAGGTGGGAGAAGTTTTGGGGGAAGAAGCAGTTCTGGAAGAAAAAGTACTAGTAATGATAGAAGAAATGAAAGGAGGTATAGAAATGAAAGGTAAAGTAAAGTTTTTTAACGAAACTAAAGGATTCGGATTCATATCTGGAGATGATGGTAAAGAATATTTTGTTCATGCTACTGGATTAGAAGAAGGAGTTTCAATAAGTGAAGGAGATTCTGTTAATTTTGAAGTAGAAAAAGGAGACAGAGGACCTAAAGCTGTTAAAGTTTCGATTGATGATTCTGAATAAAATTTTGGTAAACAATTAATTAAATGATTTTTTTTAATTTTTAATTAGACGTTAGTCTAGAATTTTACTTTAAATAAAACTTAATTGAGTATTATTTCTTAGCCTGTTTCCATAAAACTTCGAAGTGTTTCCTATATCCTTCTGCGACATATTTATCTTTTATTAGAAAAGCGTAAGGATTTTCTGTGAAGACAGCTATCGCAACATAATCTCCAACTATAACTGTTTCCTGAAATTGGGCAAATTCTTTAGCTAAGTATTTTATATGTGTTAATTTTTTCTTTTGAATATCTTTACCACCAATATTTTTAACAGAATCGTCAAATACTTGTCTTGAAGGTAGTTTATTTGCAATTCTTTTATTATGCAAATTCAACCACCATGTTAAACCCAAAAGTTTTTCAGTTGGAGGTCCTCCACCAAAAGTTAAATATTCCTTTCCTTTACCATTTATCATTATATTATAAACTTCTTTTATTCCCCTAATTCCTCTGTAAATTGTTGCATTTTCTTCATGCCTTGAAGATATTTGTTTCTTTTTCAATTCAGGTAGTATTTCACTAAATTTCTCTTTTTTCTCTTCAATAAAATTATAGAAATTTTCAGGATTGCTAGCCTGATATATTTTTCTTTTACCTTCTAGTATGTAACTTACCAATCCTTTGTTAATAAGAGAATTTAAGGCTCTATGGACAACAGAATGTTGAAGTTTTGATTTTTCTATAATTGGACCAGCACTACTACTTCCTATTTCTAATAGAGAAAGATAGACTTTAATTTCTCCAGATGTTAATCCTAAATCTTCTAGTATTGTTTCATTCATCTAAATATTAATTTAATTCTATATTTAATTCTTTCTATTTGTCCACTCTTTTGGGGGGATAAATGCTTATTAACACACTGTTTTAAGATATTTTATGAAAACACAAACAAGTGATACAATAGATGAAATAGTCTCTTTAATCAGGGAAGAAGGAAAAGAATTTAGAAAAGAATGGAGACATTTAGATTCAAAAAGAAAAGAATATCAGTCTGAAGGACAAGATAGGATTGAACTTTATACTCAAATGCAAGAAATGTATGAACAATTAAATCTTCCCCATACAATTTACATTAGAGAAGGCCCAGGTAGCCCAGGCTCTTTATACAATCTAGATATAACTTCTAACGGGGAAAATCCTTTAGTAGTTGACCCATTAAATTTTTCAAACTTTTCTGTTTGTACTAAAAGAAATGGAATTTATCATGAGGTAGCTCTTTATGGAACTGTTATGGGTTATCAATGGGAAAATGTAAGAATTGATCCCAAAGTTGTAAAATGTTTTGATGGTTTAGTCCTTGATGGTAAATTAACTAAAAAATCAGCAGATAAAACAGCTTATAAATTTATAGAAATTTTAGCAAGAGAAATAAGTAATGAAATAGATGGTAATTTAATGGCTCCACTAAATAAATGTAGAGGCTAACCAAGATAAGCAGTTTTGTTCGACAAAGCTGCCTTAGCTGACTTAAGATAATTTTCTTCTATTTTTTGATATTTATCCATATCTGATTTAGTTACACTTGGTTTAACTTTTTTCATTGCATCTTCAAAATTCCGAAGTTTTATTTGTTTAACATTTATATTTTCCCTTAAAGCAAGCATTGCTGCTTCTCTTGCTAAATTTTCTACATCTGCTCCGACAAAACCATCAAGTTTTTCTGCTATGTAATAAATTAATTTTTCTTTATGACTAAGCTCTTCAAAATTCACATCAATACTTTTTGTTTTTTTCTTTTCATCATTTAGTTCTATTTTCGGAAATTTTTTTCCCTTGTATGCACTATTGAGATTTTTAATCTCTTCATTTGTTAACTCAATTGGCATATTTTTTATATGAATACTTAAAATATTTCTTAGTCCTTCTCTATCAGGTCCTGGTACCAATAATATTCTATCGAATCTTCCTGGTCTAAGTATAGCAGGGTCAATCATATCAGGACGATTTGTTGCTCCTATAACAACTACATTTTGTAATTCTTCTAAACCATCCATTTCAGCTAGTAATTGGTTTAATACTCTTTCAGTTACTTTACTTCCAGTATCAATCCCTCTTCTTGGAGCTAGTGCATCCATTTCATCAAAGAAAACAACACATGGTGATACTTGTCTAGCTCTTTCAAAAACTTTTCTTACTCCTTCTTCACTTTTACCAACCCACATACTTAATAGTGATGGGCCTTTTACCTGAATAAAATTAGCTTCTGATTCGTTTGCAACTGCTTTTGCTAAAAGAGTTTTTCCTGTTCCTGGTGGGCCATAAAGTAAAATTCCTTTTGGTGGCCTTATACCAACTCTTTTGAATGCATCAGCATATTGCAAAGGCCATTCAACAGCTTCTATCAATTCTTGTTTTACTTGATCTAAACCTCCAACATCTTCCCAATTAATATTTGGAGATTCAACAAGAACTTCCCTCATAGCACTTGGTCTTACTATTTTAAGAGCTTCCATAAAATCTTTTTCTGATATAATTAATTGTTCTAAGACTTCATTAGGAATTACTGTATCATCTCTTATTTCTATTTTTGGTAATACACCTCTAAGAACAGACATTGCTGCTTCTTTTGTAAGAGCTGCTAAATCTGCTCCGACAAAACCATGAGTTATTGCAGCTAATTTTTCAAGTTTTACATCTTTTGTTAGAGGCATATTTCTTGTATGTATTTTTAAAACTGAAAGTCTACCGTTTTTATCAGGAACATTTATTCCAACTTCTCTATCAAATCTTCCTGGTCTTCTTAATGCTGGATCAAGACTATTTGGACGATTAGTAGCACCAATAACAACTACTTTACCACGAGTTTTTAACCCATCCATCATTGTAAGTAATTGTGAAACTACACGTCTTTCTACTTCTCCCTGAACATCTTCTCTTTTAGGAGCAATTGCATCTATTTCATCTATAAAAATAATTGCAGGTGCTGTTTTTTCAGCTTCATTAAATATATCTCTGATCTTTTTTTCTGATTCTCCATAAAATTTAGACATTATCTCAGGTCCATTTAATAAAATAAAATTAGCATCTGATTCGTTTGCAACTGCTTTTGCTAAAAGAGTTTTTCCTGTTCCTGGTGGGCCATGTAAGAGAACTCCTTTTGGAGGTTCAACTCCTAAACGTTCAAATATTTCTGGATGTTTTAAGGGAAGTTCTATCATTTCACGAACTTTTTTTATTTCTTCTGTTAATCCTCCAATATCTTCATAAGTAACATCAAAAATTCTGTCTTCTGCAATTTCTATTGCTTTTGAATTAACTACCACCTCTGTGTTTTCAGTTATAACAACTGGTTGAGCAGGTGATGTGTTTACAATTAAAAATTTAATTTGTTGAAATCCTGCAAAATTCATTCCAAATCCACCAAGAATATCTCCAAAGATATCTCCAAACTCCCCTAATTCTTCAGACATTAAATCTTTTCTTCTTTGAACTCCGCCAAGAACAACAATATCTCCTTTTAACACAGCTCTCCCTAATAATCCTCTTCTAAATATTTCCGGATCTCCTTGAACAACTATATTTTCCTGAACTGGAGCTATTGTAACTTTTTTTGCTTCTTTTATATCTGATTTTTTTAGTTCAACTATTTCTCCAACACCTGTTTTAGCATTTTTTCTTATTATACCATCAATTCTCACAATGCCTTCATTAACATCTGCAGGATAAGCTCTGTCAACAATTGCAAGAGTCTCTCTTCCACCTTTTACATATATAACATCTCCTCTCCTTAATCCTAAGATTTTCATTGTATCATAATCTATTCTTGCAATTCCTTTGTAAGCATCATCTTGTGAAGCTTCTGCTACTCTTAATTTTACCATATTTTGTGTTGCTGGATTATTTGCCATTATTCTTCATCTTCCTTTTGATCTTTATCTTTTTTAACTTCAAATAAATTTTTTTCGCTGAATATTAAAGCTAGTTTTCCCATTCTTTCAAAACTAAGCTTAACCATCTCATTCATTATCTTATCTTGTTCATTTATAAAGTTCACTATTTCTCTTGGAATAGATACTGTATAACTATTACCAACCATCCTTAATTTAACATTAAACTGTTTATTTCTTAGTTTAAGAAAGTTTTGATAGTCTAGTTTATCTTCTGGATGTACTATTTTGTTGTCACATTTAGCACATTGTAAAATTCTAAAGTAAAAACCATTTTTAAGAATTCTAGTTTTTTGCATTGGCTTACTACAATCTTTGCAAATTACTGTGTTGTCAAATATATCTGATGTCATTTTGTTTTTGTTATTATAAAACCGTGTTCTCGCGAACACGGTGTGAAAGGGGTTGAGTATAGTATACGTTAAGTATACTATATATGTGTATACACAAGATGTATACTATTTAAATATTTCTATTTTCTAAAATATATTCTGAAACCTTTAAATATCATCCTGACGACTTGATATAATGGATGATAAAAAGAAAGAAAGAAAAAGTAGTAAAAATAATATTCTTAATGGATTGAAAAAATTCTGGAATTTTGTCTGGAATGGAGAGAGCTTTTTAAGTTGGATAGTATTTGTTATTTTAGCATTTATTGTTATAAAGTTTATATTTTTTCCTGTACTAACTTTAGTAACAGGCACTTCATTACCTTTAGTTATTGTTGAGTCATGCAGTATGTATCATGATAATAAAAACTTTGATCAGTGGTGGACTGATAATGGAAATTGGTATGAAGATAGAAATATAACTAAAGAACAATTTGAAAAATATAATTTAAAAAATGGCTTTGCTAAAGGAGATATATTTCTTGTAACTGGTGTGAAAAATTTAGGTGTTGGTGATACTATTATATTTTTAAGTGGTAGTGCACAGAGACCAATTATACATAGGATTGTTGATTTAGAACCTACACAAACAAAAGGAGATAATAATGACAGGCAGTTTAGTAAAAATAATAATGCCGAAAAAATTGATGAAACAAATGTTCCGAACGCTATGATAATTGGTAAAGCAACAGGTGTTAGAATACCATTTTTAGGTTGGGCAAAACTTATTTTCTTTGAACCTCTTAGAAGTCCTAACGAGAGGGGCTTTTGTAAAGCCTAACAAGAAAATTTAAAAAGACTCCAAAACTATAAAACTGATTGTAAATATAATAATTTAATATGGAATTTTGTCCGAAGTGCGGTTCTGTTCTTGAAGAAAAAAGAAAGAAATTTGGTTGTGTTAGATGCGGTTATACTGCTAAAGGTAAAATTAAAATAATTAGTAATGAAAAAATTGAAAAGGCAAAAGAGGTAGGGGTAATAAAAGAAAAAGATACTGATGTTTTTCCAATTGTTCCAAACACATGTTCTAAATGTGAAAACAAGGAAGCATATTTCTGGACTTCACAAACTCGTTCTGGAGATGAAGCAGAGACAAGATTTTTCAGATGTACTAAGTGCAAGAATACTTGGAGAGAATATAAATAATTTTAAGAATACAATCAAATTCTATATGGGTACAAATACAAACATTTATAAATATGTACCCATATAGTTAAATATGGTATATCATGAAATAAGGAAAGTAAATGGAAAGAGGCAAAATTACCTTGTTTTTATTAAAAGAGAAGGGGATAAAATGGTAAAAAAAAGCAAATTTATAGGAATAGGGAATATATCTAAACAAGAAGTAGAAAAATTAAAAAAAGATTTTGAAATAAAAGTAATTGGGAATACTAGCTCTGAAAATATGACAAAAGAACAACTTTTAGAAATTGAAAAGCTCAAACAATTATATAATGAAAAAATAAACTCTTTAAGCAAAGAAGAATTTGAAAAGTTTGAAGAAACTTTTTTTACAGAACTTACATATAATAGTAACGCAATAGAGGGTAGCTCTCTTTCTTTAGAAGATACTAATTTGATATTAAATGAGGGTTTAGTTCCAAAAGGTAAAACTCTAAGAGAAATCAATGAGGCAAAAAATCACAAATTAGCAATAAATTTTATTAATAATTATAAAGGGGATTTAGATGAACTTTTTATATTAAAACTCCATGCAGCAATATTAAAAGATATATCTGAAAGATTTGCAGGTAAATATAGAGAAACTTCTGTAAGAATATTCAAAAGTGATACTAATTTTCCAGATGCATCAAAAGTACCTCAATTAGTAAAAAATCTTGTTTATTGGTACAAAATTAATAAAAATAAGATGCATCCATTTGAAATGGCAATACTTTTCTCCACTAAATTTGTCTCTATACATCCTTTTATTGATGGTAATGGGAGAACTTCAAGATTAATAATGAATTTTCTTCTAAAAAAGAAAAGCTATCCTTGGATAAACATTTATATTAAACAAAGAACAGATTATCTTAAAGCAGTTAGACAAGCAAATGATGAAAATTACAAACCCATTTTAGAATTTTGTATAAATACTCTTAAGGAAAATCTAGAGAGTTTTAATATATTAAACAGTATCTCCGAATAAGGTTTAGCACTACAAAATTACTCCAAAAAATTTAAATATATAAAATATCTATTAGATATATGAAGATTATTAGATTAATTCCTAAAACAGAGCTAAAAATAAAAAATATTAAAGGGTTTCTGAAAAGAAAGGTAACTAAATTT
>JAGVWM010000010.1 GCA_018304325.1 Candidatus Pacearchaeota archaeon
GAAAACTTTTGTTAAAAAAGAAAAAGTGGTTGTTCTTCAAAAAAGACTTGGAGATTTTTAATCAAACGCTGTGGGCTTTAGCCCATCAGTAGTTTACATTTATGAACATAAAAAATTCAGAGAATTTTAATTCACATGGGTTAAAATCAGTTTAATTTTTATAAAGTGAAGCTCCCAATCACAGCAAGCTGTGGGATTTCTTTTTAATTAAAAAAAGAACATAGTAAATTGGTAGCAGACTACAATACCAGATGCTCAGAAACTAGATTTAAATATGAACGAGAAAGGCTGGCTTTAAATAATGCAGAAAAGCAGGAAATAGCATCAATTCGAAATCCACCTTCATTAGAAAGTATGATTTTATAATTCTAAGTTAATTTCTTAATTTTTAGGGAGTACCTCAAAAATCCCGTTCAAGCAAAAAAATAGAAAGCTTTAAAAACCAACTTTTGATAATATTTAGTATTAGAAAGTTGTAAATACCCAAGCTCGTCAACTTTTTTACAGTAAATACTTAACAATACTAGCTATAATGCACGCTCTTCAACCAAAACACTCAAAAATTAGCAAAAAAGATGAGGAATCTTTATTAAAAGGACTAAATGTTTCTAAAACACAATTACCAAAAATAAGAAAAGAAGATGCTGCTTTACCAGAAAATTGTGAAACTGGAGATATAATTAAAATAGAGAGGAAAGAAGAAGATTCTTTCATTTACTATAGGGTTGTTATTTAAAATGGGCTTTGGAAAGGGAGTTAAATTAAAATTGAAAGGTGATGAACATCTTATTTTGCAAAAATATTTATCTGAAAATTCTTTAGTTGGATCTAATTTAACTTCATTCAATAATTTTATCGATAGAAGAATGCAAGAAATTGTAGATGAAATATCTGAGCATATAGAAAATGATGATGGTTTGGAAATAAATCTTGGAAAAATAAGAGTTGGAAAACCAAATATTATTGAATCAGATGGATCAACAAGTCTGATTACTCCTGGAGAAGCAAGAATCAGAAATTTAACTTATTCTACACCAGTATTTCTGGAAATTTCTATAAAACAAGAAGGGCAGATTGAAAATCAAGAAGTTGAAATTGGTAGAATACCTATCATGGTTAAGAGCAAGGTTTGTAATTTAAATGGGATGTCAAAAGATGAGTTGGAACTTAATTATATGGATCCTATTGATCCTGGAGGATATTTTATAGTTAATGGAAATGAAAGAATTATGGTTATGTCTGAAGATCTTGCTGCAAATCAGCCATTTATCGAGCCTATTAAAGATAAATTAACACTAAGATTATTTTCAAGCAGAGGAGCTTACAGAATACCTATAACAATAACTGAATCTAGCGAAGGAATAATTGAGGTTAGTTTTTCCAGATTTAAAAATATCCCTGCAGTTATATTAATGAAATCATTAGGAATGATAAAAGAAGCAGACATAGCCAAGCATATTGGTAAAGAAAATGATACTGTTATTGTTAACCTTTATGAATTTGCAAAAGTATCAACAACTGAAGATGCTATGCTTGAAATAGCTGAGAAAACGAGTGTTCAGGGGACGAAGAAAGAAATTCTTGACAGAATAAAACAAAGATTAGACTCTTATTTTCTTCCACATATTGGTTTAAAAAAAGAAAAAAGAATTGACAAAGCAATAACACTTTGTAAATTAATAAAACAATTTCTAATATTTAAAGAAAATGAAAAATTAAGAGTTGATAAAGATCATTATGCTAATAAAAGAGTTAGATTATCTGGAGATTTGCTTTCTGACTTATTTAGAGTTAATCTTAATATTTTAGTTAGAGATATAAAATACTCTCTTCAAAAGACAATAAAGAGAAAGAAATTCTTTAGTATTAAGACAATTGCTAAATCAACTTTATTTTCTCACAGAATAAAATCTGCCATTGCAACAGGTAGCTGGATTGGTGAAAAGAAAGGAGTTACTCAGAATATGGACAAGACAAATTACATGTCAATTATATCTCAATTACAGAAAGTTTCTAGTTCATTATCTGGAGAACAGACAAATTTCGCAGCAAGAACATTACATCCGACACATTATGGAAGATTCTGCCCTGTTGAAACTCCTGAAGGAACTGAAATAGGATTAAGGAAAAATCTTGCACTTATGTCTAAAATTTCAACTAGACTTGATTTAGATGAAGAACAATTAGTTAAGGAATTGGAAAAACTTGGTATGAAAAAAGAAGGAGATGGTGTAGATGTATTTTTTAATGGAATATATATTGGAGGTGCTGAAAATTATAAAGATTTTACTGAACAAGTTAGAAATAAAAGAAGGGAACTAAAACTTCCTGATGAACTAAGTATAAGGTATGATAAACAAATCAACAGCATACTAATACTTGGAGATATTGGTAGAGTTTTGAGACCTTTAATTATTGTAAAAAATGGTAAACCTCTGCTTGATGATTCACATATAGAATCTTTGAAAAATGGAAGTTTAACTTGGAAAGGTTTGTTAGAACATGGGATAGTTGAATATATCGACGCTTCTGAAGAAGAAAACTGCTTAGTATCAATAACTAAAGATAAACTTACAAATGAAAATACTCATCTTGAAATAGATAAAATTGCTTTCCTTGGACCAATTACATCTTTAGTTTCTTTTGGAAATCATGACCAGTCTTCAAGACTTATAAGGGGAAGTAAAACACAAAAACAGGGACTTGGATTATATGCTGCAAATTATTTATGCAGGGTTGACACAGATGTTTCTATTTTACACTATCCACAACAACCAATTGTCAGAAGTTTTGTTTATGATGCATTAAATGCATATCCTGTTGGAGAAAATATTGTCGTTGCAGTAATGACTTATGATGGTTATAATATGGAAGATGCTTTAGTTATAAACAAAGCAAGTATAGACAGAGGATTTGGAAGAAGTACATACTTTAGACCTTATGTTTCAGTAGAACTTAATTATGCAGGAGGATTAGCTGATGAAATTATTATTCCTGGAAAAGATGTTTCTGGTTATAGGACTGAAGAGTCATATAAGTATTTGGAAGATGATGGAGTTGTTTATCCTGAAGCTAAATTAGAATCTGGAGATGTTGTTATCGGTAAAACTTCTCCTCCTAAATTCCTTTCAGAAGCTAAAGATATTAGTATAAAAGCAAAAAAAGAAGCAAGTTCAGTTATAAGACAGGAAGAAAGTGGAGTAATTGACGGCGTATTCATAACACTAGATGAAGATGGGAATAAAATTGTCCAAGTTAGAACAAGAGATCCTAGAATACCTGAATTAGGAGATAAATTCTCAACAGCTCACGGACAGAAAGGAGTTATAGGTGCTATTGTTCCTGAAGATGATATTCCTTTTACATCAAGAGGAATGAGACCTGATTTGATATTTAATCCTCATGGTATCCCATCAAGAATGACTGTAGGATATTTATTAGAGTTACTTACTGGAAAAATTGGTTGCTTAAAGGGAGAAATTATGGATGGAACATCATTTGGAACAAGAGATATTGATAATCTTGAAGAGCAGCTAAGAGGTTTAGGATTTAGATATGATGGAAAAGAAACAATGTATCATGGAGTTACTGGAAAAAGAATGACTGCTAAAATTTATATTGGTAATATGTATTATTTGAAATTAAAATATATGGTAAGTAATAAAATGCATGCACGTGCATCTGGAAAAGTTGCTTTACTTACTAGACAGCCAATTGAAGGAAGGGCAAGAGGAGGAGCATTAAGACTTGGAGAAATGGAGCAGCAAGCATTAGTTGCACATGGAGCTTCTTTATTATTAAAAGAAAGATATGATTCTGATAAAGTAATAATTCACATTTGTGAAAACTGTGGAGCTTTAGGAATTAAAGATACGTTAAGAAATAAAACATATTGTCCCTCTTGTGGAAGTAATGAAATAGAAGAAGTAGAAGTGTCTTATGCATTCAAATTACTTGCAGAAGAATTATTAGGATTACATATAAATACTGAGTTCGAACTAAAGAACAAATATGAAGAATAAACCTTTTAACGAAAAGGTTTCCAAAATACTTTTAAAAAAGTAATAAAAGAAAGATAAACCTTTTAACGAAAAGGTTTCCAAAATACTTTTAAAAAAGTAACAAAAGAAAGATAAACCTTTTAACGAAAAGGTTTCCAAAACAAACGAACTGAAAAATAAAACTAAATAGAAAAAATAAAGTAAAATGAGAGACATATATTATGGAATGAAAAATAAAAATCTTTACTTAATGTTAGTTATAGACTTTATATTAATTATTATAGGGATATTAATATCATTGCTTTATGATAAGAATATTGGACTTTTAATAGTAATATTTTTTGCAGGTAATGGATTTGTATTATTAGAAATTTGGCAAATGGACATTAAATTTAATTCAAAAAATAGGATAAAAAAATAAAATGAATGAAGGAATTGAAGGAATAAAAACAAGAGAAGAAGGAGATAGAGAAGGAGTATATGTTTCAGGAGAATGTCCTGAAATTGATGCTAGCTGTATTTGTATAAGAAATCATGAAATATACACACAAGTTTGCCTGGGAAATTATGAAACTTGCCCAATATATGCTTTAAATTCAGGAGTAATGAGATAAAAATGCATGCAGTAAAAAAACAAGTTAGAGCATTAAGATTCAAATTACTTAGTCCTGACCAGATTAAAAAAATTTCATGTGCTAAGATAATTACTCCTGAACTTTATGATATGGATGGTTATCCTGTAGATGGAGGATTAATGGATTTAAGATTAGGAGCTATTGATCCTGGAGTAAGATGTAGAACTTGTGGAGGTCGTTTGAAGGAGTGTTTAGGACATCCTGGAAGTATTGAACTTGCACGTCCTGTTGTTCATGTAAAATATATTCCAATTGTTTATACATTTTTAAGAAGTTTCTGCCAACATTGTGGAAAAATACTTATTGATGAAAAAAATATTGAAAAACTTGGACCAGCTGCAAGATTAAAAAAAGCAAAAGATGGAAAAAAATGTCCCCATTGTCAATCTCCTCAAGAAAAAATAAAACTTGAAAAGCCAACAAATTTTATAATAGGTAAAAAAAGATTATTTCCTCCAGAAGTAAGAGAGCTTCTTGAAAGAATACCTGATGAAGATCTTAGACTGGTTGGTGTTAATCCTAAAGAATTCCGTCCTGAATGGGGAGTATTAACTGTGCTATTAGTTCCTTCAGTTACTGTAAGACCAAGTATTACTCTTGATAGTGGTGAGAGAAGTGAAGATGATTTAACTCATAAATTAGGAGATATTATAAGAGCTAATCAAAGACTTTGGGAAAACCTTAATGCAGGAGCTCCAGAAGTTATTATTGATGATTTATGGGATTTATTACAATATCATGTTACAACATTTTTTGATAATACAATATCAAGAATACCTCCAGCAAGACATAGATCTGGACAGCCACTAAAGACTATTACTGAAAGAATAAAAGGAAAAGAAGGAAGAATAAGAAATAATCTTGCAGGTAAGAGAGTTAATTTTTCATCTAGAACAGTAATTTCTCCAGATCCTTCATTAAGAATAAATGAAGTGGGAATACCTTTTGAAATTGCTAAAGTTCTTACAGTTAATGAAGAAGTTACATCATTAAATATTGAAAAGTTAAGAAAATTAATCTCTAGTGAAGGTTATCCTGGAGCTAACTATATAATAAGACCTGATGGAAGAAGAAAAAAAATTAGTTTAGAATTAAAACAGGAAATAATAGAAGAAATTAAACCGGGATATTTTGTTGAAAGACATTTACAAGATGGAGATGTTGTTTTATTTAACAGACACCCAAGTCTTCATAGAGGAAGTTTAATGGCGCACTATGCTAAAATACTACCTTATAGAACATTTAGATTACATCCTGCAGTAGTATTTCCATATAACGCAGACTTTGATGGAGATGAAATGAATGTTCATGTTCCACAAACTGAAGAAGCAAGAGCAGAAGCAAGAATTTTACTCGATGTAAACAATAACTTAATGAGTCCAAAAAATAATACAAATTTAATTGGAACTATTTCAGATGCTATTACAGGAAATTATTTACTTGGAACAACTGAAATTTCTAAAGGAGATGCTCATCAGCTTCTTTTCACTTCAGGAGTATTAGTTCAATTCAGTAAGGATAAAATAAATGGAAAAGAGGTTTTCACAAGTATATTCCCTCCTATAAACAAAGCTATAATAAATGAGGTTACAAAGAGTAACTTAACTGATGAATATACTTTTGGAGTTGAAAATGATAAAACAACCAAGATAATTGACAGAGAATTAGGAAGAGAAAAAGCTATGGAAACAATTGGTAAAGCTTTTACTCTTGGAACTAAATATCTTTCAAAAGTTGGTTATACAATTTCATTAAATGACTTAAATGTGTTAAGTAGTGTTAAAAAAACAACTGATGAAGTTATCAAAGAGGGAGAAGATAAAACAAATAAAATAATTGAAGATTATAATGGTGGCACAATGGAAGTTATCCCAGGAAAAACGCCTGAAGAAACAAGAGAAATTAAAATACTTCAGTCTTTAAATGAAGTAAGAACAAAAATAGGTAAAATTGTAAAAAATGAATTCCCTAAGGACAATCCTGTTAATAGTATGATAATTTCTGGAGCAGGAGGTAATATACTTAATATTACACAGATAGCTTGTTCAGTTGGACAGCAGTCTTTATGGAGTGAAAGAATTAAGTTTGGTTATACTAACAGAACATTATCTTCATTTAAGGAAAATGACTTATCTCCAAGAGCAAGAGGATTTATTTACAGCTCATATATGAAAGGTCTTGATCCAGATGAATTTTTCTTTAATGCTATAACTGGAAGAGATGGTCTAATGGATACTGCACTTAGAACACCTAAGTCAGGGTATTTATATAGAAGATTAGCTAATGCACTTCAAGATTTAAGAGTTGAGTATGATGGAACTGTAAGAGATGCAATTGGACAGATAATACAATTCAAATATGGAGATGATGGTATTGCAGTTCAAGGAGCACACCTTAAACAACAAATATCTCCTGGAGAAGCTATAGGAATAATCACTGCTCAAAGCTTTGGAGAACCTTCTACACAGATGGCTCTTAATGTATTCCACTTTGCAGGAGTTCAGGAAATGCAGATTACACTTGGACTTCCTAGATTAATAGAAATATTTGATGCAAGGAAAACACCTTCTACTCCTGCTATGGAGATTTATCTCGATAAGGACTTCAATGATGAGAAAAATGCTAAGTTAACTGCTGAAAAAATAAAAGAAGTTAAACTTAAAGAAATACTTACAGAAGCAAATATTAATTTCTCTGATAAAAAAATAGAATTAGTAATAAATAATAAAGCACTAAAAACAACACATATGTCTTTAGAAACAATTGCAAACAAGTTAAAGACAAAAACTCTTAAAATAAATGTAAAAAGTGATTCTATGTCAATAAATGCTGGAGATTTAGATTTCAAAGAGATGTATAAACTGAAAGAAAGGATGAAAGAAACAATAATCTCTGGAGTAAAGGGGATACAACAAGTACTTATTGTAAAGAGAGGAACTAACTTTATTATACTAACTGCAGGATCTAACCTTAAAGAAATAATGGAATTAAAGGGAATTAATAGAGATAAAACAACTACAAATGATTTATATGAAGTTCAGGATGTTTTAGGTATAGAAGCTGCAAGACGGGCAATTATAAATGAAATTGATAGAGTTCTAAACTCTCAAGGATTAGATATTGATAAAAGACATCTTAAATTAGTTGCAGATGCTATGTCTGTTGATGGAGAAATAAGAGGAATGACAAGAATGGGTATAATTTCCAAGAAATCAAGTATTTTAGCAAGAGCAAGTTTTGAAACTCCTATAAAACATTTTGTAGATGCAACAATAAAAGGTAGAAGAGATGAATTACTTTCTGTTATTGAAAATATAATCTTAAATCAACCTGTTCCAGTTGGTACTGGTCTTCCTGGATTAATGGTTAAAATTACAGGGCCACTAGTACAAGAGAAAGATATGAAAAAAGAAAAGAAAGAATCTAAAAATAAATCTAAGTAACTGCGATATGTTTATAAATATACTACTTTATTAAGAAATATATTTATTAGCAGGATGATAAAATAATAACTATAAAACATGGTTGAAAAAATAATTTTAAATATAGGTGAATTTAAAAGATATTATCTCCCAAGATTGCATGAAGAAGAAATTGAGGCAATAATGGAGCATCCAGAATTATATGGAACAGGAATTGTTAGAGAGATTTTTGAAAAGATTTCAAAACACACTACTAACATCTAATAATTAATTTGAAGATAAGATGATAAGAACAATTGATATGCAACATATGAGGTATTTAAACCTCTTTTCTAGAATAACTAAGATAAGTACTCAACATTGTTTTATTTACAATGGTCAGCTTATTTTTGTTGTTCCAGAAGCTCTTGTTTCAAGGGCAATTGGGGATAATGGTAGAAATATCAGAAAAATATCAGAGGTAATAAATAAAAAAGTTAAAGTGGTAATGATTCCTAATGGAATAAAAGATGCAGAAAAGTTTATTTCAACAATAATTTATCCTGCTCAGCTAAAAAGTGTTGAAGTTAAAGATAATGTTTTAATTATAAATGCTGGTCAGCAAAACAAAGCTTTGTTAATAGGTAGAAACAAAGCAAGATTGGAGGAAATGAAGGAAATTGTTAAGAGTTACTTCGGAAAAGAGGTAAAAGTTGTTTAATAAAAAATAGGCTATTTTTTGGAAAAGTATAAATATAAGTTATGTTTTATAACTATGAAGTTAAGATAAACCTTTAAATAATTATTATTTTATTTAAACTAACTGGAGTATAAAATGAAAAGTTCAAGAGATACAGGTGATAAAAAATATGAAGGAATAGAAAGAAGAGATTTTCTTAAGTATGTTGGTAGAGGTATTGCAGGATTATTATTTTAGGTGAAACTGTGAGATCAGCTAGTAAATATCCAACCTGTGATGAAAATAATACAAATTATACCAAAGAGCTTGCTAAGAGAGAAGAAAACTTCTATAGTGCAATAACTAATGTAGCTTCTTCTAATAACTATGGTGTAGTTGTTGAAAAAGGGGATCCTGAAATTGCAGGATATAAAGATATAACTTCAGAGGTTGTTAAAGCTTTGAAAGAAATTGAGAAAAATTAAAAATAATCTTAATTGAAAGGAAATCCCACAGCTTGCTGTGATTGGGAGCTTCACTAAATTTTTAGATTATTTAATGATATTTTTTAATGTTGTTGAGTTCCAACTAAACTATCTCTTTCTATAACTCTAGCTTCTAAGAAATAGAACAATTGCGATTGATTGTTCTCTATACTTCTGGAGGTTATTACTCCGTTAATAAAAGGAATTTTATTCAAACCCGGAATTCCTCTGTCAACAGACTTATACCTAGTGAATAAGGTTGCTCCTAAAAAATAAGTTTCTCCGTTTCTTATTGTTACATCTGTATTTATATCAGATTCCCTGAATACAATTCTTTGAACAGTTCCTACATAACCTGCTTGCTCTCCCGATTTTCCCTGTTCAACTTTAACAGTAATAAGACCCTCTTCATTAGCATAAGGAGTCATTTTGATCTCTGTACCAATATCTCTATACTTTAAGGTTTCATAAGTAGAGGTTGGCAACACTACAAATTCAGGATAAGGGACAGAATTTATATTTCTCATAAAAACTGAGGTTCCATTTGAAACCAAGACATCAACATCTGAAACAATGTTTACTTTGCCATGACTGTCAAGAAATTTAATCGCCCCTGAAAGATTAAATTCATTTGCAACTTCTGTTACATGCCGTATAATATTTCCAACTCCTCCTGCTGGATTGGGAATATATTCATAAGTTCTTATAACATTTGGATCATTTGCATTGAAAAATGGGTTAATATCTATACCTGTTGTTAGAGGCTTTGTTTCATCAGCATTGCTTGGTAAATTCAAAGAAAATGTATTCGCTCCATTTCTTAATACCTTAATAGCTAATTCTCTATCATAAGTATTGTCTGCAAAATATTCAACAATCTTCATTCTTAATCTAACTTGTAAAGCAGGCAAGTCAAATTCGTTTAGCAATGTAGATAAATAGGAAAAATCTCCGAATTCAGTTTCAGGACCATTGAAAATTAGTATGTTCTGATTTGGAAATTCAGTAATTTTTATGTTAGGTATATACTCTTCCACAATCTTTTTCAAATCAGGAGCAGCAAGTCTTGAGTGATATTGCATAATAACTCTCCCAGAATTATCTTTTATGTATGTAGCATTGAGTGATGGTATTTTAAATCTCTGTGATTGTGGAACATCTACTAAAGTTTCTAAAGTTTTTGGAGGTGTGTTTTCATCATCCCTTAAATAGCCCCTACTATTTATTATTTTATAGTTATGCTCTTTATCATATTCTGAATAATCTATTTTTATTATATCTGAAACAGGTTCTTCATTTTTAGATTCATTTGTTCTAAATACCTCATGGACTAGTGGAGAATTATTTATCACTGTTGCAGTTTTATGTAATAAGTTGGTAGGATTTACTTTACTTAGTGTATTACATCCAGGACCGATTGTGCTGAGAATTCCTATAAGACCTGTTGCAAATGCTCTTGTGGCTGTTTTTCTTGCGTTCATTCATAACCTCGCCACCTCTATAGTATTACTCAATAGTTATGATATTTAAACATATACTAAAATTAATATATATTTTATAGTATATATTATAATAATTTAATCTATAATGTGTTGTACTCTTTGTGATTCTTTATCCATTCAGAAACTTTTTCATTGTCTGATGTGAAAGTTGTTTTATCCCAATACTCTCCGAATTTTTTGTTTATATGATATGCTGCTTCTCTGCATAAAATAAAATAACTTTTACTTGGTAGTTTATTTTTTTTGTCAATTTTAATTGAATAGTCTACAACTATAAAACAATCACCTATTATTTTTTTATTTCTGAAATCATATGCTTTTGTTGTTTCAAAATTGTACAAATTTTCTCTTTTTTTAATTTCTTTTAATTCTAATTCATTAACTTTAAACATTACTCCATTTAGCTCTGAATTTTTTGATTTCTCAAGATTTAATATGTCAGAATTTTCATTTTTCTTTACATAAATATCAAAAATTCTTTTATAACCTTTTATTATTACCGGCTTAAAGTGTTTATTGTTTATTGTTTCCTTCAGGGAGTTATGGCTAATAAGACTGCCATAACCTATCATATTATACTCCATTTTACTCTTTTGATTTAATTATAATGACAAAACAAATGATGTATTTAAATTTTAAGATTAAATAAAAATATGTTTTTCTTGGCTTAATGTTTCAAATTATCTACAGTATCTCCGCACGAGTGTTAATACTATAAAATTAATCCACAAAGATTAAATACTTAACCTATCTATTAGATAGGTATGAGAAGAGTTAAGATAATAAATAAATCAACACTTACTCTGAAAGGGATAAAATGTTTTCTTGAAAGAGAAGTTAAACCCTTTGGGACAAGTGCTAGAATAGATTTCCCAAAGGAATTCATCGGAAAAAAAGTGTATGTTATAGTGGCCGATGGATGAAAATAAAATAAGTTTTAGTTTAGGAATATTAAAACATTTTATTAATGATTCTTTAGGATTAGATTATGAATCTAATAAGGTTACTGGATTTGAATTATTAAACTCGGTTGTTTGTGCTTCAGCCCATAATACTTATGTTGAAACGGTTGGAGATAAAGCGGATACGCTTTATCGTCGGATAAAGGAATCTCCAATAAGCATGACTACCCACGCTTATCTAAATTATATAAAAAGATTATCTGCAAAGTTAGAATTAAATAAAAAAGAAATTGTTCTTGCATTTGATTATACAGATGAAGATTTTTATGGTGATGTTCAAGGTTTTGACATTCATGGCTGGACAGGAAAAGATGCAGTTACAGGACATTTTAAATTTCTAACATGCAGTATAATTTCCGATGATATTCCTGAAAAAATACCTTTAATCTCCATTCCAATAATGCTCGGGCATTATAAAAGCAGTGTAGTGTTACACTGCTTATCTTTGATTAAAAATTATATTGGAAAAATTAATTTGATTTTATTTGATAGGGGATTTTATGATAAAGATTTGATGTATGAATTAACAAAATTAAGTTATCCTTATTTGATATTTGTTCCAAAACATAAGGATAAAAAAGAAATTATTTATCCAATGAAAATAGATGAACAAGTCGCCATTTACAACAATTTTGTCGTCAATAAAAATCAGAACAGATATTCTGGAGAGAACATCTTAATTTTTCTCAAACAAATTTATGATCCAAGAAGTGAGAAAAATTACGATTGGGTTTTTGCAACAAATGTCGAAGAAGTTTTGCTTGAAAATCTAGTTATAACTTACAAAAA
>JAGVWM010000012.1 GCA_018304325.1 Candidatus Pacearchaeota archaeon
ATTTTAACCTCCTTTGTCGATATTTATCGACGATATTTAATTAATATACCGACGAGAGATAGGTATTTATATTTTACTAATTATGGGACAGCCTGTTTAAGGTGTGGTAAACTCTAGGTTTTCTTGATGATCTAGGATCTAAAACCCTAAAGTTACTACCACATTCTAAAGAATGCGGTTTAGATTTATGGACATAACAGAAAAAATAATACCTTGAATTAAAGATTTGTAATATCTGTTTTCAGCAATTTTAACATCGTTAATTACTAATTATAAACTTAACAGCACTATTTCATAGAATACTTAAGTAACTATAAAGTTATAACACCACAAAAACATTTATAAACAATTATACTTTGAAAAAAATTATACAAAATAAAATGATAGATGTTTATGTTTTAAGTACATACAGACCAAGATTTTGTGGTATTGCTGAATTTAGTGCATATATTGTAAACTCTCTTAGAAGGTATAGAATATCAAATAAAGATATTGGAGAAGTTTATGTAGCTGCAATTGATAGGGGAGATAATGAAAAATATAATCCTAAAGATGTATTTATATCTATAAGTCAGTTTGGACAAAAATCATGGGAAGAAGCAGGAGAAAGTATTGCTCAGAGAGTAAAGGATGGAAGATCTATTGGAAAACAAGGTATTGTTCTTGCAAATATGGAGTATGGGATAATTGGCGATTATGATCAAAGACAAGATAATTTAACTCCTACATTAAAAATATTAAGAGATAATTCTGTTCCAGTAATTTTACAATTACATACTCTTCCTAATCCAGAGCATCCTGATTTTCAATACCAATTAGATGTTTTAAGAAATACTTCAAGATATAGTAATGCAATAGCTGTTATTTCAAAAATTGCTGGAGATAAGTTATCTCAACCACCTTATAGTCTTGAAACTAATATAGTTCAAATTGATCATGGAGTTAGAGCTCATAGATACAGAAAAGGAGATAGAGAACTAGCTAAAAAGGAATTAGGCCTTGATGGTTTAATTGTTGTTTCAACTCTTGGTTTTAATTCTCCAAACAAAGGAAGAGAGTATTCTGCTCAAGCCCATGCTGAGTTTCTTAAAAACCTGAGTGAATCTCAAAGAAAAAGGATAGCTTATGTAATGGCTGGAGGTTATCATCCTGACTTTGTTAAAAAAGAAGATGGTAAATTCTTCAAGGATTACAAAGACAAATTTTCAGGAGATCTTAAATCTTTTGGGTTATCAGTATTAGAAACCTCTCAATTAAGAAAATTAAGTAAAGATGACTTTGAAAAAAATGATGTTATTTTATGGGATAAATTACTTAGTGATGCTCAATTTAGAAGTTTGTTTAGTGCTAGTGATGTTATAATAAATCCAACAAGAGATAGATGGCAGGTTGCCAGTGGTATTTTAGCAGAAGTGCTTGGTTATGGAAGAGCGAGTATATCTACTGATTCATTATATGCTCAGGAAATAATGCTTCCAGATGCAGCTGTTTATCAAGAAGTGATTTCTAGAAAATATGGTGATAAATGGGGAGGTTTAGAAAAAATATGGGATAAGTCTAATGGAATTGTTGTTCCGTTAAACAATCTTGCTGGAGAAATGCCTGTTGCAGATGTTGAAACTATAGCAAGAGCAGAATATTATCTTCTTTTCAATCCAAAAACAAGAAAAGATATGGAAGAAAGAGCTAGGAGAAGAGGAAGAAGAATGCCTTGGAACCAGATTGCAGGAGATTATCATTTATTATTTCAAGATATTATTGAGGGTGAAGAAAGAAGTGTTGAAAAACTTCTTTCTTTTAGAGAATCTAAATAAATAGTTATTCAATAAGTCTAGAAGTAGCTAGTAAGTAACTTATAAGAGATTCAGCCCCTTGATTTTTATTAATACTGTTTTGTGTAATAGCATCATAGACTCCACCATTTCCTACAAGCATTGAAACTTCACTTACATTTAATCCTCTAAACCATTCAAAAGCATTTCTTGCATAAAATACTTTATAATTATTGTTAACTAGTATTCTTGATGCATCAACACATGCTTCAACCATAGCTCCTGCTTCTATTGTTTGTTGATCATAAATAGGAGGTTTCTTACCTTGCAAGAAATCTGTTTTTGTAAACCACCCGTCATTACCTATGCCATAGAAAACTCCGTCATGATTATTCCCGTTAGAAGAACGAAAACTTTGTTTTATTAAAAAATCAAGAGATTTCTTTCCTTGCATTAATAATCTTTCATCACCTAAAATTTCAGATGCCATTAATAGTGCTTGAGGAAGTCTAGCATTATCATAATTCATTTTATCTGAAAACCAAGTCCATCCATTCTTAGAATTTCGATCTAAACTTCCGGAAAGTTCATCTGAAAGATGCCTGACAATTCCATAAACCAAATCTTTATTATAATCTGTTATTTTTTTACCAAGATATTTTTCTAGAGCAATTAAAGCTAAAGCCTGGCTGTTTAGTGATGATAGTTTACTAATTAATGGTAATCTTTCTTCAAAAATATCTCTTGTTTCTTCTCTGAATCTTGCTGGTAAATCACTTAATTGAACTTCTGATAGAGCCCACATCACCCTAGAAAAACAATCTTCTTCTATTTGGGGTTCTTTTATAGGTTCTCCTCTTAAATCCTGGTAATTATAAAAAAATCCATCTGGCCTCATTGCTCTTTTTATAAAGTTTAGATAAGTTCTATATTTATCTTTACTGTCTAGATTAGGTAATAAACTTGAGAATCTTGAAACAACAACTAATGCACGAGCAACATCATCTATACTATAAGGATATGGACTCCTATCTCTTTTAATAGGTATACCTAAATCAGAATGCTGGACAACACCTATATTATCAGTCATTACCTCAACCATTCTGTTAAACTGTGGTTTTATATTTATTTCTTCCATATTAAAAGAAATAATATATTAATTTAAAAATTTATCATTTCTGTGATACTGTCAGTTAAAAGGATATAGCAGATAAATAATATCAAAATTAAAATGTATTAGTTAAAAATGGTTATTAAATGAAACTTCCAATCACTGCAAGCTGTGGGATTTCTTTTTAATTAAATCTATTAATCAATAAAAATATCTTCGATGTTTTAAGGTTATGATATAATTTATTAATTGTCTAGATAAATTAATTTAAATCTATTAAAACGGATTATATCTCAATAAGTTGACAATACCTATTCTGTTATAAAATGTTTATAAAGCTATTTTTTCTATTATAAGATATGGTCTTATTTTTTGAGTATCTTAAAAAATACAAAGGTATTTTAATTTTAGCCCTTGTTTTAGCAACTATAAACCAGGTTTTCTCATTATTAGACCCACAAATTACTAGAATTATAATAGATGATTATGCTACAAAATTTACTCAATTAGATAAAGCTGTTTTCATGAAAGGGGTATCTTTACTTTTATTAGCCTTTATTGGAGTTGCATTTGTTTCAAGAGTTGCTAAAAATTTCCAGGATTATTTTGTTAATTTAATAACTCAAAAAGTTGGTACAGATATGTATTCTGATAGTGTTAAACATACTTTTTCTCTTCCATACAGCTTATTTGAAGACAGGCGTTCTGGAGAAGTGCTTCAAAAATTACAAAAAGCCAGACAGGATTCTCAAAAATTAATTGAAAGTGCTATAAACGTAGTTTTTCTTAGTTTAATAGGAATGATATTTATTCTTGCATATGCATTTTATGTTCATTGGTCTATAGGATTAACTTTTGTTATTGCCCTTCCAATCATGGGAGGGTTTGTTCTTGTGATAAGTAAAAAAATAGGAAAATCTCAGAAAGAAATTGTTAAGGAAAGTGCAGAGCTTTCTGGGTCAACAACTGAAACTTTAAGAAATGTTGAGTTAGTTAAAAGCCTTGGTTTAGAAGATCAAGAGATAAATAGACTGAATAAAGTAAATGAAAAAATATTAAGTCTTGAACTAAAAAAAATAAAATATATTAGACTACTAAGTTTTATACAGGGAACAATTGTTAATGCTGTAAGAGCAGTTTTATTACTTTTAATGTTATTTTTATTATACAATGGGAAAGTTACAATTGGTGAATTCCTAAGTTTATTCTTCTACAGCTTTTTCCTTTTTGCTCCTCTTGGAGAAATAGGAAGTGTTGTTTCAAATTACAGAGAAGCAGAGGCAAGCAATGCTCAGTTAAGAGAAATACTAAATATCAGACCAGAACCAAAACCTAAAGACATAAAAATTATTGATAAAATGGAATCAATAAAATTTGAAAACGTTAGTTTCAAATATAACTCTAGCTTAAGTGATTCTATTAGTAATATTAACCTAGCAATAAAAAAGGGTGAAAAGGTTGCATTTGCTGGACCAAGTGGAAGTGGTAAAACAACAATGGTTAAGCTAATTCTTGGCTTATACAAACCAAGGAAAGGTAAAATTCTTTTTAATAATATCACATCTGAAAAAACAGATTATAGTTCGTTGAGAAAAAAAATAGGTCTAGTTTCCCAAGAGACACAGTTATTTGCAGGAACAATACGAGAAAATTTACTTTTTGTAAATCCTAATGCAAGTGATGAAGAATGCATTCATGCTTTAAAAATGGCTAGTATAGACCACATAGTTAATAGAACTAACATTGGATTAAATACTAAGATAGGTGAGGGGGGTATAAAACTATCTGGAGGAGAAAGACAAAGACTGGCTATTGCTAGAGCCTTGTTAAGAAATCCTGAAGTAATCATATTTGATGAAGCAACTTCTGCCTTGGACTCATTAACAGAAAAAGAAATAACTGAAACAATTAAAAAGGTTTCAAAATCCAGGCCTGATTTAATCGTTATTTCAATAGCTCATAGACTTTCAACAATTGCTCACACTGATAGAATTTATGTCTTTGAAAAGGGAAGAATAATAGAGCAAGGAGATCATAAAACTCTTTTAAATAAAAAAGGGTTATATGCTGCTTTATGGAGAGAACAGATTGCAGAAGATTAGAACATTTCTTTAAATAATTTTAAATGTTTACTCACTATCTCTGCTTTATCATCTTTTCCGATAATTTTGTAAAATTTCCATGCTTTTTCCAATGGTAAAACAGGTATATCCATATCATCAACTTTTATCATCTTGTGTTCATTTATCATAGACAATTCTTGGTCATCATGAGCTAAAACTTCAACTTCTACACCTTCTATATCAAATACTAAAGAGTGTGCTTTAATATCATCTTTATAATTATCTTCCTGAAGAAATTCCTTAAGTTTTTCCTTGAAAATTCCCGATCCTTTTTCATCAGTTTCTATATCCAAATCTCTTGCTTTAATGTCAACTCCTTGAACAAGTAAATTAAAACTTCCATTCAAATGCCAGTTTAACTTTTCTTCTTTAATAGAATCATAAATAATGCCTAAAGCTTCATGGAAATCTTCTACATTTTTTTCCATTATTATTATAGTTATCAGAAATATAAAAAGTTTGTTGTGATTAATTTCAACTCAATATATTACTTTCATCTCTGCTTTCTATCAGCCTATAAGACTTAATTATTAAAATTGGAACTCTGATTAATTCACCCACCATATATAAAGCCAGAGATTTCTTAAGAAAACTACCAAAAGATATTGCTGATAGAATATTTAGAAAAATGGATAAGGAAATAAGGAAGGATGTTGAAAGGTACCTAAATACACTAGTTAATATGAATCTTTATAAAATTAGGATTGGCGATTACAGGTTATTTGTGGATTATTATAAGGATAAAGACGAACTGATAATAAGATCAATAAGACATAGAAAGAATGCTTATAAAAATAAAATGTTATAAATTAAGTAATGAAAGTCTGAAAGCGTTCTCTATTTTAGTCATGATAGATATTTCTTTATCAACTTGGCCTTTAATAATTGCTGGTCCTAGTTTAAGATAGTTGACTGAAGAAAACATCTCATAAAGACCTTTCTCTTTAATTAATTTAACAAGTTCTGTTTTATCCTGGGGATAAATAACTTTCTGATACTGTTTAACCGAACATTTTTTATTAGTACCAAATAAAATATCTGTATTCTTTTGTTTGGCAAGTTCAATGATTTTGTTTCTTAATATTTCTTCTTGTATTTCTAAATCTTTTTTAAATAATTGCAACTTCTCAAATTCATCTATTAATGTGTTACTTTCATCCATATAAATAATAAAAAGGCAATCTATTTAATTATTCTTATCGTCTCGTTTAAGTTATTATAATTTTATTTCTCAGACTTATGTCCCATCTCTTTAAACTTATCCCAATCTTCCTGACCTATAATGTAACCAACACAGTTTTTACTTCCACATTTGCATGAATGGTCTTGCCAGTTTTCTATATCATAACCATAATCATATGTTATCTCTTCTCCTTTTTTTATATTTTTTATTGCAACAATCCATACTCTTCCTTCTTTAACGTCAAACTCTGCATTTGGGTTGCATGAGTGATTAATGTTCTTTGCAGGATTCCAAGAAACATTACCATCTATGTCATACTTCTTATTCAAATCAAACAAATAAACTGCTCCATTTTTGCTGTTTCTCTTATGTCTTGCTATTTCTCTATCTGCTATTTTTTCTGCTTCTTTTTTTGTTATTAAATTACCTACATATTCTATAATTCTTGTGTTTTTAGGAATGTTTTTAGCTGCAAATCCACCATTTGAATGTATTTTAGATTTACTAAATTTTATCCATTCACCTTTAACAATGCTCTTTTTTGTTTTCATGAGTAATTAAGAAATATTTTTGATTTTTAAATCTAACTAATTAAAAATTCCTACTATTTTCTCTTTAGCCTCTCTTATCTGAGAGTCACTAAGTTTGATTCCATTCAGGGTTCTATCAGGTTCACTTTCAATAGAGTATACTCTTTCAACAGCATTTGCCTGTTTTTTCATCCCATGAGGAAGCGGAGGAATTATTCCAACAGCCTTTTTAACATCTTCAGGAAATTTACCAGGGTCAGCTGTTTCATAAATAATTGCTGGATATTCAGTATGTCTTTTAAAGTAATTTTCCAAAATTTTCCATCCAACAGCTCCATGAGGATCTAAAATAATTCCAAATTCTTCATATACCTTTTTCATTATTTCATAATGCTCAGAATCACTTACGCTTTTTGAGAAAATATCTTTTCTCATTTCTTCTAAATCAGGCATTTTATCTATTACTCCTTCTCTAACAACCTTTTTAGTCTTAACATCTCGCTCATCATACATATGTCCCCCCATAAAAATCAATTAATCTTGCCAAATTACTTGGATGTGAAACATTCATTGCAGAAGAAGGAGATTTTTTTGTTGAGGTTACTTCATATTTTCCTATTTTTAAGAAATTTGAAAACTCTGTGTTTTCATTAACCCCGCAAAGTATTTTTGCAATTGGTAAACCCATTTCTCTTGCGATAACTGTTCCCATTATATCACCAAAATTACCAGAAGGAACACTCATAATTACACTTTCCCCATTTTCAGCAACTTTTGAATATGCAAAAAAAGGATAAACAGCTTGTGGTAAAAGCCTTCCAATACTAATTGAATTTGCAGAAGTAAAATGATCTTTATCTCCAAAAGTCTCTGTTGCAAATGTTTTATCTCCAAGAAGAGTTTTTGCAAGTGCTTGACACACATCAAAATCTCCATTAACTTCAAATGCATAAACATTTCCAAGTAGCGTGGTCATTTGCCTTCTTTGGCCTTCACTAACTTCTCCTTTCGGAAAGAAAACTATGTTGTTAACGTTATCTAACCCAAAAAGCGCATCTGCTACAGCTCCTCCTGTATCCCCGCTTGTAGCAACTAAAACAGTTCTCTTCAAGCCCCTTTTACCTAAAAAATAATTTAAACTTCTTCCAAAAAATCTTGCAGCATAATCTTTAAATGAAGCAGTAGGTCCATTAGTTAACCACATTATATAGGTTTTATCTACAACATTTTGTATTTTAGTTGGAATAATCTCTGGATCATAAGCCTCATCAAGCAATTTTTTCAGAATTGGCTGAGGTATTTCAGATCCTAAAAAAAGACTTAAAACCTTGAAAGCAATTTGAGCATAACTCATTTCTTTCATTTCTTCTATATCTGCAATTGAAACTTTAGGAATGTCTGATCTAGCCATCATATACAACCCATAATTAGAGGCCATTCCATTTAACAAAGCTGTTTCAAAATTAACTCTCTCAGATTTATTATTAGTGCTATAATAAGTAACTTCTCCCATTAAATCTCAATAAGAATCTTGTTTTTAAATTTTCCTTATCCGTCTTCAACATGAATTATGCCAACAGGGCAATTATCTTCTGCAATCTTATTCTCCTCAACTTCATCTAAAGAAATATCTTTCACAAAAACATCTTTCTTTGTTTCTTTACTTCCAATTAAATCAGCTTTTCCATCTTCTTCATTTATTTTCCAGTTAGAGGGAGATGCTTCATAGCAAACATTACATCCAATGCACTTTTCTCTATATTGAATAAGCTTTATTTTTGGCATTAATCAAGAGAATTATTTAATTATTTAAAACTGCCTATTTGGTTATTTTCATTTCATCTAATTTTTTCATTATATCAAAATAATTTTCTGTCTTATCTATCTTATCTATCTTATCTTTTTTCTTAGCATCATTCCATTCTTTTTCTTTTTCCTGCCAGAATTTTTTAATTTCTTTATTACTACTAAAATATTTTTCAATACTTTCAAGATTTTTCTTTATTATGCCTTTTGGATCATATAATATCTTACTACCTAATGCAGCATACATTGAATAAGGCTTATTTGAAAAATCTTCCTCAAATTTTTTTAATGAATAAATGCTTAAATCAATCTTTATTTGCTATGCCTTTAGCCAAACTTCCAAAAATAAATACCTATAACTTTTTTATTAGACTTATATTTTTTAAGAAGTTTTTCTACTATCTCTTTATGTTTTTTGGGCATTTTCATTTTCTTTTTCATTTTAATTTTAAAACATCTAAAATTTCATTAATCTCTTTGTCCATTATATCAAACTTTTTGTTATCAATAAATTCCCTTTTTTCAAGTTCTTTTTTAAGCTTTCTTTTTAGTTCATTTTTTATTTTAGCCTTATCCTCCTCATTCCAATTTTCCCTTAATGAAACTTTGACAGCTTCTTTAAGGAATATTTCATAGTCTCTAGCATATTTTTGAGCATAAATTTCATTTTTATTTACAATGCTACCAATTTTATGTCTAAGTGCTATAGCTAACATATTTGTAAGCTCATGAATGTTCTGATTTTTGCTCATTTTAACTTATTCTTAATTGTGCTTAGTTTTTCTTTAATTATTTTTCTTAA
>JAGVWM010000014.1 GCA_018304325.1 Candidatus Pacearchaeota archaeon
CTGCTTGGTATAGCGCCAGAGGCGCTTAGTGCGCCTGGCAAAGGTGCTTCAAACATAAAAGCATACACTATGGCAGACTTACAGGCTTTTGATGGTGCAGTAAAAGGATTAGAAGGTACACTACAACCTAACTTATTAAAGCCATTTGTTGATTTAAGAAAGAAACTTTAATCATATTCTACAATTTCTTATAAATAAAATTATTACAACAATCTTTTTATACTTTAGTTATTAGAATTTTAAGTCCTGGCAACCGTGGGCAACTACAAAGAATTTCAACAAATTCTTTGACAGGAAGTTTTAACAAACTTCCCTATGAGAAGCTGGGTTATACGCTCATTTACTATGGCAATTTATTGTCATAAAATACAACCACGACACCTAATGTGTGAAGTGGTGGTGATAATTAATAAGTGAATGGGCTATGCTCTGGGGCGTGGTATGTCAACAGGCTCGAGAACAGGTCTAACGCTAATGGCAGGAATGACCTTGACAATGACAATGGTCGTCTGCTTGGAATAACTCACTTTGTTGCAGGACTTTTTTTATTTAATTTTGAATTTAAAATCTTTTTCAAAATTCAATTAAAGATTTCCTTTTTGAAAATCTTTTTATTTTTTTTAAATTTATTTTTTGATTTGATACTTGCTATTACACAAGCAATCTCATCATATGTTATAGAAGAGTCATTTATTCTTTTCTTAACATCCCGTAGTTGCTCTTTTCTACTATATATGTTTCTTATAATCTTATGAATTTTTTCGTGTGGAAGAATTTTCCATACTGAAAGTTGTTTATGTTCTATTAAATTTGCTAAGTGTCCCCAAACGGTTGCCTCTTTGATTCCTTCTTTTATTGCAATGTCTTTTATACTAAGTCCTCGCTTATAATGGAACAAAGTTTTTTGAGCTGAAAATTGCAATTCACTTTCTTTAACCTGCTTAATATAATTAATATAGTTCTTCTTATTGTGAACTAGCAATTTATTGCCATGGGAGAAAGATGTATTAAAGTTTTTAATGAGATACTTTCTATATTTGTAAGTATTTGCATGTGAGCAATATGCTAACCAACCTTGTAATGATTCTAATGCTTTTTCTCTGCCTATAAACCCCTCATCAAATAATATCTTTAGATTGTTAAATTTTCTTTCGAAGTTTTTCAAATTGCTTTTTCTTATAAGTTTATGATAAAAGAAAACTCTGAAGCCTAAAAAGTTTATTCCACTATTTAATCGTAAAACATTTGACTTGCTTGGGTGTAGTTCTATTTTTAAACTTTCCTTCAGAAAATTATTAATTTGATTTTTCCATATTTCTAATTGATTTTTTGATTCATGCAGAATAACAAAGTCATCAACATATCTTATATAATATTTCGATCTTAGTTTGTGTTTTATAAAAATATCCAGTTCATTGAGGTATAAATTTGCAAAGAACTGGCTTGTTAAATTTCCTAATGGCATTCCCTTAGTTTTATTGTTTATTGCCAGTATCTGTTCAATAAGCCAGATAACTTTATCATCTTTAATCTTCTTCTTTATAATAGCTATAAGAGTTTGATGATCTATTTCCTCAAAATAATGTTTTATATCTGCCTTCAAAACATAAGCTTCTCTTATATTATTTTTTGATACTTTTCTTTTAAAGACGTCAAATCTTTCAAATCTTTCTAGTGCTTTTAACCCTCCCTTTCCTATTTGATTGGCATAAGAATCGTAAATAAAACCCTTTTCAAACATATGCACAATAATATTACACAGAGCATGATGAATAACCCTATCTCTAAAAGCTGATTTAGATATTTTTCTTGTTTTTGGATCTCTAAGAACAAACGTTTTTGGCGAGCAAGGTTCATATGTTTGATTAATAAGCTCCTCTTGTAATCTTTGCAAGTTTGTTTTAAGATTTCGTTGGAATCTTTTAACATATCTTCTTTTAGTCTTTCCTTTCTTTGCATTTTGCCAAGCTATCAATAAATTATTAAAACTACAAATTTCTCGGTAAATATTATAAAAATTCTTCATACTTTTATTTAATCTTTAACTTGATTAACTTTACTTATCCTCTCGTCGCTAGGAATTTCAATTTTATCGTCGATAAATTGGTATTTTTGTATAGAAAGCTTTTTAAAGCCAGATGGCTTTTTATAGGGGTAAATTTAAGAAAATTTTTCAAATTTTCTAGGTGATATTAACAATGGCAGAACAATATGATGCAAATAAACCTTTTAACGAAAAGGTTTCCAAAAGAAACTTTTGTAAAAGTTTCGCAAAACAACCTTTTAACGAAAAGGTTTCCAAAATTGGAGAATTATATTATGGCAGAAGAATATTCAGCAAAAAGTATTAAAGTTTTAGAAGGTTTAGAAGCAGTAAGGTTAAGGCCTGCAATGTATATAGGTTCGACCTCTAAAGAAGGACTTCATCATTGTTTTTATGAAGTAATTGATAATTCTATTGATGAAGTGCAGGGTGGTTTTGCTACTTTAATCGAAGTTATAATAAATAAAGATGGAAGTTTGACTGTTACAGATAATGGAAGAGGTATTCCTGTTGATAAACACGAATCTGGAAAGTCTGCTTTAGAAATTGTTATGACTAAACTTCATGCAGGAGGTAAGTTTGAGAATAAGGCCTATCAAATTTCAGGAGGTTTACATGGAGTCGGGGTTTCATGTGTAAACGCTTTATCTTCTAAATTAATAGTTCAGGTTAAAAGAGATGGTAAAATTCATGAACAGACTTATAAAATTGGGGTTCCTCAAGGTCCTGTTAAGGTTGTTGGAACAGTTAAGAATGGAGAAACAGGAACTTCTGTTACATTTTATCCAGATTCTGATATATTTTCAAGTGTAAATTTTGATTTTTCTATTATAGCTTCAAGAATTAGAGAGTTGGCTTTTTTAAATCCCTCTGGGAAAATAATTATTAAAGATGAAAGAGATGGTAAAAAAGAAGAATTTCATTATGAAGGTGGTTTAGTTGAATTTGTTAAATGGATAAATCGTTCAAAATCACCAATTCATAAGGCTATTTATTTTAAGAAACAGGCTGATTCTACAATTATAGAGGTTGGAGTGCAGTATGTTGATGGTTATCAAGAAAATATTTTTGGTTTTGTAAATACAATTAATACAGTTGAGGGTGGAACCCATATTTCTGGTTTCAAAACTGCATTAACAAGAGCTATAAATGATTATGCTACTAAAAAAGGTCTATTAAAAAATAGTGATAAGTTAACAGGAGATGATGTTCGTGAAGGACTTACTGCTATTGTGAGCATAAGAATTAAAGACCCCCAATTTGAAGGACAGACTAAAACTAAATTAGGAAATTCAGAAATAAAAGGTTATGTTGATTCTGTTTCTTCAATTGCACTAACAGAATTTTTTGAAGAAAATCCAGATATAGCAAACAAAATTGCAAACAAATGTTTATCAGCAGCTAAAGCAAGAGAAGCTGCAAGAAAGGCAAGAGATTTAGTTAGAAGAAAAACAGTTGTAGGATTTTCAGGATTGCCAGGAAAGCTAGCTGATTGTTCATCTAAAAAATTTGAGCAGACTGAACTTTATATCGTGGAAGGCGATTCGGCTGGAGGATGTTTTTCTGGAGATACAAAAATTGCATTAGCTGATGGAAGAAATATTTCATTTAAACAATTAGTTGAAGAAAATAAAATTGGTAAAAAGAATTTTTGTTATACTATTAATAATAGTGGAAATATTGGAATTAAAGAAATTAAGCATCCTAGAATTACTAAAAAAGATGCAGAAGTTATCAAAGTAATTTTGGATAATAATCAGGAAGTTGTTTGTACTCCTAATCATAAGTTTATGTTAAAAGATGGAAATTATAAAGAAGCAAAAGATTTGACTAAGGAAGATTCATTGATGCCATTGTATGAAAAAGAAATTAATATAATTCCTAAAAATAATCATAAAATAAAATTAATAGAAAGATTAAATCAAAGAATTGATGTTTATGATATTGAGGTTTCTAATACACATAATTTTGCTTTAGCTTCTGGAGTATTTGTTCATAATAGTGCAAAAATGGCTAGAGATAAAGAATTCCAGGCTATTTTACCTTTGAAGGGTAAACCATTAAATGTTGAAAAAGCAATGCCTGTTAAAGTTCTTGGAAATGATGAAATTGTTAATTTAATAACAGCTGTTGGTACAGGAATTAAAGAAAATTTTGATCTTAAAAAATTAAGATACGCTAAGGTTATAATAATGACTGATGCAGATGTTGATGGACAGCATATTAGGACTTTATTGTTAACATTTTTTTATAGATATGTTCCAGAGTTAATTGAAAATGGAAATATCTATGTTGCTATGTCCCCACTTTATAGAATTAGAAATAAGGGAAAGGCCCAGTATGTTTATTCTGATGAAGAGCTAGAAAAAGAGTCTAAAAAGTTAGGAGGAAATCCAGATGTTCAGAGATTTAAAGGATTAGGAGAGATGAATCCGGATCAGTTATGGGAAACAACTATGGATCCTAAAAAAAGAATTCTTAAGAAAATAACTGTTGATGATGCTGTTAGGGCTGATGAAGTATTTGCAATGTTGATGGGAGATGCTGTTGGTCCTAGGAGAAAATTCATTGAATTAAATGCAAATATTGCTGAGCTGGATATATAGGAGATTTTTATGAGAAAAACTATTATTGGAGTTATGGGTCCTGGAAAGGGAGCAACTGAAGAAGATATTAGAAATGCAATGGAAATTGGTATGCTAATTGCAGAAAATGAATGGATATTATTAAGTGGAGGTAGAAAAAGAGGAGTTATGGGGGCTGTTAATGAAGGAGCAAAAAGTAAAAATGGATTAACTCTTGGAATTTTGCCTGATGATGATGAATCTCAAATTTCTGATAATGTGGATATAGCTATCTTTTCAAATATGCATAGTGGTAGAAATTATATTAATGTTTTATCTAGTGATGTTGTAATTGCTTGCGGTATTAATTCAGGTACTTCATCTGAAATTTCTCTTGCATTAAGTGCTGATAAAAATGTCATTTTATTAAATAATAATGAGTCAAGTAAAGAATTTTTTAAGAGTATTGGTGAAGGTTTAATTCATATTGTACATACTCCTAAAGAAGCTATAGAAAAAACTAAAGAAATATTAAATTCAAAATGAAGAAAAAAACAGATGAAAATGAAGAAGATGAACTAGATGAATCTTCTGAAGAAGATGATAATGATGAGTCTAATGGTAATTCTGAATCTGAAAATGAAAAAGACTTTGATGAAGATATAGAGACTCTTTCTAGAGAAGAAATTAATCTTAAGGATTTAGGAGAAGATAGAACTGTTAATACTGAGATATCTGGTGAAATGCAGAAAGCATATATTGATTATGCTATGTCAGTTATTGTATCTAGAGCTTTACCTGCTGTTGAAGATGGTTTAAAGCCTGTTCATAGAAGAATTCTTTATGCAATGGACCAAATGGGCTTGGATAAAGGTCCAACAAAAAAATCAGCAAGTATTGTCGGAGATGTTATGGGAAAATATCACCCTCATGGAGATGTTGCTATTTATGATTCTTTAGTTAGAATGGCTCAAGACTTTTCTTTAAGATATCCTTTAATTCATGGTCAGGGAAATTTTGGTTGTTTTACTGCTGATACTAAAGTTAAATTAGTAGATGGAAGGGATTTATCATTTGCTGATTTGATTGAAGAACACCAAAAAGGAAAACGTAATTTTACCCTTTCAGTGAATGAAGATGGAAATGTAATAATTACAGAGATAAAGAACCCAAGATTAACACAAAAAAATGTAGAAATAATGAAAGTCACTTTGGATAATGGGGAAGAGATAAAATGTACTTTGAATCATAAATTTATGTTAAGAGATGGAAGTTATAAAGAAGCACAATATTTACAATCTGGTAATTCTTTGATGCCTGTTTACTTTAAATTATCTACTAAAGATGATGGCCAGAAAGTTATTGGTTATAGTATGGTTTTCCAGCCTAAATCAAACGAATGGAGTTTCTTCCATTACCTTTCTGATAAATGGAATTTAGAAAATGGAATATATTCTGTTTCTGCTGGGAGAGTAAGACATCATATAGACTTTAATAAATTAAATAATAATCCAGATAATATAAGAAGAATGCATTGGAAAGATCATTGGTTATTACATTCTTCTTTAACTTCATTTAAACATAAAAATGACCAAGAATATGTAAAAAAATTAGAAGAAGGAAGAAAAGTATTTTGGGAGAATAATCAAAATAGAATTAATTATTCAACTAGAATGCGTAGTAGAAATATTGAAAATTGGAAAGATCAAACTTATAGGGCTGAAATGAGTTTAACTTTAAGTGAAGTTAATAAAAAATATTTGGCTGAACATCCTGAAAGAATCGAAGAAATCCGTAGAACTGCATCATTGACTATGAAAAAAATGTGGCTTAGTCCAGATTATAAAAACTTATTTAATGAGAAAATTACTGCATCTAACAAGAGAAGAGAAACTAATTTAACAGGAAAAAAGAATTTTTTAAATATATGTGATTATCTGAAAAAAAATAATTTATTTATAAACAAGGAAAATTTTGAAAAAGCAAGAATTGAAGTATTTGGTGGAAAAAACTTTACAAGCTGGGAACATGGTTTAACTAAATATTATAATAAAAATAATAATTTACTTCTGGCTGAGCTGAATGGTAATCATAAAGTTGTTAAGACTGAATTTTTAAGAGAATTTCAGGATGTTTATGATTTAACTATAGATAAAACACATAATTTTTCTTTATCTTCTGGAGTATTTGTTCATAATTCAATGGATGGTGATAGGGCTGCTGCTCAGAGATATACAGAAGCTAAATTAGATAAAATATCTTTGGAATTGTTGCAAGATTTAGATAAAGAAACAGTTCCATTTGTAAATACTTATGATAATTCTAGAAAAGAACCAATAGTTCTTCCTGGAAAAGTTCCTAACTTGCTTATTAATGGTTCTTCAGGAATTGCGGTTGGAATGGCAACAAATATTCCCCCCCATAACCTAGTAGAAGTTTGTGATGCTATAACTGTTTTGATTGATAAACCAAACACTGAAATTAAAGATTTGCTTGAGATAATTAAAGGTCCTGATTTTCCAACTGGAGGAGTAATGGTTGCTGAAAATTTATTGGAAATGTATTCTACTGGAAAAGGGGCAGTGACATTAAGGGGAAATGTTAAAACAGAGTCTGCAAAAAATAAAGAAGTAGTTGTTATTAATGAAATTCCTTATCAGGTTAATAAATCTGAATTAGTAAAACAAATTGCAGAGCTTGCAAGAGATAAAAAATTAACAGATGTAAGTGATATTAGAGATGAGTCTGCTAAAGGTAAAGTAAGAATTGTGATAGAACTAAGAAAAGGTGTTGATTCTAAATTTACTATAAACAGACTTTACAAAAGTACTAATTTGCAGACTAGATTTAATTCTACTTTTGTTGCTTTAGATAATGGTATTCCAAAAACAATGAATTTAAAACATATTTTAGAAGCTTACATTTTACATAGAAGAAAGATGGTCAGAAAAAGATCAGAATTTGATTTTAGGAAGGCTGAAGCAAGATTACACATTGTTGAAGGATTATTAATTGCCCAAAAACAGATTGATAAAATTATTGAATCAATTAAAAAAAGTAAAGGTACTCAAGAAGCTTCTGAGAATTTACAGCATAAATTTTCTTTGTCTAAGAAACAGGCTGAAGCAATTCTTGAAATAACTCTGAAACAATTAACAGCTTTGGAAAGAGAAAAACTTGAGAATGAGGAAAAGTTTTTGAAACAACTAATAAAAGAATTAAAGTTAATTCTTGATGATGAAAAAGAAATACTTAAGATAATTAAAAAAGAATTAAATGAGTTAAAGAAAAATTATGGGGATGAGAGAAGAACTAGAGTTATTAAGGTTATTAAAGAAATTGAAGAAAAAGATCTAGTTTTAAAACAAGATGTTGTAATTACAATAACTGAAAAAGGATACATAAAAAGAATGCCTTTCAAATCTTATAATGAACAAAAACGTGGTGGTAAAGGTGTTATTGGAACTGATCTTTCAACAGATGATTTTGTTAAACAGTTGTTAACTTGTTCAACTCACGACTATTTGTTATTGTTTACAAGGCGTGGAAGATTAATGTGGTTGAAGGCGCATAAAGTTCCTGAAACTCAGAGGTATGGTAAAGGTCAGGCAATTGTTAATTTACTTAATATTAAGGACGATGAAATATCAAGTGTTATGCCTGTAAAAGATTTCAAGGATTATTTGTTTATGGTTACTAAAAAAGGAATGGTTAAGAAAATAAACTTAAGCATGTTTGCAAAGCCTAGAAATGTTGGAGTGAGAATAATTAATTTACCTGCTGATAATTCTGATTCTGTTGTAGATGTTAAAAGGATTATGGACAAACAACAGGTTATGTTAATGAGTGCAGATGGACAGGCAATTAGATTTAACTCTGATGAAGTTAGAAATATGGGTAGAGCAAGTTATGGGGTTGCTGGAATAAAATTAGATAAAGGAGATGAGGTTGTTTCAATGGAAATAGTTCCTATGGAAAAAACTAAGAGTAATATTTTAACAATTACTGAAAAAGGTTATGGTAAAAGATCTGAGATTGATGATTATAGACTTACAGGAAGAGCTGGAAAAGGAGTTATTAATCTTAAAGTTTCTGAAAAAACTGGAAAGGTTATAAGAACTATTGAACTTGATGAGAAAGATACTATTGTTGTTACAACAAAAAAAGGAATGGCAATAAGGACTAAAGCTAAAGCTATTAGGGTTATGGGAAGAGCTGCTCAGGGTGTTAGAATTATTAACCTGAAACAAGGGGATAGAGTTGGTGATGTTGCTAAGCTAGTTGAAGCTCCTGAAGAGATTTTCACCGAGTGATAAATTGAGGGCTGTATTAGTCTGAAGTTGGACTATACGTATCTCTTATCCATGTTTCTCTTTCTTTTTCATGTTCAAGACTAACTGGATCATAGTTAGTTTGCACTTTTGTTTGATATATTGATTCCATCATAAAACTTTAGAAATAATTTATATGGAGATTATTAAATCACTAAGTGTTTAATAATCCCAGCTAGAATAGTTGATAGATAATCAATATTTATTCTAGTGTTATTCATTTTGTTTTGATGTATAAGAAGTTTATATACTTTTAGTTTTTAAGAGATATTTTCTTAAAACCAGTATATTTGTGTAAAACTGTTGGAATGTTTATTGAACCGTCTTTATTCTGGTTATTTTCTAAAATACATACAAGGATTCTTGATGTTGCTAAAGCAGTATTGTTTAATGTGTGAATAACTATTCTTTTATTTTCTTCATTTAGAAATCTTATATTATGATCTCTTGCTTGGTAATCAGTAATATTTGAAAGAGACATTACTTCTCCATAAGATTTTGTTGTTGGTCTCCAGACTTCAAAATCTGCACTTCTATATTTCCATTTTGCTAAGTCTCCTGTGCATAATTCAATTATTCTGAATGGTAGTTTTAATGCTTTTAATATTTCTACAGAATTTTTCATTAATTCTGAATAGTATTTTTCAGATTCTTCCGGCTTGCAAAAAATAAATTGTTCTATTTTATTGAATTGATGTGTACGCCATAAACCTTTTTCATTAATACCATGAGAACCTATTTCTTTTCTAAAACACATTGAATAAGAGAAATATTTTTTAGGGAGCTCTTCTTTTTTGAATAAAGAATCTTTATGCATTGCCATAAGTGCATGCTCTGCTGTGCCTATTAAAGCTAAATCTGTATCTTTTATTTCATAAATAGAATTTGCTAAGCTTTCCATGCCTTCAGAAGTTGTAAGAATATCTTTTTTTATCATTAATGGAGGTTCTATGTATTCGTATTTCTTTTTTCTCATGAAATCTATTGTAAATCTTATTAAGGCTTGATTTAAAATAGCTAGTTCGTTTTTTAAATAGTAAAACCCATTTCCAGAAACTTTTGCAGATTCTTCAAAACCTATAATATTAAGTTTTTCTGATAATTCAACATGGTTTTTTATAGAAAAACTGAATTTTCTTGGTTTTCCCCATTTTTTTATTTCTACGTTTTCGGTTGAATCTTTTCCAATTGGAGTTTGTTTTGATATGATATTTGGTAAACTTTTTAAAATTGTATCCCTTTTATTTTGTAAGTTATCTGATTCTAATTCTGTTTTTTTTATCAAGTTTGGAAGGTTTTTTGCTTCTAAAATTAAGATCTTTGCTTTTTTATCATCGCCTGATTTCTTTAGTTTATTTATTTCTTCAGAAATTTGATTTCTTTTAGATCTTAACTTATCTGTTTCTAATTTTTTCTCACGCCATTTTTTATCTAGTTTTAGTATTTCATCAACTTCAATTGTTTTCCTATCTGCCTTTAATTGGTTTTTCTTTACTAATTCGGGATTTTCACGCACGAGATTTATGTCCAACATATAAGAGAATTGCTTATATTATATATAAATCTTTTTAAAGAATTTTATAAATTATTATTAATGGTTGATAAAGATTTGTTAAATAAATTAGATTCAGAAGGAATTATAGATAAAAGGCATGTTTTATGGTGGCAGCTTGGTTTTGAAGGCAGAAGAGTTTTAACAGAAGAAGAATTTAATTCTGGTTTGCAGGAAGTTGATCATGAATGTTATCTTAAAGATAATCCTGAATCTAAAGGTGTTGAAAAAGTGAATATTTGGAAAGAGAAATATGCCCCTATTTTTATTAAAAATACTAATTTGGATGGAATACAAATACCTTCTTTTGTTTCTGTCAGACCGCTTTTAGATTACCGTGGTTTGGAAAGTCCACTAGTTTCAAGTTTTCCTTTGCAATTATATTATTCTCCACATATTAGGGGAGTTGTTGTTGAGAAGACAAATGATTTTCTTTTTTGGAATCCTTTTATTGTTTATGAAAATTTAAATTGTTGGAGAACTTATGCTATTAAACCAGAAGGAGAAAGTTTGCCTATTATGCTCCAACCTATTGCTCCACATAGATTTTATAAAAATTTATCCCGATGTTTAAGAACTGGTAAAAGAGCACAGAAAAAATACAAAAAGATTAATTGTAAAAGTAAAGATTCTGAAAGAGTTGTACCTTATTATGAATTTGATGCTTTATCTAGAAATTTCACAGTTTATCCAGCTAATGTATTTCAAGATAGACTTGATTTGCCAGTTATCTTACAGGGTAATCCAGATACAGGTATCCCTAAAATAATTGGGTCTGGAACTATTTATTTTGATGATGAAATGGAATCTGAGCAAATCTGTTATTTGGAATTAAATGATAGAGAGTTAAAATCAGCTAAATTATCACTTATAAGAAGGCTTGGAAGTATAAGAAAGAAGATATAAATTTTTTTAAGTATTGGTTTTCTCTGTTTTTTATGAACAAAGAGGAAAGTTATGCCTTAATTATTGCATTTATTATTGCTATAACTATTTTTATAGGTTCTTCAATAGTTTTTCCAAGTTTACAAGGAATTGGAGGTCTTAATCTTAAATCTACAACATATCATTTTTCTATATATTTCTTTTTATGTGCTTTCTTTCTTTTAGCACTTTCTCCTAAAGGTAATCTTAGTAATAATGTTCTTGTTGTTGTATTATCTTTTTTATATGCAGCTTCTGATGAGATTCATCAGTTATTTACACCTGGAAGAAGTTTTTCTTATTGGGATATTTTTGTTGATTTATTTGGTATTTTGCTTGCTGCTTTATTATATTCAATATTTAGATTATGGCAAAAACAAAAGGCTTAAAACGAGCTTTTTTCTTGTATTTTTACCATTACACTAAAGGCTGTAGTGGAGGGTATCTCGCTCGCGGCGCGAGATACCTACTTTTTTATGTTTTTTTAGTATGGTAAGATTTTTAAACCAATTTTAACCATATAAACTATGAACCTTTTAGAAAAAGGTTCCCAAAAACTAAAATAAATCAAAATGGCCACTGTAAGAATTAAGCTAAGTAGTATTGATGTAACTCAACTTAATGAGATTACTGATACAATAAAAGATATAGCAAAGAAAGCTGGAGTTGCAGCTAAAGGCCCAATTCCTTTACCTACAAGAAGGTTAAAGGTAACTACAAGAAAATCTCCTTGTGGTGATGGTACTGCTACTTTTGATAGATTTGAAATGAGAATACATAAGAAAATAATTGATCTTCCAAGTAATGATAAAGTTCTTCATTCTGTTATGAGACTTCCAATTCCAAGAAGTGTTAATATTAAGATAGAAATGAAGGAATAATTTTAAATTATATCTTTTTTCATATAATTATTTTTAAACCTAGTATTTTTATTGTTTTTATGAAAAGAGGTAAGCTTATTGTTATTGAAGGAACTGATGCTTCTGGTAAAGCGACTCAAACAAAATTATTATTAGGTAGACTTAATCAAGAAGGTTATGCTACTGAGTCTATGAGTTTCCCAAGATATGAAACTCCTACTGGACAGGTAGTAAAAATGTATTTAGGTAAACCACCTTATTTACAGGAATTTGGACCTTCTAATTCTGTTGACCCTAAAATTGCTTCAACATGGTATGCTTTAGACAGGCTTGCTGCAAAACCTGAAATTGAAGATATTTTAATGTCTGGAATGAATTTAGCTGTTGATAGATATGTGGAGTCTAATCTAGCTCATCAAGGCGGAAAAATGGTACCTAAACAAAGAGAGAGTTTTTTTGAATGGGGGCATACTTTTGAGTATGGAATTTTAGGTTTGCCAATTCCCAGCATTGTTGTTTTTTTACATATGCCATATAAAATTGGGATGGAATTAAAAAAAGGTATGAAAGAAGCTCCTGATGGACATGAATCAAATGAAGAACATCTCAGAAGTGCAGAAGAAACATATTTAGAACTTACTAGAAAATATGGATGGGAAAAAGTTATATGCACTAAAGCTGGTAGTATTGATAATTTAAGAACACCAGAAGATATTGGAAAAGAGGTTTTTAATAAGGTCGTAAGAATTTTTAAGTAATTATAATCTTAAATTATGATCTGGAAGGTCTTTTGAATGATTATCTAAACGTCCAGAAGCTAAACAATCCCAGCATGTATGAACTTGTCCATTTGGCTCTTTTACTATCCCAGTGTTTTTGCATTTTTGGCAAAATTTATCTTTTTGATTATAATCTTCCATATAAAATATAACTGAAGAGGGTTTTTAATTATTGTTATAGTTTAATTTATCTTAGTTTGATTTTTGGTGTGAGTGATTGTTCTAATGGTAACAATTACCTAAGGTTTTTACTTAAAATCTTTCTTGTTACTAATCTAAGTACAATTGCTATTGCAGAGATAAGAGGAAGAATTAAAACAAACAAGAAAATAAAAGCAGGAATAGTTTCAAAAGGATCATTTAATAAATCTTGAAAAAAAGAGGATTCTGAACGAAATGATATTGCACCCCAACCCTCATAAACTCCTATTGTCGTAATTAAGGAAATAATAATGATTAAAGTTACTATTATGTATTTAATATTTGATTTCATATTTCTATTAATAAAAGAATGTATATAAACTTTCTCAATTTCTATTTTTATCAACTAAATTTCAAGTCCAGCTGACTTTACTTCTTTATGAAAGTGTGAAATAAAACTGTCAGCTCTTTTTTCATTTCTTTAGGCATTTCTGACTTAAGTTCATGAGATAAAGATATTGCATAGGCTTGCATTTCATCATTTAGCACTTTTTTGTTATACCCTCCAAGAGAAAGCAGTTCTTTTCTTATATGATTTAAAGAGTATTTTTTCATTATGTTAATCGCCTCTTTTTTGTATGCTGGATGTGTATAAAACAATCCATGTGCTAATTCGTGTTTTAATATCTCTACATGTGCTTTTCCATGAACAGCAATTATGTAAAAATCATGTTTTTCATTTCTAAATAACTTAAGTATCATCTTTTCGTTTTTAGATAAAGGATCAAAATGCCCCTGATAAAATCTTTTGAGTACTCTTGAAGGAATATTAAATCCATCCCATTCTTGATAGTAGGTAAATTTTCCTTTTAACTTTGTGTACCATTGTTTAAATTCTTTATGAGTAAATACTTTATCCATAAATTTTGGAGATTCATAATGCTCCTGAAATCTTAAAAATGTGCGAGCCATATCATTTTGTTTTCTAAAATGAACAAGATATATATATTTAGTCAGTCTCTTTTTTTTCATTAAAACCTTTGAGTATTCTTTCCCCATATTTTAATTTTCTCTTTTTATAGAAAGTACAATTAAATTTAGTATATAAATTAGTTTCAATTATTTATCTCAAAGCTTTCTTTTGGCTTTGGGAAGAAATCAAATCTTAGCATGAAATGATCAGAATCTCCTTCCTTAACTGAAGTTTCTATATCTGTATTACTTAAAGTATGAAATATATGATCATAATCTCTTTTAAACCATTTTAGTAATTTTATTGATGGGAAAGTTGGAGTTATTCTTGTTTGCATTCCTAACTCCTTGAACTTTTTATGTTTATTCAGTTTTTTTATTGGTTCATTAAAGTCTCCCATTAATACTATATTTCTACCTGAGTTTTTATGCTGAGTTATAAAGTCTGATATTTCTGTAAGTTGTTTTAAACGGATTTTTTTAGATAAAGCTAGATGAATCCCTATAACTATTAAATTTTCTTTTTCTATGTCTATGACACAAAAACTTCCTTCATTAATAATACTTTTTCCTTTTGTTATGTCTACAATAATTTCATTACCTTCATATTTTGAAGCAAGTACTGTACAAAGATCAAGTCCATCTTCTCTGTCTGAAGATTTTCCTATTGAAAATGCTTTGTAACCTATAGATTTTAAAAAATTTGTTAATTTCTCTTTTTGTAATTCATAGATTACTTCATTTATACATATTAAGTCCGCATTTGATTCTTTTATCATTTCATTTACTTTAGAAAGATCTTTTGTTTTTTCTTTTATTACATCCTTTGCCCTTCTTGCATATAAGTAGTAGTGATGTTTCATATTTGCCATTATAGCATTTCCTTTCATTCCTCCAAAGATGTTATATGTTACACATTTCATTTTTTCTTTATCCTATTTATAACTTTTATTTATAAATCTTGTTAATGTTATATTATTTAGAAGCATCACCAATATAAATTCTTTATGAAAGATTATCTCTTCTCAAGTACAAACCAGCTAGACCTAATCCAAATGAAATGTATGCTATTGCTGCTGATCCTATCATTGTGTAATTATTAACTTCTTGAGAATTTGATTCATTAAGTGTACTAATTCCAATAACACTTTCAAAACCTCCCAAAAGTGCAGCTCCTAGACATATTTTTGATAATTGTGAATGTGTTTTATTTTCCATATATTAGCTTGTTTCACTTGTTTTTATTGTTTTTTATATAATGGATACATAATAAAAATATTTATAAATGATTTTTACATACTTTATATAATAAAAGAGGGTTATATGAGGAAATTATTTATTCTCGGGATATTTTTACTATTAGTTGGGAGTGTGTATGCTGCAGAAGTTAATATTAATATTGAAACTCTTCCAGATCATACTCTTATAGTAAGTGCTTTAGATGGTGATGCTGTTTATAATCTTTTAGACAGTAAGAAAGTAAATTCTGATTCTTCTGGTAAAGCAGAAATAACTCTTACTGTTAATACTAATGTTATAGATTTAGGTGTTACATTAAGTAAAGATGGTAGTAAAATACTTTATAATAGGTTTGAAGATTACAACATAAACAGTCCTATTTCTCTTAAAATAATGCCTGGAGGGTATATTGGTGATGCAGCTAGTGATCCAGCTTTACTAACAAATAATGCAAATACAACTGAACCAAATAGTTCTAATGATTCTGAAGTGTTAGTGCCTTTAGAAAATGATAGCACACTGGTTAATGGGGATTCTGTAGATGCTGAAATTAGTTCTAATGATACAAATAACCGAAAATTTACAGGTTTTTCAATAAATAAAACAGGAGAAATACTTAAGAAAAATTGGTATTATCCAGTTGGAGCTGTTCTTCTTCTTGTAGTTATACTTGTTGTTTTTTTAGGTATGAGATCAATGCCTATGAAAAAACAAGAAGTAGTAAATAATCCCGATAAGCCTATAGTGTACAAAAAATATTATGATTTTGAAAAAGAAGAGGATCAAGAAGATCCAAGGATAAAATCAGCAGAAGATAAAATCGCTCAGGCTCAAAAAGAACTAAAAATGATTAAGAATGAAGAAGAGATAAAAAAAGCTGAACAGAAACTTAAGGATGATCAAGATAGATTAGAAAGGCTTAGAAAAGGTGGTTTTTAGGGAAATAACCACCTGACTTTATTACCATCTCCAACTTTTTTTCCAAGTAATCCTTGTGCTTCAGCTAAGCCAATTTCTTTTTCAAGACCATATTCTTTACCAAATTTCATATTATCAGTAATTTGTAAATGTTCATTCCATGTTTGAGGAAGCCTATTAAATTCCCTTTGGCTTTCTCTTCTATATTCCTCAATGAAAAATATAGGGTATCCAAATACCTCAACCTTTCCATACCAAGCAATTGGAAGAGGATTGTTTTTAATATCATGTAAAGTGTTAACTGATTTATATGTAATTATTGGAAATAATAGTATTGCTGCAATAGATAAGTACTTTTTAAACTTCATTTTAATCTAAACCAAAAGATTCAGTAAATTCTGCTATTAAAGTATACTTTTTGAGATATTCATGACCTTTTTCAGTTATTGAGTATGTTTTTCCAGTTTTTGTTTTAGTTTCTTTTACGAATTGTTTTTCAATTAGATCTTTTAGATATTCTTCCATCATTTGATGAGAAAGATTAGATTTGTATAAAATATGTGTTGGTTTTATTTTACCGTTACGACTATTTATAACTTGAAGTATATCTCTGATTATTTCTAATTTATTCCTTTTCTTGTTCATTTTATTATTATCGAAAGTCTTACTAAAATCAGAATATATGCAATTAATTCAAATATATGTCCAGCTACATAATACACATACTGGGTTGTTGAGAAGATGAATATTATATGGCTTACTACAAGAGCCAAGAATGCTGCAAAAACAAGTATTGACTTTATATTTTTGTTACGCTTAACTTGGTATGCAAAGTGAATTAAAAGAAAAGCTAAAAGTATTGATGATAGTATCTGAAATGTAAATCCTTTATTGAAACTTGTTACTATTCCTACTAAAGAAGTAAGAAGTATTATTATGTATATTGATTTATTCTTTTCTTTTAGAGTGGTATAATTTAGGGTTACTAAACCAACTATGAATAATAACATATAGAAATATATTCCTAAAGCTCCCAGGGAGACAAATTGTTGAAAAGACAGAACTTTTATACTTTCATTTAACTGATCTAATAAAAATAAGTTAATTAGCGACCATATAATATAAGAAAGTGATATAAATGTAAAGCCTAGTCCAAATAGTCTAAATTCGTTTTGTTTTGATAAATTGTAAACTTTAAATGATAAAAAAGCTACTAAAGCTGTTACTACTGCAAATATTATTTCAAACACTATACTTGTTGTAAAGAACCAATTTGGTATGTAATATAGGCTTGTCATAATTTAATATTCAGTTTTTCCTTTTTAAGTCTTATGGATTTCTTCTCTTTATTGCCTTTCCCTAAGACTTCTCTTTATCTTTCTTTAACAAGTCCTTTATAAACCCTAATCTTAAGTTAAATATCCTTAAGTGGAGGTGTAAATTTAAAATGAAACAAAATATCAACTCAAGAAGTAAAGAAAAAACAAATAAATATGAGAAAAACTCAGTGAGTTTTAATTCAGTGACTCCTCCCCCTCCCCATGCCTCTTAACAACCTTATATTATATTTTTCCCTTTTTTCACATAACAAATTTAGAGGGCGTGTATGACTTGTACTTATGTTGTGCACGCCCCTACTCTTTTATCAGTTTTTTTAACGACCCAAATTTATACATTTTATTATTTCCTATAATGTGAACATAAAAATTCTTAAGAATTTTTTTAGGTATTATACAATTATTATCACTTAAATGCTCATTTAAGCTTGTTCCTTCAACTAGAGGCAAAAAACTTGGTAAAATTATCACTTCTTTAGTTTTATATTTTCCAATTAGGAAGCACTTATACTTTTCAGCCTTTATGTTTTGAGAATCTCTTAGTATTATAGCTGGATGTAAATGACCCATGACAATATATTTTATTTTTTTATCAAAGGCTTCTTTTATTTCTATATCTCCGTGAATGAAAGCTGTATCTTCTTCTATGTAGTAATTAACTAATTTTTTATCTGCTATTTCTGCTATTTTTTCATGGTTTCCTTTAAGAGCAATTATATTTTTTTCACTTACATATTTACCAATTAATGCATTTAGCTCAACAAATAAATTTTTTTCACTTTTATTATATCCAAAGAAATGTTTTATATCTCCTAGAAAAATTACTTTTTTTACTTTATATCCTTTTTTTCTTATCAGCTCAAATATATTACTCAAGTCGTCTTTTGTCTGCTTAAACTGGGTAGCGGGGATTAAACTTCCGGTTTCTCTTAACATGTATTCATATCCTAAGTGTAAATCTCCAATTACTAAAATACCTTTTTGTGGGAAAAATAAACATTTACCTATAAATCCATATTTCATTTAATATTAAACAAGAATTGGTTTAAAAGCTTAATTTTTTACAGCCTTTTTTACTTCTTTCCTATGCTTTTCAGTTTTAGAGTTAAATTTCTGAGATAAAATAATTAACTCAGCAACTAGAATAATTAGTAACATTATTGTACTAAAATATATAGTTGTTATGTTTTCCATGTTATTATTTATTTTTTTAAGTTATAAAGGTTATTATTCTTCACCTATAACCTTCATGTGAAGCTCGTGCATTCTTTTTAGGAATTTTTGTTTGTCTTCTATTTTTATTAAATCTGAGTGGCCTTGTAAAATAAGGTTTAAAGTAAAAGGACTTGGTAGCTTAACTTGTTTTATTTCTATTTCTATTTCATTTGACTTAATTAAATCAAGGACCTTTTTTGTATTTTCTATATCTAAAACATCTTCTAAAACCTCTCTTCTGGCTTCATTAAGTATAGGGAAATTTTTTGAAACTTTTTTTACAGCAGCCATTAAGAAATGGGATTTCATTTGTTGTTTTCCCACTGTTTTACTATATCCCTTGTAAGTACGAATAATCATTAAAGACCTTGTGGCGCAATGTCTGAATCTTCTTGCTAAAAGGTCTGTTTTTTCTATTGCTTCAACTAAAACTTCTCTTAAATTTTTTGAATTCAGAAATTTAATTGCTTTTTCTATTTTTAGTGATTCTCCGGCAATATAAAACCCAGAATCTGTCACTCCTAATTCTATATCTCTTCCTCCTGCCTGTCCCATTAAATATCCTAAAGCTCTTGATAATGCATCGTTAACTCTACGGCCGTACATACTATTAAACAAAAGATAATTTTTTTCACCTTTATACTGCTCTATAATAATTTTTTTTGAAGTGGGTATTTCTGAAAACTTGTGTTGTTCATAATAAAAATTATAGATTGCATTTGCAGTTCCATCCTGAACATATAAATGTTCTTTAATGAACTTGATAGTTTCTTCTTTTTTATTTTTTTTATCAAATTTTTCTTTTATTAATAATCTAAATCTGTTTATCTCATTTGCAGTATCAAAACTTAATGGAAGTTGCTCTGAAAACCATGAAGGAATTGTCGGGTTTCTATGCAATGCTGATCTGACATAGAGGTTCATACCCCTAACATACCCATATTCATATTTACTTCCACCTAAGACAAAAACATCTCCTCTTTTCATTCTTTCTAAAAATGATTCATCTATAACCCCTATTTTTTGTTCTTCTCCACCGCCTGCTAATTTTACTGTTATAAATGATTCTTCAGGAATTGTACCAATGTTTGTTAGATATATAACCCTAGCTAACTTACCTCTTTTACCAATCATCTTTGTTTCAGGATCATACCATATTTTTCCATAAACACTTGATTTTTCTAATGCATATTCTCCTGCAAGATAGCTTATAATATCATAAAAATCATTTTTACTTAATTCATAATAACAATAACTTTTTTTTATGAGCTCAAGAATTTCTTCTATATTCCATTGTTTGTAAATTGCCATGCCATAAATTTGCTGGGCTAAAACATCTAAGGCATTTTTTGGTATTTGTATTTTGTTAATTTTTTTTTCCATCATTTCTTTTTGTATAATGGAGCATTCAACTAAATCTTCTCTGTCATTTACTATAAATCTGCCCTTTGCAACTTCATGTAGTTTATGTCCAGCTCTTCCAAGCCTTTGTAAAGCTCTTGCAGAAGATTTTGGAGACCCAAGCATTATTACTAAGTCTATATAACCTATGTCAATTCCTAACTCTAAACTTGTAGAACATACAACTGCCTTTAATTTCCCATCTCTTAAACGTTCTTCTATGTCAAATCTATGACTTTTACTTAGTGATCCATGGTGGGCTGCAATGTTATCATCTCCATAAATTGTCGGAAATTTATCCTTTAAATGAGCAACTACTCTTTCTGTAGCAGCTCTAGTGTTTGTAAAAACAAGAGTTGTCTGATGTTCTTGTATTAAAGAGTCTATTAATCCATAAATATCATTTTGAATATTAATATCTTCTATTAAATTATCACTAGGAGATAAAACCTGGACATCTATTTTTTTTCTTAAAGGAACCTCAGCTATTTCAACTTCTCTTTCTTCTGAAATTCCAACTAAAAATTTAGCTACTTCTTCTAAAGGAGATATTGTAGCACTTAAACCTATTTTTACAGGGAAAATTTTACTTACTTCATTTAATCTTTCTAGTGTAATTGACAAATATGTCCCTCTTTTATTATCTAAAGCATGTATTTCATCAACAATACAAAATTCTACCATTTGCAAATGCTCTACAAATTTTTTACTTGTTAACATAATTGCCAAAGATTCTGGTGTTGTAATCATTATATGTGGGGGACTTTTAGCCATTTTTGCTTTTTCAGCAACTGTAGTATCTCCTGTTCTTAAACCAACTCGAATTTTTTGCAGGTTGATGTTTTTAGTTTTAGCTAAAGTTTCAATTTGTTCTAAAGGCTCTATGAGGTTTTTATGAATGTCATTGCTTAATGCCTTTAATGGAGAGGTGTATACACAATAAACTCTATTTTCAAGTTCATTTTTCTCAGCTAGAATAATTAAATAATTTAATATGGAAAGGAAGGCTGTTAAGGTTTTTGTTCCTCCTGTAGGTGCTGATATGAGAATGTTCTTTCTTTCCCATATTGCTGGAACCCCATATCTTTGGGTTATTGAAAATTCTTTGAATTTTGAAAAAAACCATTCTTTTACTAAAGGATGTAAGGCTTTCACTATTTGAGCATCTGTTCTTTCAATAGCTGATGTTACCTTGGTCATGGTTAGAATAAGTCATCCTTTTTGTAAGGATAATTTATGATAATCAAGTTTTAAAAATCTTATTAATAACTAAAGAATGAACAATTATATCTGATAGTCTTCTTGATTATCTACTTGATCAACTTTGTACTCTTCTTTTATTCTTTCAATATGCTCAAGATAGTTAGTCCATCTTTGCATTGGTATTGGCGGCATATTTTCTGAAGTAAAACATACTTCTCCATTAATAATTTCCATCTCTTTGTATTGACTTAAAATAACTGGCATAACCTGATTATGATAACCCATTAATTCTTCTATTTCTCTTTGTGCAGCTTTTTTATATATACCATACTTTCCATCTCCATATAAAGCTAGAGTTATCAGTACTTTCTGTCTGTCTGATTTTTCTTTTCCAAGTATAATTTCAAATGCACCTGGTTTAACTTCGTTTCTTATTCTTTTTCCTTTCATCGAAGTTTAGGAATTATATGTTTTATAAAGTTTTCTGATTTTTACAAGAATTCTTTTTCTATTTCTTCTTCTAGTATTTCTTCTTGTTCTTCCGAAATACTTGTTGAAGCTTTTTCTGTGATTTTTTCTTCTGCTTCTTTTACTTCCTTTATTTTGTCTTTATCTTTTATAACACTAGCAAGTATCTGTTCTTTTTCAATTAGCATTTTTTTGTGAGTTTCTAACTTTTGCTTAATCATATTATTTCCTTTAAAACCATGTTCTAAGTCATATGCAGTGTTTTTTATTTTATTTCTAAGCTCAGCTATCTCTTCTGTTAATCTTTCATGTTGAGGTATTTCTTCTAAAGGTACCATGTTAAAAATTCTAATAATTTACTTTTTTAGTTATTTTTCGAGGTTTTTATATATTTGGGTTAGTACAATTATCTTTAAAAATATGTTTTAATATGATAACAAGTGGAGATTTCAAGAAGAGGTTTTTTAAGTTTATCTGGACTAACTGGCTTTGCTTTAGTTTCAGGATGTGAAAATGATAGATTTCATATGTCAGAAAGACAAGTATATTCTGTTGATTTAGAAGAATTAAGTAAGAGAGAACAAAGACTTACTGGAGTTCTTGTAGGTGTTGAAGATGGAGATAATAGAAGGGAACAGAAAGTTGTAAGGGTTATGATTTCAGATGAATCTGAAGAGCGCGAATATTGTATATCTGTAAGACAAAATGGTCGTCATCCTGGAGCTCATTTATCCTTAGATCAGATTCGTGAATCTTCTATTGGAGACTTTGTTAGTTTTCCAACAAAAAATGTTAATTTTGACACACAAACAGGAGAGTATGGTATATCTAGTGATGTTTTTACTGGTAAAAATACATATGGGGTTGTTGATTTAGACAGAGTTGGAATGGAGTATAACCTTGATAAAGAAAAGTTTGTTAAAGATTATATAATAAAAAAGAATCAGAAGTTAAAGGATTTATATGAAATGCGTAAAACAAAAAGGTAACTTTTATTTTTTTAAATAACTATCTTTAAAAACATCTGTCTTTTTCTATAAACATGAAAATCAGACAACCAATCATAACTGTTGCAGGTCATGTTGATCATGGAAAAACAAGTATTTTAGATGCTCTTAGACGTAGTAGTATTGCAGAAAAAGAAGCAGGGAATATTACTCAAAAAATAAGTTTTACAGATTTTCCAGCTCAAAGTCTTAAAATGAAGTGCCCATTAATTGAAAAGTATGGGATTAAATTAGAAATCCCTGGTTTTTTATTTATTGATACTCCTGGACATGCAGCATTTAATAATTTGAGAAAAAGAGGAGGTAGTTTAGCTGATTTAGCTATTCTGGTTATTGATATAAATGAAGGTATTAAACCTCAGACAGCAGAAGTTATACAGATATTAAAAGCAAATAAAACTCCATTTATAGTTGCTCTTAATAAAGTTGATAAGGTTCAGGGTTGGCATAAAGTAAAAGAAGAGTTTAAAGATAATTACCAAGCGCAGCCACCACATGTTAGACAAGTATTTGACAAAAAATATTACACATTGGTAGGGGCATTACATGATTTTGGACTTAATGCAGAACTTTATCACAAAATAACTGACTTCTCTAAAAATTTAGTTGTTGTTCCATGTAGTGCAAAAACAGGAGAGGGAATTTCTGAAATACTAATGATGATATGTGGTTTATCCCAGAAATTTCTTAGAGAGCAATTAAAGCTTGGAGAAATTGCAAAAGGAGTTGTGCTTGAGATAAAAAAAGAAAAGACAATAAATTACATAGAAGCAATATTATATGATGGACATTTATTAACTGGACATGATATTGCAATTGCTAAATTTGATGGGTATTATACTTCTAAAATTAAATCTATCCAAGTAATTGAACCTTTATCATTTAAATTTAGAAATTGTGATAATGTAATAGCTGCAGCAGGGATAAGAATACAGCTTGCAGATAAATTAGATATTTTGCCTGGAATGCCCTTTATGTCCTACACTAATGAAAAAGAAGTTAAAGATTATTTTAAAAAAGATGTTGGAGAATCAATTAAGACTGATAAACAGGGAATAATTATAAAAGCTGATTCTTTGGGCAGTTTAGAAGCTTTAATGGTTCTTTTAAAACAGGCAAATGTTTCTGTTGTCAGGGTAGGAATAGGAAATATAAACAAATCTGATGTTCTTGTTGCTAAAGCTAATTTAGATATTAATCCTATTGACTCAGTTATACTTGGTTTTAATGTTGAAATTGATGATGATGTTATAGTTAAAGATAAAATCAAAGTAATTACAGATAAGGTTGTTTATAAATTAATAGAAAACTTACAGTTATTTAGAGAGGAAAAATCTAAGGAAATAGAAAAAGAGAGGTTAATGTCTATGTTCAAAGTTTGTAAAATTGAGATTTTACACAATTATGTTTTTAGAAATACAAGTCCTGCTATTTTTGGAGTAAGAGTGGTAGCTGGTAGATTAGTTAATGGTCAGGAATTTATTGATGATAATAATGAAAAAATTGGAAGGATAAAAAATATTCAGTCTGATAATAAGAGTGTTGAAGAAGCAACAGAAGGCATGGAAGTTGCTATATCTATACCAGGTGTTAATTTTGAGAGAAGGTTAAAAGACAAAAAGTATCTTTATTCTGATATTTCCTCTAAGCAATTTAAAAGTTTTAAAGATAATAAAGATTTATTATCAAATTCTGAACTTAATGCTTTGCAAGAGATAAAAATTATTAAACAAAAAAATGATTATGTCTGGGGAGGATAATTGTAACTCTTTTTTAGTAGTAAAGTATTTAAAGAACAAGCTACTGGCATTTATACTAAAATGAAAACTCTAAGAAGGGTAAAAAACCCTGTTAGGGAGTCTAATGAAATAGTTCCGAGAGACTTTGATTTTTTTAGAGTGAATGATGGCAAATTAGATGGAAGATTTGTTTTCTATTCTTTAGTGATGGATGGCCAATATTCTCCTTATGCCTTTGTTTTGGGAAGTGATATTAACAAACTTAAATTTGAAGATTATGGGATTCCTAAAGTTATTTTTAATACTTTTTTAGAGCGAGCAAAAGAACAAGGTTCCTTATTTGTTTGTTTTTCAGGACTTTCAGATTCTGAATCTAAGATACTTAATTTTCCAGGAGATGTAATAACTTCAAAAGTAACTTCAAGACTTAGTACAGTATTCCAAAAGTTTTTTAGATTATCTATTGATAATTATGTTTCTATATATGCGAAACAAGAAGGAGTTAATAATCCCACAGCATATTTCAATGAGGGATTTTTATATGTTCTTGGAAATCCATATCCTGATATTTCTGAACATATGCACTTACCTAACTTAACATCTTTGGCTGATATTCCAAGAATTGTTTTAGATGACGAGTCTATGTTTGATATACCTGGATTTAAACCAACTGAAAATGAATTTAGAGTTACAACTGAAAATGTTGCTGAGTTTTTTAGAAGTAAAAGCCCTGGAAGATCATATAATATAATTGATATTTATAGAGCATTTAACTCTCCTAGAGAAGATAGTTTTGAATATGTTGATTCTGCTTTGGATGATTTAGAAGCTCAAGGACTTGTTGTAAAGACTGAAAATGGTCGTTACAAGATGAATTCATCACCTCCTTTAATTAAAGTTTAGTCTGCACCCATATACAAAGTTTCCCATCTTCTTAAGAGATGTTCTGGAACTTTTATTTTATGTGTTTTTCTTTCTTTTTTAATCCTATTTATTCTAAAAATTATTCCAAAAATTATTCCAAATGCTATTCCTGATAAATGAGCTATATGACCTACATTACTTGGTATGAATATTCCTACAGCATCTATTATTACATATATTACAGCAGCTATACTCATTGGTAGAATCATTCCAAACACCCAAACACCCATAAATGGTCTTAGGATTGCTAAAGCTCCTATAACTCCCATTATTGCTCCACTTGCTCCTAGAGAACTTGAATAAAAATTTATTGCAATTAAATTTGCAAGTGTTCCTGATACTAAATATACTGCTAAAAATCTTTCACTGCCAATTATCCTTTCAAGTATAAATCCAAATAACAAAAGTGCAAATAAATTAGCCAGTAAATGTGCTAAACTTCCATGTAAAAATATAGATGTAACAAATCTCCACGGTTCACTAAATGAAGAATCATTAAGTATTAATGCATCTGTAAATCCTGAAATAAAAGACTGAAGTACAAATACAATTATAAGTGCAAGTGCTATCCAAAATGTATAGTATCTTATTTTAGGCATTTTTTATAGAAATAAAGAAGGTATAAAAATGTGGTGATTATAATAAAATTCATATCTTTTCAACTACATTTTCACTAGCTACTCTTTTATTTTCTCTTTCTTTTAGACTTTTTCCTATAACACAAAAAGTATAAGGAAGAGTTACCATACTTTTAACAAAACCAAGACCTTCTATAGTACATGCTATTAAACTATCAGCAATAGTTACTCCAACAGTTCTTTCTAAATCATAAATTAGCGCTTTTGCTAGACCTTTGATTCTGTAAACTTCTCTAAATTCATCAGAGTAATTCCTTGAATTTTGCATATATATTCAGTAAATTGATGTTTTATAAAGGCTTCTCTTTGTTATAATGAGTGTGTTATCGAGGTAACCTTATTTCTGGATAACACAATTATTCACTAAAACGTAAAGTTTAAATATCATTAATTTCTGATGAAAATATGAAACTAACAAAAAGAATTCAAAATTCTAATGGGGCGAAAGGCACATCAAGTGCTGGTTGTTTTCACTTTTGCTAGTTATAACTTTAATTCTTTTTTACCTGTAAATAATTCTTTTAACGATTTTGGAATAATTAATAAACCTAATTTTTTTAGTAATCTAAATATTGACAATTTAAAGGAAATTTTAAAACCAAAAGAAGCAAAGCTTCTTTGGTCCAGAGAACAAGGATGTTCTCAAGGAGAAAACCTTTGGTTGTCTTTTAATGGCGGTTGTAGTTTAACGGTAGAACGTGCGGTTGTGGTCCGTAAAACGAGGGTTCGACTCCCTCTTTCCGCTTTAAACCTTTTGCGAAAAAGTTACCAAATGAACCTTTGGAAAAGGTTCCCAAATAAACCTTTGAGAAAGGTTTCCAAAACGAACAATAAACCTTTGGAAAAAGGTTTCCAAAACATCAATTTTGAGGATAAAATCACTATAAGTGATGATTTAGTTCATCTATCTTAATTCTGAAAAACTTATTTTAACATTGCCTGAAAGGAGGTTTTCTTAAAATGAGTAGTATTTATGAAAATACTCCACTAGAAGAATGTAAAGATTGTTCTTATAGATTATCAAGACTGAAAAGAGATTTAGAAAAGGGATCTGGTGTAGAGATTTCCTCACTACCAAAATTTAATAGCTACTCATGTAACTGGGTATATTGTGGTCTTGATGCAAAAGATAAATTTTATGGACCAGTATATGATCCGTATATTCCTATTTGTGATAGAAAGTAAGATTATTAAATCTAAGATTGTTAAGATAAGAAAATGAAAATTATATTAAAGAAATCAAAGAAATCAGAATTAAATAATATCTCTAAAATTTATAGGGATGAATTTTCTAAACCGCCTTATAATGAGAAATGGACTTATAAGAAAGTTAATGAAAGAATTAATTTCTATTTTAAGTATTATGATTTGTATAGTATTTTATTAGATAGAATGTTAATAGGTTTTATTGCTGTTAATCCTAAGTTTATGTGTACTGGAGATGTTGCTTATGGAGAAGAAATGGCAATTAGTAAGGAATTTCAGGGTAAAGGAATAGGAAAAGAAGTTACAAAACAAATATTTGAAATATATAAAAAGAAAGGCTTTAAGAGATTCCTATGTTTAGTAAATAAAAGAGGAAATTCAATAAAAATGCTTAGAAAACTAGGTGTTAAAGAAAGTGGCTCAGATATTTTAATGGAGAAAAGATTAAGATGAAAGAAGTAGTTAAAGGATTTAGAGATATAGAAGGCAGCGAAGCTGCTAAGAGACTTGAAATTCAGAAAATCCTTATTAATGAATTTGAAAAATATGGATTTGAATTTGTAGAAACTCCTGTAATTGAGTATGAAGAGTTTGTTAAAGGTGAAAATACTAGTGATGAAGCTGTATCTGATATTTTCAAGCTTAAAGATAGAGGAGAGAGGAATCTTGCTTTAAGATATGAGTTTACTTTTCAGCTGAAAAGACTGGCTTCTGGTAAAAAATTACCATATAAGAGATTTCAGATAGGACCTGTTTTTAGAGATGAGCCGATAAGCCCAAATAGATTCAGGCAGTTTACTCAGTGTGATGTTGATGTTATTGGATCAAGTATTAAAGACGAAGCTGAGATAGTTGCAATTACTCAAGATATCTTTAGTAAGTTAGGAGTTAAATCAAAAATATATGTTAATAATAGAAAACTTCTAAATGAAATTTTTGATTTTCTGAAGATTAAAGGAAATAAAGAACAGGTTATGAGAGAGATAGATAAACTTGACAAGCTTCCTGAAAATGAAATAAAAAACAATCTTAAAAAGTACAAAGCAGAAAAATTAATTTCAATTCTTAAAAATAAGAAAAATTATTTTAAGAAGTTTGCATCTTTCAAAGAAATTGAAGATTTGGAAAAATATTGTAAGTTATACGGAGTAAAGATTGAATTTTCTCCTTTTCTTGTCAGAGGATTGAGTTATTATAATGGAAGTATTTTTGAAGTTAAATCAGAAAATACAGAAGGTAGTTTAGCAGGTGGTGGAAGCTATTTAGTTAATGGAATTCAGTCTACTGGTATTTCATTTGGATTAGATAGGCTTGTTATTGTTAGCAAATTAAAAACTGAGAATAAAAAAGTTTTAATAATTTCTTTAAACCAGGATAAAAAGACAATTGAACTTGCTGAAAAATTAAGAAAAGAAAACATTAGTTGTACGATTATTTATGGAAAGCCTTCTAAGGCACTTGAATATGCAAATGCTAAAAAGATTAATTATGTTATTTTTGTTGGAGAGAATGAGATTAAATCTGGAAAGTTTAAGCTTAAAGACATGAAATCTGGAAAGGAAAATATGATTAGTGAAAAAGATTTATTGAAAAAGATTTATTGAAAAAGATTTTTTAGTCTTCTTCTAATGTTTCTAAATGTTATTCACCTTCTCCTATTTCATCTAATCTATCTTCAAATTGAGCTTCAAGCTTGTTTGTTATTATTTCATCTCTTTGTATAAACTGTTTTCCTGATTTATGAATCCATATTTCTTCTAAATGTCTTTCTTGTTGCAACCAAAGTTTATTGTGATTATCTAAATGCAATAAGGGAATAAAAGTTTGTATTTTCTCTTCTCTTTTAGGCCCAGAAAATTCACTAAATGCAATTTTTTCCTGCTTTTGGAATACCTGAGAAATTCTTTCTCTAATATTTTTTATTCTATCTACTAAGCTAACAGAATTTTTTGGTACGAAAAGCATGGTTCTCTCATAACTTTCTTTTTCAACTTCTTTTTTGAATATTCTTCTATTTTCTGTTTTTACAGCTTGATCTAATGCTGATATTAATTCTTGAATACTTATTTTTTTAAATCTTGGCAAAGGAGTTTTTGGAATTAGTTCAGGTATTTCATCTTCATCATATTCATCAAATTTTAATATCTGTTGCTCTTCTTTTACTTTTTTTCCAAATAATATATCATCAAGACTTTTTATATAGTAATTCATAAGAAGCTCTGATTTAATTCTTAACATTAAAGAGGCTACTAGAAGTACTTTGCTACTAAGGGAAAAATTAGCTTCTTCTAATTTTCTTACACGTTCGAGGTATCTCTGAGATAATAATGATAAATCTATATCCCATGGATCTAATTGTTCAGTGTTTATCAAATCATAAATTATCTCTTGCCATGACATTTTATCACCAAACACAAAAGAATGAAATTGTTCCTGTCCTATTTTATCTATTTTTTGAATATTCTTCTCTTTTTGATCCATTATTGGATCAGTTTAATAAACTTTATAAATAGTGGCTATCTAGCTAAGTTACTCCTATAAAGGAAAGAGGGTAGTCATTTTAAAAGAGTAACAAAATAGAAAGATTTAAATAGTATATTCATATTAGATTATTATCACCTCTTTTTCCCCCTTAGAGGCGATTCAACACTCTATTTGATCGTTGGATTTCCTCTATCGGGGTTTATGTTTATTATTCAATAGATGTTATAAAAAGAGAAAATACATACATATATATACCAGTGATGGTATTAATATATATCATACTTATTAATTTAAGATAACTCAATATGAGTTTAGCGGATTAACCCATTATTTTTTTAAATTCTGGTCCCGCTTTTTATATTCTTTTTAATACACTTTCTAAATCATGACATGAAGGATTTTTAGGAGCTAATGCTATTGCAATGTAATTTTTATCACTAACTTTCTCTTTAGTATTTACAGAAAAATCATAAGCAAGAGCTTGGGAGAGACTTGGTCTACCATTTCTACTTTCTAGTGTTGTTAAACACACTCTGAAATAAGGTTTATATCCCTTTTTAACAGCTTCATCATAATGGGCTAATTCATGCTCTATAACATCAGATGGTGCTTTAAGTTTTTTAGCTATCCTAATAAGGTCTTTTTATCATATATCTGATTTGACCTAAAATATCCAATTTTACCTAGTGTTTCACTTTCTACCCTAGAATATTTAATCATTTTACTTTTTAGAAATAAACTCAGTATAATGGCACTTTCCACAGTATTGTCTGTTAGGTGTTGTCATTAAGAATGTTCCAGGCCCACATCTTGGACAGTTAGGAGCTCTTTTAACTTTTTCACTTTCAATAGAGTATTTTGTGTATTTTTTACTAGTAGGTTTATTTTTATGAGGTTTTTTTCCTTTTTTCTCTGATTTTTTCTTTTTTGCCATTTATTATTCAGTTGCCTCCGGTGTTTCTTTTTTTTCTTGAGCAGCTTGTTTTTTCTTTTCTTCTTCCATTTTTTTAGCTTCTTCCAGACGTTTCTTTTTTTCTTTTCTTGTTACAGTTTCATATTTATCTTTGCTCTGAGAATCATTGTAGACTTTAGCATAAACTGTGAACTCTTTTTTTCCAAATTTGCTATCTATTTTTTCAATTATTATATTTTCTTCTGATGATTTGAAGTCTTTAGCTATTTCTTTAGCTACATCTATTTTTGAAGGTGTTTTCTCTCTATTTAGTTTTATTACAACTTCTTTTCTATGTAGAAGTTTATTATCAAATTCTTTTACTAAACTCATTTTTGTTTTTGGACATATTCTGCCCTTTCTTTTAATTTAAGATTTTTTGCAAATTCTGATTTTTCAGGATCAAAAATTATAACTCTACCTCTAATATTATCTAAGTGAATTTTTTTCAATTCTTCCTTTTTGCTTATTTTATTTTCTTCCATTTTTATTAAATTATTTCTTTTTACCACCTTTAGGTTTATTAGGTTTATCAGTTTTTTCAGTAGATCTAACAGCTTTTTTAGCTTTTTGCTTTTCTTCCTGTATCCACTCTAATTTTCCTAAACCTGGTTGCCTCATTGTAAGACCTATTTTTGGCTCTCCTAGTTTAAATGAGATTGCAACAATTCTTGCCATACATGCATCTCCTTTCTTTAGGGATTTTTTATTATTTTTTCCAATTAGTGTATTTGTTTTTGAAAAACTTACATAATCATCCATTGTCTGGCTAATATGAATCATTCCTTGCATTATTCCTAAGTCAATAAAAGCTCCAAAATTTGTTATTTCTTTTATAGTTCCATAGACTAATTCCTGCATTTCTGGTCTCCATACAACAAGTTTGAAATTTGACTTATAATATGCAGCTCCATCACCTGGAATTATAATCCCCTCTTCTATAGTATCAACACCAGCGACAGCTATTACTTTACCCAGTTCTTTATCAAAGTGGTCTGTATAGCTTTCTTTTAACTGTTGTTCTACAGCTTCCTTTGTAGGAAGTCCAAAAAGTCTTGGCTCTACTCTGATGAAATCTTCGACTTCGATTAAATAGAACATTTTATTGTAAATATAAATGGTAAAAGTAGGTTTATAAAGGTTACTTTCAGGTTTTAAATTATTTCAATCCTCTTTCCCACTTTTATCCTTAAAAAGTGAATATTTGAACCTATTTCTCTTGCTTTTTGTTTTAGTTCCCTATCCATTGTTCCTAATACAGATTTATCTAATTTTGATAAATATTCTAATATTCCCCTGTCAACATCATCTGTTTTCAAATCAGGAGATAAATGTTTTTTTGTTTCTACCATCTTAAGAGATATTTCAATAGCTTGTTTGTCTTTTCTGTTCTTATTTTTTCCAAGTAATTTTCTTAACTCTGATATTACTTGTTTAGGAATTATTATCTTATCTCCTGGAAATAAGTCTTGCAACTGTGAAAACATATCTATTTTATTCTTTGAGCAAGTTATTATGAAATTTGTATCTATTAAAATTTCCATTACTTATTATTTGAATTTAAAATATTTAAATATGACCTTATGTAAACTACTGATGGGCTAAAGCCCACAGCGTTTGATTAAAAATCTCCAAGTCTTTTTTGAAGAACAACCACTTTTTCTTTTTTAACAAAAGTTTTC
>JAGVWM010000015.1 GCA_018304325.1 Candidatus Pacearchaeota archaeon
AGAGAAACAGAAATATAGACATATTTAACTTTAAAAATCTGCCGATAGCTATTTTGAATAAAAATTAGATAATGTTAAGTTTGATTATTGACTTAACATAAAGGAAAGATTTAAAAGTCTAATTTTTAACTTATTATTATAAGATGGAAGTTAAAATATTAAGTGAAGATAAGAATGTTATTGAAGTAGAGATAGATAATTTGACTGTTACTGAAACTATAAGAGAATACTTGAATAAGGATAAAACTGTTGAATTTGCTGCCTGGAAAAGATCTCATCCAAATAACCCTCCTATGCTGAGAGTTCAGACAAAAGGAAAATCACCTATTAAGGCAATACAAGATGCAATTGATTCTATAACTAAGGATATTAATAGCATTGCTTCTGAGGCTAAGAAAGCTTAACAATAAACCTTTAGAAAAGGTTTCCAAAACGAACAATAAACCTTTAGAAAAGGTTACCAAATAAACCTTTAAGAAAGGTTTCCAAAACGGAATAAACTTTTAAAAAAGTAACAAAATAAACCTTTAGAAAAGGTTTCAAAACTATCTTTAAAAGCAAAATTTTAGAATTAATAACCTTTTTAAGTTGTATATCTCTTTTGAAGTTATGTTTAAATTGTTTAAATCTATATTTAAGTCAATAGTAAATGCAGTATATAATGACCCGCAAGTTAATGATTTATCTAAAAAATATCCTAATACTTTTGGATTTTTTAAAAATAGATTAAGCCCAAGAAAAAAATTCGGACTTTACCTTACTCTTGGAATAATAGTTTCTTTAGTATTTGTTTTTATGTTTTTTTCTTTTGTTGAAAATGTAATACATACTGAATCAATTGTAAGAGCAGATGCAAGAGTTATAAATCTTTTACAGATGCTTAGAACACCTGAGTTTAGTAACTTGATGCTTTTTTTTACTTATCTTGGTAATTGGGAAGTTGTTTTTTTTGGAGCATTATTACTTTGCATTGCTTTTGCTTTTTATACAAAATATAATTATATCAAAGCTATTTTAGTATCTATTGTATTTGGTGAGTTATTTGTCTGGTTAGTAAAAAATATTGTTCAAAGACCTAGGCCATTATTAGTTAATGCTTTGATACAAGAAGGAAGTTTTAGCTTTCCAAGCGGACATGCTTTTATCTCCATTTCTTTTTATGGATTGCTTACTTATTTTTTATATAAAAATTCCAAGACAAAACTTCAGAAGTTTTTAGTTTTGCTTTTAGGTTTGAGTCTTATTGTTCTTATTGGTTTTTCAAGAGTTTATCTTGGAGTTCACTGGCCTTCTGATGTTTTAGCAAGTTATTTTGCTGGATTGTCTTTTCTTGCTATAATAATTACAATGTTTGAAATTAAAGATAAATTTGAACCATATAATAATATTAAAGTTAATTTAGATAAGAAATTTCCCAAATATTTTATTCTAGCTCTTTTTTTGACTTGGGTGATTTTTTTAGGGTTTTTCTTTCAAACACACCCACTTAATTTTCATTCTCCTACTAAGAATATAAATATGATACTTGAAAGTGAGATATCTAATAATCTTTTTTTAAATATTTCAAAAACAAGTGAGGATTTAATGGGTAATCCTATAGAACCTATTAATATAATTATTGTAGGAAATGAAACTAGTCTTAGAAATACTTTTGAAGAAGCTGGATGGCATGAAAATGACAAAATAAATGTAAAGACTATTATTCTTGATATACGTGCTCTAATTTTTAATATTTCTTATCCACAATCTCCTGGTGTACCATCTTTTTGGAATGCTGAGCCCAATAATTTTGCATTTGAGCAACCAACTACAAAAAATTCAATTCATGAGAGACATCATATTCATTTTTGGAAAACATCTTTAGTTACAGATACTGGAAAAGATATTTGGTTTGCAACTGCCCATTTTGATAAAAAAATTATTAGAAAATCAAGCAGTGTACTTATTGTCCATGATATTGATCCTTTTGTAGACAATGAACGTGATAAAGTTAAGGAAGACCTTTTGAAAACTAATGGAGTTATTTCTGTTAAAGAGGTAAATGTTGTTAATCAAACACTTGGTGCAAATGCTGCAGGTAGCTCTTTTTATACAGATGGAAAGGCAGAAGTTATATTTTTGAGATGATTTTTATTAATAAAGTTTAGTTGTAATTAAATTCCTTGCCTGTCTAATTCATTATTTATAATTGTTACAACTTGTGATGCAAAGTATGTTTCACTACCAATTGATACTGTCTCACCATAAGATTTTAGTTTTTTAAACTCTTTTTTATTAAAACCTTCATGATCTCCTATAACTAACACAGAATTTTCCGAAAACCTTACCTTTCTTAGGTCTTCTCCTTTAGAATCTAAAATATATATTTCTTTTCCATCTTTTTCCATTTCATCAAGAACTTTGAATACCGATTTTTTTTCTATTTCATAACCTTCTTCAACTTTAGTTATTTTATTTGGATTAGACTTATATAACATTTTTTTAATTAATCCTGCAACATCTTTTTTACTTAATTGTATCTTTCCTGATGATTTCTTTCCATCTGGAAAAATTATTAAGTGTTGTGGTGGATTTGGAGGGCCATTAAAAATTAAATGGATTTTAGTTTTTTCTCTTATTTTATGACTTAGAAATAAAGAATTAATTAGTACATGTATTGCTATGTCCATTCTTCCAGCATGCATTAGATTCCCAGATAAATACTTTCCAGAAGTTACTGCTTTATTTGAAAAGTAAACAAATTCTCTCATTTTATCTTTATGATTATTGGAAATTTTTAGAATACTTAAATTATTCTGTTAAATCTGTTTGATTTTTTAACCTATATTATTTTTTTAAACATGCCTGAAATTCTGGTTATTCTGATAATAATAAAAGACCTTTTACTTCACATATTGTTCTGTACCCATTCCCCGTTTCTTCTGGATTTTGTGTTTTTTGATGTCCATATGGGCAAATTGCTGTGCAGTCATATGTAGCAATTTTAGGATCATAGTTAGCATTTATTCCTATTTCTCTGCATAAATGATAATTGTGATTTGTCATTTTAAACTTATTTTATTGGTTGGAAAACATATTCTGGCCTTGCTAATATGGTTTTTTCATTTGTTGTTCTAAATACACCTATAAAAGTGTTACCATTAAAAACAGCTATTTTCTCTGTTTTAGGTATATCATTTTTAACATATTCTTTTATTAAAGGAGATCCATGTTGCAATTTTTTAACATACTCTTTTTTAACTTCTATAATTGGTAGTACATTAGATATTATCTCGCCAGGTATTAGAATATTTCTTAAAAATAATTCATTTCCATTATTATACTCTTCAACTATTTCTAAAAATCTATAAATATCTACTGAATTTTCTTCATTGAAAATACTTGCCTGTGTTCTTCTTAATTCTAACATATGTGCTCCTCCAATTAATATACCTAAATCATGTATTAATTTCCTAATATAAGTTCCAGCTTCTACTTTAGCTTCAAAAATAAAGTTATTTTTGTTGTTTTCATCTTGTTCAGTTATTTTAAAATTATACACAGTTCTTTTCCTTTCTACTCTTTTTACTCTTGACTTTCTAGGAGGCGTTTGATTTATTTTTCCAGTAAACTTATCGGCAGTTTTTTGTAGATTTTCTAGAGAAATTTCTTTGTGGACCCTTAAGATACCAACATAAGTTTTATCTTTACCTATAAAATAAGGCATTAGTTTACATGCCCTAGATAAAGCTACTGGAAGAACTCCTGTAACCATTGGGTCTAGAGTTCCAAAATGTGATGTTTTTTCTATATTAAGCGCCTTTTTTATAACAACATCAACTCCAAAAGATGTTGGACCTGATGGTTTATCAATATTAATTATAGAAAATTCTAGAAGTTCTTTTATTAGCTTCTCTGATTTTATTTTTTCTATACTTATCATGTTATATTAAAATTTTATCTATATTTTATCATTGTCTTCCATTCAACAAAGGTTTTTAAAATACCTGGAATTATTCCTGTTAGGATAAAATTTTTATATTGTAATATTCCGTTAAATCTCCCTAAACTTATTATCATTATTCTTGGCTTTGGTACATATTTTTCTAATGGTTTGTTTGACTCTATGTTCTTTAAATTTTTTATTATAATATCTGCATGACATTCTGCATTTTGAGCAAGCTTTTCTTCCTTAATATTTGTTATATCTCCTGCTGCGAAAATATTCTTATAACCATTTATTTGTAGATATTTATTGACATTTACATACTCCCTTTTATTTAAGTATTTTGACATATTCTTTTTCAATGGTTCTGAATTTGGAGTTATCCCAGTACAAATAAATGTCAGGTCTGATTTTATTTTTATGCCTTTATCTGTAGTTATTACTTTTTTATTATATTCTTTCATTTCTTCTTCATAGATTATTCTTACTCCTTTTTTCCTCAGGAAATTGTCTGCATATGATATTGTTTTATTACGATTTCTTTCCATTAATTTTTCATGTTTTTGTATTAGTGTTATTTCTTTATTTTTGTAAAAATCTGAGATTTCACCAGCTAGTTCAACTCCAACAATTCCTCCTCCAACTATTGTAATATTTTTTACTTTACATAACTCTTTATAGTATTTTCTCAAATGTGCCCCTCTTGTTGCCACAATTATTTCTTTTTCTTTAAATGGAGAATTATAACTAGAACCTAGTGCAATTACAAGATAATCAAATTTTATTTTACTTTTATCAGTTAGTACATAATTTTTACTAACTTCTTTTATACATTCTACAATTACTTTAGCCTTTTTTAAATAATGATTATGTATAACTTGTATCTTTTTTAGATGAGTAGGTTTTACAATAGATCTTAAAATTCCAGGGGTAAACTCATAGTAGTCTTTACTATCAATTAAAGTAACTTCAAATTTATTTTCAAGAGCTTTTGCAATTTTTGCTCCTGCAAAACCTCCTCCTAAAATAACTAATTTTTTCATAGATTTTAACTAATTCCTCTATTTAAAAAACCTAAGAAAGATAAATAATAAAAATAAAAAAGAAAGTATTTACCTTTTTTTCATTAACTGATCTATAGACCACATTCCTGAACCTGTTAATGTTAGACTTATTAAACCAGCTATTGCCTGTAAATGGAACAGAAGATTTATTGGATTTCCATTCATGTTTGGAATTGCAACTGTTATTACTGCCACTGCAAGGATTATTGCTAGAGGCCAAGCAGTATACTTTACTTTCCATCCAATTATTATTGTAACACCAAATATTATCTCTCCTAATATTACTATCCATGCAAATAAAACTGGTATTGGGAAACCTATACCTGTTAAAAGTCCTGTTATTCCAGCAGGATTCATTAGCTTAGATATCCCTGGAATTAACAAAAGTAGACCTAAAAACACTCTTATTAATGTAGGACCATACTCATTATATTTACCTTTCATTTTATACCTCCTTTCAATCAACTATTGTTTAGATCCGAAGGAATTACCTTTTAAAAATCTAATGATATTGGCTTCCTTATAAGTTAAAATTCCAATTTTAAAATTGGAAATTCATGTTCCCTTCTTTTTTCTTTGTAGATATTTAATAACATGTAAAGATCATTTTTATCTGGTTTTATATCAATTTCTGGAGGGTTGTTATCATTAGTGTAATCTTTTATTGATATTTTCCATTTAGGTATCGGGGTATCTTCCATTTCGGCCCAGTAACAAGTTACTTCTTTACCATTTGATCCTGGAGATATATCTTGGATATGCATAACAACAACCTTTAACTTTTCTTCATTATCTTTTCTTTTCTTTTCTTTCTTTTCTACTTCTTCAATTCCTCGATTAAACATTTCAACATATCTTCTATGAATATTTTCAGGGGCTGCTATCTGGAAACTAACAGCATTTTTTTCAGCATCATACCTTATTGATGTATTCCAATCAATATTAGGATAATTTGAAACTATTACGCCATCTATTTCATCACTCCATACAGTTCTTAGAGAAATTGATTCTTTAGTTGTATAATCCATAATTGTTGATTCTATTCTTCCATTATGGCCTTTTTCAGTTCTGTAATTAGCTGATGCTTCATTAGATGGTAATAAAGCTAGGAATGTTAGCAATCCTGATAATAAAGCTCTTTTCATTAGTTTTTACTTTGTGTAATATATTTAAAGATTTATGTTACCTTTAAGATATTTCAATCTTTCAGCTTCAGAAAATTTTTCAATAGCATATCTAAGTGTTGTTCTTGGGATTTTATGGTAGTTTTTACTAATGAATTGTAAAAGTATTTTTTTATCCTTTTTACCAACTTCTCTTAACATCCAACCAACTGCTTTATGTATTAAATCATGTTTATCTCTTAAAAGTAATTCAGATACAGTTATTGTTTGTTTGAAATCATTATTTTTTATGAAATAAAAAGTTGAAACTATTGAAGTTCTTTTTTCCCATAAATTATTGGATTTTGCAAGTTCATATAATTCTTGTATCTTGTTTTTATTGTTATAATAATAATGACCCACTATTTTATCTGCACTTAAATCAACTAAATCCCAGTTATTTATTTTTTTATTATGTTTTTTATAAAAAAAGAATATTTTATCATCATTTGTTTTCTGATATTTTTGCACAAGTATTAAGACCCCAAGAAGCCTTTCTTCATGGATTTTGCTTCCAAGTAATTGTTCTACTACACTTAATTTAGAATCTTTGTATTTTTTAGCTATCTTTCTTGTGTTTGGAACTGAAACACCTATAAATACATCACCCTCACTATATTGCCCCTTTTTAGTTTTAAAAAAATTCTGATAAATTGGTATTTTCTCTTTGTTGGCTAATTTTCTTAAGTCGCCTTTTATTTTATTTAACATTAATATTACTAACTATTAATATTTATAAACAGTTTTGTTATGGAATTTTATGGAGTTTAAAAAGCCAAGAAAATTATTAAGTGATGCAGTTAAGTATGATTTAATGGTAGATTTAGCTCGTATGCTTTTGGGTAGCCATACTAGAATTGGTACTACTAATGAAAAAAGTGCTTTTAGCATTTTTAATAGAGATAGAATAAATGTTATACCCAAAACTAATGAAGTTTATGTTTTGTGGACCATTACATTTACATTATGTTGAAAGACTTGTTACCCTTTATGCATCTCATTTTGAAGAACAGTTTTTAGTTCATAATTTTTATAAGTCCAAAGGTTCTTTTATTCCTGACAGTTATATTGTTAAACTAAGATAGAATTATTTTTTAGGAAGGGTCTTAGTTTGTATTCTTTCAGTTTTCATTGGTTTTTGCTTTGATATATGTTTTTGTTCTTTAGCTTGCATTTCAGCTTGAAGTTCTTTTGAAGCCATTACTGAAGCTTCTTTTTCTTTTTCTTCTCTTACTTCCTCTTTTGATTTTTCATCAACTTTTTCTTTCTTTTCTTCTACCGGTTTCTTTTTCTTCTCTTGCTCTTTTTTATCTCTATTCTCTCTTTCTATAATATATTTTATTTTTTCTGGTATATTTACTAAGCTGACTTTTACAATATCTCCTTCTTTTATTACTTTTACTTTTATTTTATTTGGAGGGTTTTTTATCCCCCTAAACCATAATTCATTATTTAACCATTTGTCCACCTTTACCTTTTTTAAATCCCTGTCTTCTATTTTCATGTGTTTCGCTATAAATTGTTTAACAGCTTTTACAGCTTTAGGAGTTCTTTTATGTCTTTTAACTTTCATAAACTCCCTTCTAAGTGGAATTGTGTATTCTCTTTCAATAACTTCCTTTTTTTCTTTTTTTGCCATCTTATTAAACTACCTGTATTTTGTTTGAACTTACTATATCTTCTAATGCTCTTTTTATTCTTTCATTATTATTTCGATCTAATGAAGTATATGTTAAACTTGAGCCTTTCCCATTTTCACTATGATCATTTATTTTTCCTGTAATTGTTACTTCTCCTAAAACTTTTTCATTTTCTCTGATAACTGCATGATAAACTTTAACTTCAGATGGATTTCTTGTTACATATGAAGGTTCTATTCCAAGCATTTTAGCTATTTCTTGGTCTGGTTCATTTAGAGTCCTTATTATCAGATCATATTCTTCTCTTGGGTAAAAAACTGTTTCTTTTGTCATTTTATCCTAGATGCCTCTTTCTGTCAATTCTTGGTTTAATTTTTAGCTTTCTTGTTCTCCAGTTTCTTCTTATTCTTGTTATTGAAGCAGGATGAACTCTTTTTCCTGAACCAACTTTACGCACAACAATCCATACAGGAGCCCATTTAGTTCTTCGATTATGTTTTGCTAATTTTATTTTCTTTTGCCTTTGTTGTTTTGCTTTTACCATATTATTTTATGTTTTCTAGTAATTTAATTCCTTTCTCAGTTAGTTTTCTTCCTTTTTTACCAGTTTCAACTTTCATAATTAATCCTGCCTTCTCAGCTTGTTGCAGGATTGTTCTTATAATTTTTCCTCCACCTTTTCTAAATTCTGATGGTCTAGCTCCTCTGTCTTTTAGACCTCCATATCTATTTCTTAGCCTATTTACTCCAACTAATTTTTTTATGTATATTTGTCTTAGAATACTTGCTGATCTTTTATGCCAAAAATCTGGATCTTGAGTAGGTCTTTCTCTTGCTACTGACGTTTTAACATATAAGCTCCATTCTGGTATACTAAATTCAGGAATTTTTTTTAGTTCTTCAACTAGTTTTTTATTAAATTCTCTTGCATCTAGATTGTAAATACTCATTTTATTTTATGTAACCTTGCTTTGCAGCAATAGAACAGCTCTTAGCTGTCAAAGTTTATTTTAAAGTGTAAATGTGGTTTATAAATCTTACTTTGCTTTTAGTTCTTCAACTTCTTCTCTATATTTTCGTGATTCGGAAATAAAATAGTCTCTTTCTTCTTCTAATTCAGCAATTCTTGCTTGAGCAAATGCTAATGCTAATTCTTCAAAAGGTATTTTATGTTCTTTTAATATATATAAAATATTTGGATTAGATGTATTAATTTTTCTTTCTATTTTGAATATTTCTTGTGTTTCAGCTAATTCTTCTAATATTCCTCTCTGAATATGCACCATTCTTTCATTATCAGTTCCTTCTAGACCAATGTAGAGAATATGGTCTTCATGACTATTTGGATTATAGCCAATTCTTAATTTTTCACCTTCATATAATAATTCCATTTGAAATTTAAGAAAAAAAGTTTTTTAAAGATTTATATAACATATTATCTCATTGGCTTGCGCCATTTTTTTATGAAAACTGTAAAGCCAACTACTCTATAAGTGTAGTTGTTTCCTAACCCAAAAACTATTTTTTCAGCATCTTTTTTTATTGATTTACTATCCCTTCCCGATCCTTTTAAAAATACTACTTTTACATTTAAATGATTCTTAAAATGAGTTTTTATTGCTTCAATTGTATTTTTAGTTATACCATTTTTACCTATTTGAACACTTGAAACTAATTGCATGATAAAAACCACCTCCGGGTTACTAGAGATTCAATTAATCTCTGTACCAGAGAACAAGTGTGTTCTCTGGGTTTTATGAATCCTGGAATCATTGCTTTCAGCATGTTTGAAAACCACCTGTTGGTAAGGCATTAAGAATTTCTTCCATAGGGATGTCTAGTTTAATTGATAACTGCTCTGCGAATTTGTCTTTAGACATTTTTCCAGGAATAATTGGAATAGAATTCTTTGCATTAAATGGTATAGCTCTTAGCTTACCATTTTGTTTTGTCAGGTATAATTTTAATTTCACTGGTTTTCTGTCTATTTTCCCTATAACTCCAAAAGTGCCTGTTTTCATATTTTTGTTCTTTACTATTTGTTCAACAAGGAATACATCTATTATAACACTTTTCTTTTTCTCTCTCCAGGCTCTTGAAAAACAACCTGTAAATATTGCTGTTTCTTCAAGGTCTCTTTTGTTATATTTGTCTGACATGATTATTGAAAAAGGACTTCCTGGGGCTTTTGTGTGCATAACAACATATTTTGAGAATTTTAAGTCAGTTTTATAGCTATTAACCACTTCTTCATTTTGTTCAGCACTTTTGCCACCTATAACAATTTTATTACTAGAGGTTATGAACCATTTGTACTTTTCATAATCATTTTTTGATTTTTTAGAGCTGATAAGTCTTTTTACCATAAAATACCATAAAGAATCAGGCTTTTAAAGTTTCTTCTTTATCTGGAAGAAACTTTAAGCCAAGAAAACATACTTGTTTTCTGGATCCAAAGAATCACTGATTCTTTTGGCCACAAAAATCTTTGATTTTTGATGTTTAAAGCTTATTACTGGTCTAAAGAAGCAATAGCATTGTCTATTTCATTAAAGACACTATCGGAGTTAGTTAAATCTGTAAATTCTGTACTTGGGGCATTGTCAAGGTTTGAGTTATTTCCATTATTCTGATTACTTCCTGTGTTTATCCCATTAAATAAGTAAACTCCTCCTGCTATCAAAATTACTATGATTATTATCGTTATTATCCATTTAAACATTTTATTGTGTTGTGTTACCCCCAATGGAATTATTTTCTTCTGTTTGGTTATTACCGGAATTATTATTTTGGTTTTCAACCATAGTATTTCTATAGTCTAATTTAAATTTTTGAATTTTTGGTTGTATTATTTCTCTAGAATCTCCATTTAGTACACTTTCTTTAATGTCTGTTATTTGGCTTATTAAATCAGCTCCAGTTGCATCATTTATTCTTCCAGATTCTACTTTATCCTCAATTTTTTGTTGAAGCTCTTCTAAAAGAGACACTATGTATATTCTGCCTTTTTCAGATTTGTTAGAACGCTCATCGTTTAAATTACTATTAATAAAACCAGCTACTCTTTTAAAACATCTATCTTTTTCTCTACCTTCTTTTTCAAAACAATTATTAATTGCCCTATGCAATTTTCTACACTCTTCTTTTCTGTTAGTATTTAAATTTCTACAGGCTTCTGGAGTTTCATCTTTATTTTGTTCTTTCCAAGCTTGCACTATTTTTCTTGTTGCTATTTGCTTTATTTTAAGTCTACACTCTATTCTTTCTGTTCTGTTTTCTTTTTCTTCACAATCCTGAAGATGTGCACGTATTCTCTGAGCTAGTTCTGTTCCAAGTGTAACATTAGAAGACATGTTTCTTGCCTGCAATTGTTCTCTAATTTCATTTCCTGCTTCCCTGGCATTTGTATTATAATCTCCTAAATTTATTGCAAGCACTAAAGAAGTAGCTAATATTAGTATAAGTATTGAAACACCTATTTTTCTCATACAACATTAAGTTTTTTTAAGTATTTAAATTTTTATGATTTTTTAACAATAGGACCTTCAGAAGTGTCTGAAACTGAATATCCTAAAGAATTTATTTTATTTCTTAATTCATCTGATAATTTGAAATCTTTATTTTTTCTTGCCTGTTCTCTTTTTTCAATTAATGACTGAACTTCTTTAGGTATTTTTATATGTTCTTTAATTAAAAGATTTAAGGCAAAAACTTCATCCATTTTTCTTATAGTTTCTATTTTTCCTTTTGCTTTTTTATCTCTTAGAAGATTCCATAAAAGTTGTAGTGCTTTAACTGTGTTTAGATCATCATTTATTGCTTTTTGGAAATCTTCAATGTATTTCTTATTTTCATTTCCATCATCTTCTAGAGATTGACAGATATTTTTTAGTCTTTCATAAGCATTTCTTGCGGATTTTAACTTTTCAATTGAGAAGTCCAACTGTTTTCTGTAACTTGTTGTTAAACAAAAATATCTGTAGTCTAAAGCACTAAAACCTAAATTTTCCAATTCTGACAAAGTGTACAGTCCACCTTTACTTTTACTTATTTTTTCTCCTTTAAATGTTAAAAATGCTCCATGCATCCAGTAGTTTACAAATGGTTTGCCTGTTGCACATTCTGATTGAGCAATTTCATTTGTATGATGGACTGAGATATGATCTTCTCCACCTGTATGTATATCAAATCTATCTCCTAGGTATTTCATTGACATAGCAGAACACTCTATATGCCAGCCAGGAAATCCAATTCCCCATGGAGAGTCCCATTCTTGTTTCCTTACTCCTACTGGATTTGAAAATTTCCATAAGGCAAAGTCAGTTTTGCTTTTTTTATCTCCAAAAGATACTCTTTTTCCTGCTTGTAATCCTTTGATATTTAGTCTTGCTAATTTACCATAATTTTTAAATTTTGAAGTGTCAAAATATATACCATCTTCTGTTTTATATGTGTATCCTTTTGATTCTAACTCATTTATTAGCCCAATTTGTTCTTCTATATGTTCAGAAGCCTTTGGCCAAACATCTGGCATTATTATGTTGAGTTTTTCTAAATCATTTTTGAATACAGAAAAATAATAATCAGCTATTTGTTTAGCTGTTTTACCTTCTTTAGATGCAGCTTTTTCCATTTTATCTTCTCCTGTATCTGCATCACTTGTTAAATGTCCTACATCTGTTATGTTAATTACATGACGGACATTATAACTATTAAATAAAAGAATTCTTTTTAAAACATCTGAAAAAATATAACTTCTTAAGTTTCCTATATGCTGATACCAGTAAACTGTTGGTCCGCAGGAATAGATAGAAACATGGGATTTTTTAACAGTTTTTAATATTTGTTTTTTTCTTGTTAGAGTGTTGTAAAGTTTTATTTCCATAAGAGAATTAGAAATTAAATACTTATTAAGGTTTTTGTTTTAATTAAGTTTATTAATTGGTTATTTCTAATATATTTATGAGTAAAAAAAGGAGTAAGTGATGTTATAACAACTGTTCTTATGATTTTAATGGTATTAGCAGCTATTGGAATTGTATGGGCTGTTGTTTCAAGTTTTTTAAATAAATGGACAAATTTTGTTGGATTTTATAAACCAGGTGTTTATATGAAACTATACCAAAACGGGATTTTAGTTGCTGAAAAAACAAACCTTGCTGTTCCATCTTCAATTGTTTATAATGCAGCAGTTGATCCTGCAGTAATTGGAAGAAGTGTTCGATCTCAATCTCATTTTAATGGAACTATAGATGAAGTTAGAATCTACAATCGAAGTTTAAGTCCTCAAGAAGTTTATTACTTGTATAAATATAATTAAGTTAGTATTTCAACTTCACCTTTATTAATTATTATTGTTGCTTCACTTTGAGCTACTGGAGATTTTGATTTTTCAACTAAATGAGTGAATTGATGCAAAAGCCCTGCTGATTCTAGGAAGTTTAAAGATACTAAAGCACGAGTTCCAAATTTTTTTACTAACCATCTTGAGCAGAATGGAAGAGAATTGTATTCATCTATTATGTATTTTAAAATCTCTCTGGCATTAGAATCCCTAACACTCCCAGATTTTTTTAATTCATATATTCCAGAATCTTTTCCATCATAGACTTTTCCTTCTCCAGCTGTTATAAATGGTTCAATTGCATATATCCCATCATCTAATTTTATTGTTGAATTATTATTATAATTAGGTATTGTTAAACTAGAATGTAATTCCCACTGACTAATTTCATGCCCTGATAGATTTTGAATTGCACTAAAACCAGCATCTGAAGCTGTTTTTTGAATTTTTGTTCCAATTTCTCCAAGCGTTTCATTATTTTTTACAGATTCTATTGCATTTTCTAAAGCTAACTCACTTGTTTCTATTAGTTTTTTATTTTTGCTGGAGTTATCTAAATCTATTGAAAATGCATTGTCTACAACATAACCATTTATTTGAACACCAAAATCAACTTTTAATAATCCATATGCAATTGTTTTGTCATCATGTGAAGGAGTGTAGTGTGCAGCATACTCATTTATACCTAAATTTACAGGGAAAGCTGGTTTTCCACCTAGTTTAACAATTTGTGTTTCTATTTTTTCAGCTAGTTCTATTAGTGGCATACCTTGTTTTATCCAAATTATTGCTTCTTTTTTTATTTTTTTAACTATTTCACCTGCTTTTCTTGCTGATTCTATTTCTTCTTTATTCATTTTATTCTCCTTTCTTTTGGAACATAATTTTGTATATATGTTTTTCTATTTTTTGCTACTCCTAATAAATCTTCATTATTCTTTATTACAACTAGATCATTTTTTGCTAATTCTTCTGTGTTTATTTCAATTGATTTCCCTTTAAGCCATTCCAAGACTTCTGTAGAAGAAATTTCAATTATATTTTTATTTATTTGAGATTTTATTTCTGGTAAATTTAATATATCAAAATTAATTCTTAAATTATCTTCTTCTATTTTTCCTAAAGATGCACCAATTAATTCTAATCTTAAGTTCTTACCAAATAAATTTAGTTCTTCTAAAGACAATCCTCCAGAATAAATCCTTATTTTGTCATTTCCAGAACGAATAAACAAATGATGTAAACTTTCAATTCCATAATTATCATTAAGATTTCCAATCATTTTTTTCTTTTTTGTTTTGTCAAGAAATTCTATTTTACTCATTTTAATCCTTTATTATTTTTTAAACAATTATCTAATATATCTTTATCTTTCAAAATTAAAAATCTGAATCTGCCCTGCATTAATTCCCGAGCATATCCATTTAAAACCATTGCAGTTATGACTTCTTTTTTTAAATCTTTAATAATTTCCATAACTGGAATAAAATCAGCATCTCCTGAGATTAGAATACAAACATCACACTTTTTGTCAATTATTGTGTTTCTTATAATATCACTAGCTATTAAAACATCAACACCTTTTTCTTTTTTTAATTTTGTAAGTTTTCGTGTTTTAACTATAATGCCTTGTTTTTCCAGGCCTGATAAAAAATTAAGATGTTTATGATAAGTAATTTCATTGTCAGAAATATCCGGAATAGAATTATAATATCTTATCTCTTTTAAGTTTAAATTGAACTTAGAACAAATAAAATCTGCTAGTTTTTTAAAATCAATTTCACTTGGTTTTATTATGTTTTTCAAATTATGATATAAATTATTACCATCAATGAAAACAATTGCCAGTTTTTTAAGATTAGAACTCCCGGCATTACCCGAAAGCCATACCGGGGATTTGATAGTATTATTATTCATTTGATCTTTATAAATTTTTTGATTGCTCATTTTCTTATATGAGAAATTATCTCTTTAACTATTTCTTCTTTGTTTTTATTATATGTGTTAATTAAAATTCCTTCATCAAACTTTGATACTAATTTATGAACATCTTTAATATTTTTTTCACCTATTGACTTTCTTTTTGAATCTCTTTTTATGCATGTTTTAACATTTGTTTTTAAGGTAAATATATAATTTTTGGAATTAATATTTTTTAATAAATCTTTAATATGCTCTTTGTGGTAGAAATTACCTTCTATTATTATTTTTTTGTTTTTTATCTTTTCATTTATTTCAGGGATTATCTTTTTATCTACCTCTAAAAAATTATTTAATGGGACCCATTTTCCCCCTTGTTTATATCCAAGATTTAACCTGTCTAGTATATTATCAATATGAAATACTTCTGCTTTGATTTTATTGGATAGTAGCTTTGCAATTGTACTTTTTCCCATTCCAGCTGGTCCTCTTAAAATTATAAAATAGTTTTTCATTCTATTTCTCCTGTTTTTTTAAGATGTGCAATAAAAAAACCTTCTGTATTGTTATCTTGAGGATAGATTCTTACACATTGAGATACATCTTTATTATACTCCCGATCTTTCCATTTTGTAATTCCTGGACGAGTTTTTAATGGAAGCTCTATTTTCTGAATTTCAACTGGGAAGTTATCCAATAAGTAAGATATAATAGCTTCATTTTCTTCTGGAGCATGAGTACATGTACTATAAATTAAATCTCCACCTAATTTAAGAACTTTTAGCGCATTTGTTGCTAGATATTTTTGAGTGTTAGAAAGATTTTTTATTAAATTTTCAGAAAACATCTGCACTGTTTTTGGTGAACTTCTAATTGTTCCTTCACCAGAACATGGAACATCTGCGAGAACTTTGTCAAATCTTATATTTAGTTTAACTAATTTTTTACATAAACTTTCACCAGTTTGTCTTATAACAAGAGTATTTGTAACTCCACATCTTTGTAAATTAGTTGACAAAATACTTATTCTTCCAAGAGATACTTCGTTTGCTATAAGAACGCCTTTATTATTTGTCATAGAAGCTATTTGAGTGGTTTTTGATCCAGGAGCTGCAGCTAAATCAATTATTGATTCACTTTCTTTAGGATTTAATACAAGTGCCGGCATCATGCTTGAAATTTCCTGGATGTAATAATACCCTAATATGTGTTCTATAGCTTTTCCTAATTCTCCTGGCGAAAGCTTAGATTTTACTATCATAATTTCAGGAAATTCTGGAAATGGTTGTTTAATTTCCCATTTTTTCTCAAGACGTTTTTTTAACTCAACTGGAGAGATTTTAATTGTGTTACATCTTATTGAATTAACTGGAGGAATAATCGATATTTTACAAAACTCTTCATAATCTTTTTCATCCTTTAACTGATCTTTAATTCTATTTAGGAATATCGGATTTGCTTTTTCAATTGGATTTATTAATTTTGACATGTTTTAGTTAGTATGAGAATGCTTATAAAGTTTTAATTAATTATTATTTGATGTTTTGTATTTGTAATCCGAATTATATTAGCAATCTTGAAAATGGGTTTTATGTTCATAATGCTGAACATGTAGATATGACATGGATAAAATTTAGGGAAATGTATCAAGGGTTGCATCCTGAGATTAGAAAAGAGTTTGATGTTTATCTTTTACAAGTAGAATCAATGAAAACATGGGCTTACGTAATACATAATAGAGAACTTAGAAATCGTCCTAGTAAAATAATGCCATTAACAAGAACTGCAGCCTGATTTTGTTTTAACTATTATTCTTTTATAGGAATAGAAGCTTTGAAATAAAATGAAGGTAATGGAGGCACATGTTGTTCTGGTGTAATAATTCCATACGTCTTTCTTTTCATCCCTTTTGAGTCTTCTTCTCTTAGTCTAAAGGAGTCTCCACTTGATAGTTCATATTCTCCGCCTAGTTTTCCTAGTATGTTTATTACACTTTCTAATCCTATTCCTTGATTTGATTCAAAAAATGCTCTATCCTCAATTTCTTCTGCAGTATAACCGTCTCTAATTTTTCTTAGAACATCCTTGACATTTATGGGACGATTAACCATATTTTCTATTTCAAAAACATATCTTTCTTTACTAGAATCAAAATGTGAGACTAGTTTTATTACAGAACCATCAATAGCATATTTCACAGCATTTGAAAGAGTGTTTGATAGTGTAGCTGCAAAAGCATATTGATTCATTGAAACTTCTTTTTCAGAATCATTTTTATTATACTGAAATGATAAACCAAGATTTCTTGAAATTATTAAATGATTATGAGCTTCTATTATTTTTCCAGTTCTTTTTATTGGTTTTGTTTTTTGCCAGCCTTTTTGTAATTCTTCTTTTGAAGCGCTTTCAGAGGCTATACCTTCAATTATATCACTTCCTAACTGAACCCCTGTTTGTATTAGTGTAGTATATCTTCTTATTTGAAATGCTAATTCTGTAGTTGCTTTCTGTATTTCTTCATTGTGTGGATGTGCTTCTCTTAATTTTTGCATTTTCCTTTCATTTTCCTTTAAATCATACAACATTCTTTCTACATTTACATTAATTATATTTAGGGGGGATTTTAGGTGATGAGTTATTATTGTTCTTCTTGCATCTTCATTTAAAACTACTAATTCTAACTTTTTTTGCAGTTCTTCTATAGTTTGTTTTTCTTCCATTTTAGTGGAGAATTGGCTAATTTAGTTAGCTTATAAATCTTTTCAATTAAAAAATTAAAATCAAAAAAGAGTTTTCTGTTTATTTTTTTCTTTAATATTAATAAGTTTTTCAATTTGTTTTTCAATTCTTTCTTCAGAAAAATCTCTTTTTGTTAAAATCTCTTTTATTTTGTCAGGATTTATTTCAGGAAATTTTATATCTATATTTTTTCTAACATCTGGTTTTTTGAATAATTCAAAAACTTCTTTCCAATCAAAATATGTTTCATAATTTTTGAATATATCTATAGGATTTTTATATTTTTGAACAATTTCTAGCGCTTTTTTTTGACCTATTCCTTTTATTCCTCCGGGATTATAATCAGTTCCAGTTAAAATTCCTATACATATAAGTTGATCATGGTCAATATGGAGATGATTAAGCACTTTTTCTAGTTCAATTATCTCAGGATTTATTTCAATTATACCTGAAGCAGTTTTTCTTTTTCTAGCAAGAGTTAGATTTTGAATGAGTAGTGGTGCTCCAAACAACAAACAATCGTAGTCTTGAGAAGCAACTGCATAAATACCTTTTTCTTTTGATAATTCTGAAGCTTGAGCTTCTCCTTCTCCAGGAGCTTGGATAACTGCAATACCCATTGCCTCTAAAAGTTCTTTACTTTCTTCAATCATTGTGCTATTTATAATTGAAAGTTGTTTGCTGTATTTCCTCATATCATCAAAGTCTTCTTTTTCTTTAGCTTCTTTATACCTTACTTTAGCTAAATCTTTTATTTCTTTTCTTTTTTCTTTAAGAGAATTTTTTAAATCTGGAGCTTTTCCATCAAAAACATAAACTAGTTTTACACCTTCACTAAGAAGAGCAATATTTCTGTAAAATAAACCAGACAAATGGCTGGTTATATTTCCCTTCGAATCCATTAGTGGAGTTCCATCATACTGTCTTATACTACTTAGAAATTGATAGAGGGCATTGAATGCATCAACTGCTACTATTTTTCCTCTTAATTCGTTAGTATCCAATTCTTTTCTTGGAACAATATCTCTTATGTTAAGACCCATTAAAAAAACAAGAAATTGCAATATAAATAATTAATTATATGATTATTAATCTATTCAGCTTTATCATAACCAAAAATTTCACCATAATCTCTTATAAAATCAATACCTTCTCTGTGACAAGCTGATCTTACTGCATCTTCATCTAGTCTTGCTAAAGCTTCTTCTAATTTAATCCTTGGAGTTAATTTGTGAGCTTGTGGAGGTAATCTTTTGGGTTTACTATATGTTGATGTAGCATCTTTTTCTCTTAATCTTAATGCTAATTTTGCATTTCCCATTTCTTTTTGCCAGTATCTTCCAACTTGTTCTTTAGAAGCATCTGTAATAGGTATCATTTTTTCTTCTCCAAATTCTATTGTAGGTATAGCAGGAATATGGTAAATTTTTTTTAGTATTTCTTTTGCTTTTGGCAAGTTTTCAGCATCAACTCCATTAGAAAAATCTATTGGTGAGTTATTTACAGCATCAACTAGACTTCTATATCTATTAATATCTGTTTGAGTTGGCCATTCCATAATATGACTTATTTTAGAGTATTTTTAAACCTTTCTATATGTTACTCCTTATTAGTAATTATTATAATGAATATAAGAACTTTTTAATATCATGTTTGGTTAAAATATAAATGGAAGTTGATTTTATACCTTTAAGCTACGAAGATTTTGATTTTCAAGGTAAGAATTACATTAAAATAATTGGAAAAACTAGAGATAATAAAAGAATATGTTTAATTGATTCATGTGATGTATTTTTCTGGGCAATATTAAAAGATTCAGTTTCAGAAAAAAAACTAAAAGAATTACATAATAAAATAGAAAAAATTAAAGTTGAAAATGAATCTAGAGTATCTAAAGTAATAAAAACAGAAATCAAAGACAAAAACTTCTTAGGAAACAAAGTCAAAGCAATTAAAATATTTATAACAAATCATAAAGATGCTGATAAGTTTTCAGAAAAAATTAAAGAAAAAGAAATTAAAGCAATAAGAGAAATAGATTTGAATTATATAACAAGATATATTTTAGAAAAAAAATTAATTCCTCTGACTTGGCATTCAATCAAAGGAAATGTAATAACAAATATAGATGATTTTGGAGGTTTAATAGATTCTTTAGATGTTGATTTAGTAATCAAAGTTGATAAAATATCTGAAACTAAAACTCAACATAATTTTATACCGAAAGTTTTAGCTATTGACATAGAAACTAAAGAATTTGAAATTGGTAAAGGTGAAATATTAATGATTTCATTAGTTTCTGAAGGAATAAAAAAAGTTCTAACAACTAAAAAAATTCCAAATTCTCCAAGTTTTGTAGAAATATATAAAGATGAAGAAGAAATGATAGAGTCATTCATAAAACATACTAAAAAAATATCTCCAGATATAATTACAGGATATTTTTCAGACGGTTTTGATTTTCCTTATCTAAAAGCAAGAGCTGAAAAAAATAAAATTAAATTAACTTTAGGTTTAGATAATTCTGTTTTAAAATTTTCAGGAGGTCAAAATCCAAGAGGAAAAATATCTGGAATTGTTCATGTAGATTTATTAAAATTCATAAGTGTTGCTTATTCTCAATATCTCCAATCTGAAACACTTTCATTAGGTGAAGTATCAAAAGAGTTATTAGGAGATAAAAAAATAGACCATGAATTTAAACCAACTGAAAATATGTCTAACGAAGATTGGAAAAAATTTTTTGAATATAATCTCCAAGATTCAATTTTAACATATAATTTATTTAATAAAACTTGGAATGATATGGCTGAATTTTGTAGAATTACACAAGAACCTTTATTTAATGTAACAAGAGATGGGATGTCATCACAAGTTGATAATTATATAATTCACAACTTAGAAAAATATAATGAGATTATTGAAGAAAAGCCAAGACATGAAGAGATAGGAAAAAGAAGACTAAGAGAAAAATATGAAGGGGCATTTGTATTGCAACCTATACCAAAATTATATGAAAATATAGCAATGTTTGATTTCACATCATATTGGCCAAGCATTATAGCCACATTTAATCTATCAAGATCTACATATCTGGGTGAGAAAAAACCAGGAAAAAGTGATTTCTTAGAAGTAGATATAGGAAACAAAAAATATTACTTCTCTAAAAATAAAGGGTTTTTCCCTGAAATGTTGGAAGAAATAATTAAAAAAAGAAAGCAATATAAAGAAGACTATAAAAAATTACAAAATAATTTAGTTAAAGCAAGATCAAATGCTTTCAAACTATTAGCAAATGCCTCATATGGTTACCAAGGATTTTTTGGAGCAAGATATTATTGTCCTGAAGCTTCTGCTTCAGCAACATCTATTTCAAGAGATTATATTAAAAAAGTGATTAATGATTCTGAAAAATCAGGGTTTAAAGTTATCTACTCAGATAGTGTTGATGGGAAGACTAAAGTAATAGTTAAGAAAAATGGGATAATTAATGAAGAATTTATTGAAAGTTTATTTCAAAAAGAAGATAGTAAAAATTTGCTTGGGAAAGAGTATGATTATAAGAGAGATATAGAAGTTCTAACCTTAAATAAAAATGGAAGATCTATTTTCAAACCAATTAATTATATTATGAGGCATAAATGCAATAAGATAATGTATAGAGTTCATTTTACTAATAATTGGTATATTGACGTTACTGAAGATCATTCTCTAATTGGATATGAAAGAATAAAAAATAACAAACTAAAAAAACTGTCTGATAGACTTATTGAAGTAAAGCCTACTGAAATAAAGAAAAAACTAAATTCTATAGTTTGTTTGAAAACAATACCATCTGAATTTCTAAGAAGTAAAGATTACCCCAAAGAAGTTTATGAATTTGCAGGATATTTTATAGGAGATGGAAGCTTTATGAGGAATAAATCACATACAAAAAATAATAAAGATTATTACTTGAGATTATCTTTAGGTAAAGATAGTTCTGAAGTTTTTGATAAGTTAATAACACCTTTAATAAAAAATGGCTTTATAAAAAATTACTGGTGGAGTAAATCAAGAGAAGGAGATTTAGTAGTAAATGGATTAAAATTAATAAATATTATCTCAAAAGAATTTAGAAGTATTAATGGGAAAAAAATAATTCCGGATTGGTTATTTCATGAAAATGAGAGAAATATTGCCTCGTTTTTAAGAGGTCTATTTTCAGCAGATGGCTGTGTAATGGTAAGGAACAATGCTCCTGTAATAAAATATACTTCTATTTATGAAGAATATATTGATAATGTAAGGAAATTATTATATAAAATTGGAGTTTCTCACTCAGTTTTTAAAGAAAATACAATAAATAAATATAAAGGTTATTCAAGAGGAAGCTATTCAAAGAATATAATTTTGAAGGATAGAAGACAATTTATTAAAAAAGTTGGCTTTTTACTTGAGCGTAAAAATAAATTAATGAACATAAAAACAAATTCAAGCAAGACAAAAAATATTAAAGATTTTGAGTTTGATCTTCAGAGTGTTAAGGAAATTAAACTAATTGATGCTCCAGAATATGTCTACGACTTGGAAGTTGATGAAACTCATTGCTTCTTTGCAAACTATGTATTAGCACATAATACAGATTCTATTGCCTTAGAAATGAATAAAAAATCAAAAACTCAGGCACTAGAATTCCTAGGAAGTATTAATAAAAAATTGCCAGGGATTATGGAATTAGAATTAGAAGATTTTTATAAAAGAGGTATCTGGGTTACAACTAGGGGTGGGAAGATTGGAGCAAAGAAAAAATATGCCTTAATAAATGAAAAAGGTAAACTAAAAATTAGAGGTTTTGAAACAGTGAGGAGAGACTGGTGTAATTTAGCACGTGAACTTCAAAATAAAGTTTTGGAAAAAATACTTAATGAGGGAAATGAAAAATCTGCTTTGGTTTATACAAAGGAAGTAATAAATAAAATTAAAGATCGTAAAGTAAACAAAGGAAGCATAATGATAAAAACACAGCTTAAAAAATCCCTTTCTGACTATAAAGCTGTAACTCCTCACGTGACAATTGCAAGGAAAATGTTAGCTAAAGGAATGCCTGTAAATGCCGGAATGCTGGTTAAATATTATATAGCAGAATCAAGTGATAAAAAAGCTTTGACTAGAGATAGAGCTGTTTTTCCAGATGAGAATAAAAATTATGATATTGACTATTATTTGAGCAAACAAATATTACCTGCTGTTGAAAATATCTTCCAAGTATTTGGACTTGATATGTCAGACATCATAAAAGGAACAAAACAAAAAACCTTGTTTTGATTAACTTTATTAATTGATTTTTGTTATTTTTTATATGAAAATAAGTTATGATATTTTAGGAAATGTGATAATTGCTAAATTTCCTGATGAAGCTAAAAAGCCTGAAAAAATAAAAGAAGCTAATAAATTGCTGAAAGAGAAAAAAAGTGTTGAAACAATTCTTGAAAAAAAGGAAAAAGTAAAGGGCAGATTAAGAACAATTAAGACAAATTATCTAGCTGGCAAGAAAAATAAAGAAGCATTATATTTGGAAAATGGATGCAGGTTTAAATTTAATGTTGAAACTTGTTATTTTTCTCCTAGGCTAAGTAATGAGAGAAAAGAAATTTATCAGCAGGTAAAGAAAAATGAAAAAGTATTAGTTATGTTTGGAGGGGTTGCACCATATGCTATTGTTATTGCTAAGAATTCCAAACCTGAAGTTGTTTATAGTGTTGAATTAGGCAAAGAGTGCAATAAGTATGCAAAACAAAATGTAATTTTAAATAGAGTTAATAATGTTAGAATAATTCAGGGAGATGTTAAAAAAGTTATTCCAAAACTGTCAAAAGAAAAACTAAAATTTGACATAATTATTATGCCTAGGCCTAATCTAAAAGATAGTTTTCTTAATTCAGCTTTTCAAGTAATTAAGAAAAATGGTATAATTAATTATTATGGGTTTTCTTATAACTCTAATGAGATAGTTCAGAATATCCAAAATGAAGCTAAAAAAGCTAAAAAAATCATTAAAATCATTAAAGTAAAGAAGGCAGGAGATATAGCTCCGTATAAGTTTAGGTGGCGGGTAGATTTTAAAGTTTTGAATTAGTAAGGCAGAAAGTTTTAAATATTAATTATACATGTATAACTTATGGAAAAAATTAGTACTAAAGTTAAGAAATGGGGAAATTCATTTGGAGTAGTTATTCCTAAAAATATAGTGAATACTGAACAATTAAAAGAGGGATCTGATATTACTATAATTGTCCAATCAGAAAATAAAACAACTGCTGGAGATATTTTTAGGCTAGCTAAAAAACTTAATTTGACAAAACCAAAAAAAACAACAAAAGAACTATTGGATGAAGTTGATAAAGAACTTTGGGATGAGGATTGATGAAATATTTTTTTGATACATATGCTCTTGTAGAAATTATTAATCAAAATCAGAGTTACATCAAATTTGCAGATGAGATTATTATAACAACTAGCTTGAATGTTTCTGAGTTATATTATTATTTATTAACTAATTATAATCGACAGACTGCTGATTACTGGATAAAAAACCTTAATTTGCAATTTTTTGATATAACTCTTGGAGTATCTGTTGAATCAGCTAGATTTAGGTATAAATATAAAAAGATGAAATTATCTTATGCAGATTGTATTGGATATATACTTTCATTGAGAAATAATCTTAAGTTTCTTACAGGGGATAGACAATTTAAAAACATGAAAAATGTTGAATTTGTAAATTAAGATTATGTCAAGATTCTTGATAAAATCACATCTCGAAAGATGTGGTTAAATCTTGAGCATTCAAAAGTCCTAAACAAACCACACTTTAAAAAGTGTGGTAAAACTCAAGGACTTTTGAATTTACAACGCCATAACATAATTTTTAAACAAGGTTCTTTTTTAACAAATTATGGGATTTGAAAAAGAAGTTAATTTCAAGGAAAAACAGCTTAGGTTTAATCCTGACGGCAGTATTAGTCTTCCTGAAAATATCAAGAAAGATTTATTTTTGAGGAAAGGGAGGGGATCTGATATATGGCCAAGTGATGAACAAGATGATGAGGTTCATAATCTAAATGACAATGTCCAAGAATTTAACCTTTACAGCAATGGAAAAAAGCTAAAACCTTTGATTTTTTCAAACAATAAAACTCAGGGAGAAGTTGTTAATGAGGTTATTTCCCATATAATTAATGGGCAGAAAGTTATTTTTATTAAGGGTGTTTGTGGTACGGGAAAAAGTGCTATTGCATTGAATATAGCTAAAAAATTAGGAAGAGCAAGCATTGTTGTTCCTGGCAAAAGTCTGCAAAAACAATATATGGAAGACTACTCAAGAGAAAAGTATGTGCTTAAAGATGACCATAAGAAGCTTAAAATTAAAGTCATAACTGGAAGAGAAAATCACAGATGTTTGTTTTTCTCCGGTAATGCAAATAGTTCTGATTTACCCTGCAAAATAGAAATAAAAGAAGCAAATTACGGAAAAATTAAAGAATATCTTAAAGAAAACCCGAGAGTTAAAGATGATCTTGAGCTGAAAAATGTCAGAAGAATCTCGATTGCTCCTGTTTGTCCTTATTGGTCTCCAGCAGTTCCTGCGGATATTGAGCTTAATCTGAAAGCTGATAAAAAAATCTATAATGGTGTCGGGGGGAAATACACTATTTACAGCAGAAAATCCGGTTGCACTTATTACGAGCAATTTAACTCTTATTTAAACAATGAAGTTATTGTCTTTAATTCTGCAAAGTATAAAATTGAAATGGCTATGAATAGAAAACCTAAAACAGAAGTAGATATTATAGATGAAGCAGATGAATTTTTAGACAGTTTTTCAAATTCTAGGAAAATAAATTTGAACAGGCTTTTAGGTTCATTGAATAATTTTTTTAGCGAAGATAAACATAATGAATTTATAATAAAAAAAATAACAGAAATAACCATGCAGTTAATTAAAAATACAGATTTTAATGATAAGATATTTCACCTGAAAGAAACTTTGATTTATCCGTTATTTAGGTATTTAATTGAAAACCCAAATACAATAGATGAAGCAGATGATGAAAATTATATTAATTCTGTTTATGAATCTGCAGTTGATTTTGAAGACCTTTTTGATGAAACCTATGTTTTGTTTAAAAAAGAAGAAAGAGGGTTAGTTGCCGAAGTGATTACAACCAATCTTGCAAAAAGATTTTCAGAATTATTGGACAAAGTTGAAGCTTTAGTTTTAATGTCAGGCACAATTCATTCTGAAGCTATTTTGAAAAATGTTTTTGGAATAAATGATTTTGTTAGTGTAGATGCAGAAACTGTAAATCAGGGAGAAGTTAAGCTATTTAAAATTGGAAAAGAAGTTGACTGCAAATATGAGAATTTTTCCCAAGGTAGAGTAACTAGGGAAAATTATCTCAAGGTTTTTGAAGAAATTGTTGAAAAAGCTCCAAGGCCTAGTTTAATACATGTAAATGCTTTTGAGGATTTACCAAGTGAAAGGGAAAAAGAACTTTTTGGATTAAAATTTCTTGCTACTAGAGAAAAGTTTGCGCATTTTCACGGAGATGAAATTGAGAAATTTAAAAATAAGGAAACAGATGTTTTGTTTACAACTAAATGTGCAAGAGGAGTTGATTTTCCAGATGAACAATGCAGAAGTATTATTTTTACAAAGTATCCTAATCCAAATGCAAGAGACATTTTTTGGAAAATTTTAGCTAAAACTCACCAAGGATATTACTGGGATTTTTATAAAGACAAGGCAAAAAGAGAGTTTCTACAGAAAATTTACAGGGGAGTAAGAAGTAAAAATGATTATGTTTATGTTTCGTCTCCTGATTTGAGAGTTTTGGAAGCTGTTGAAAATAATTTTTTACCGAAAAATTAGGTAAGTAATTAAAAAAAGAGAAGGTCTTTTGTTTTTAAAATTTTAACTTTATTTTGTTTTATGAAATGTTCATCTTCACTCCAGATATAATCTGCTTTCTTGGCTATAGCTAATGCAAGAAAAGGAACATCTTTTTTATCATCTATTAAAGAAATGGTTTCAGGAATTAATTGTATGTACTCTTCCTTTGAGATTATAGTTATATTTTCAAAAATTATGGATAAAACAATTTCAAATTCTTCATTACTTAGAATTGCTTTTTCTTGAATTTCTGCTTTGTGATTTTTTATTTCTATTAATGATTCTTCTGGACATATGAAATTAATTTCTTTATCTAAAAGTATTTTTCTTGAGATACTATTTTTTATTAGTGCTGCAATTATTATGTTTGTATCTACTACAATTATCATCTTTAAAGACCATGTTTTTTTGCAATAGCTTTTTTTATTTTGTTTCCTATTTCTTCAGCATCTTTTTCTGTGAGACTACTTTTTGAGAGAATTTTATCCATTAATTCTATTTTTTTTGCCTGATTCCACATCGCTTGCCTTGCTATCTCACTCCATTTTATTTCTTTATGTTTTTTCATAAGTTCATTAAGTTCTTCTGGAACTGCTAAGGTCATATTTGTCATTTTTAGATTTTATACATTTAATATAAGTAATTTATGTATTTTTACTTATTTAAATCTTTTGGTTAATCTGGGAAATTTATAAATTAGATATAATGTATAATTATACATGAAAGTTCAAACTGTTTTAAGGAAATGGGGAAATTCAATAGGAGTGGTTATTCCTAAAGAGATTATTGAGAAAGAAAAATTAAGAGAAGGAGAAGAAGTATTTATTATAATTGAAAGTAAGAATGATTTAAAGGAAGTATTTGGGTCTTTGAAAGATTGGAAAATTAACACTCAAAAATTGAAAGATGAATTGAGGAAGGAATGAAGATAGGTTATTTTGCTGATACTTATGCACTAATTGAAATAATTAAGGGGGATAAGAATTATCAAAAATTTCTTAATAAATCTTTATTTACAAGTATTTTTAATTTATATGAATTATATTATAGTTTATTACGCGATTATAATGGAATTCAAGCTAAACAATTCTTTTTTATTTTAAAAAAATTTGATTAAATATAGTGATAATTCAATTTTTTTAGCTTCAAAATTTAAGCTTGATAAACATAAAAGAGGGATTTCTTATACAGATGCTTTAGGTTATTCTATAGCTTCTGAAAATAATCTTAAATTTCTTACAGGAGATAAAGAATTTAAGAACTTAAATAATGTTGAATTTGTCAAGTGAAGAATAACTTTTTCTAAATGGCAAACTTTAAATAGTATTACGTATAATTACGTAATATGGAAATAATAGGAAAGATAAGCAAGGGAACAAACATGGATCAGATATATATTAGTAAGCAGAGAGATGGAATGCCTATTGGAGAATATGTCTTAATTAAACCAATAACAATAGATGAAAAAATTAAAATTGAAGAAAAGAAAAAACAAAAATATTATTTTTATGGAGTTAAAGAAATTGAACCCATTAAATTAAAAATAATTAAAGAGATATTTAATGTTATATCAAAAATTAATGATAAAATTGATAATGTCATAATAACTGGCTCATTTTTAGATGAAGGTTTTAAGTTTAATGATATTGATATATTAATTATGTCTAATTCGAATATTGATCATAGTATAATTAATAATAGGCTAAAAAACTTAACAGGGGTAAAAACTCATTTAATTATACTAACAAATAAAGAGCTTTTGGCTGGAATTTCAACAGACCCATTATACCAGTCAATGCTTTCTAAATGCGTTTCAATGAGAAGAATAATATATAATATAGATAATAAAGTTTATAGAATAAACTATAAATTATTAGATTTGCAATTATTAAAAAGCAAAATAGTTTTAGATTCTTTTGATTATCTAAATGGGGCGGAAGTATACTATTACCTTTATAATTTAATATCTATTTATCTTTTCCTTAAAAATAAAAGAATAACTAAATCTGAAGTTGAAAACAAAATTAAAAATTTATTTGGTGATAAAGACAAGATAAAAAGCAAAATAATAGATAAAAAGGAATTCTTAAGAGAATATAAAGTAATTTATCACGAACTATTTTCTGTAATAATGGATAATATCAGAAAAGAAAATGGTTCAAAACAGAAATAAATTCATTGGATTATTAATAGGGAATATCTCAAATGCAATAGTTCATGAAATACTGGAAAAAGCAGTTTCATCTAAACCAGAGATTTCCATAAAATATAAAAAAGAAATAAGAAACAGCTTTGAGATAGCTAAAATATATAGAAGCAAAATAAATCCTGTAAATAAATCATTGCCTGAAAAAGATGTACAAGATATAAAGAATAGGATAAAAAGAATTGTCACCAATGAACTTAAATTAAGGATTTCTAAGGGTTATAAAGGCATAAGCCTTGATTTAATAGATATTACAATTGATAAAAAATTGAAAGAATTAAAATTAGAAATTAAATGCCTTTGAAATAAAGGAATTTAAGAACTTAAATAATGTAGAATTTGTCAAGTGAAGAATTTTATCTTAACACAATGTTTAAAGAAAGCATAATTTTTTACCAAAATTCCCACTTTAATTATTAACATTATCTCTTCTAATATTTCCCCATTTTGAGTAATTAACTGCTATTGGATTAACTCTAAGCTAAAAAATAACAATTCCTTTTTCTTTTGCTTCTTTAGCGATAGTAATCATTTTAGATAATCTGTTAAATTCTTCATGAGTGTAACAAATAACTTCTAAGTCAATATATTCATCCCAATATCCAATAACTTTAGACATTCTTTTTCTAAAGGGAATATTTTCAAAATCTTTAGATATTAATACTAAATCAACATCACTGTTTAATACCCAATCGTCTTTTGCTCTGCTACCAAATAATATGGCTTTTTCTATTTTAAATTTTTTATTTACTTTTTTTAAGTACTGGTTTAATAGCTCCATTACTCTTTTATTTGTGTATTGATCCATTTTATTATCTCCTTTGTACCATTTAATATTTCCAGATTATCTTTTTTAGTGTAAAGCTTGTAGGGAACATCACCACTTGCATCAGCGTATCTTGTGGCATAATACTCAGGAGAAATATTTTTTAAGCTTATTTCAAATTTTTTTGGGACTTCTGCAATTCTTCCTAGTTTAATTAGGGAATGAATGAAAGGAGATTCTTTTTTATATAAAAGAATATATGCTTTAAGAGCCTTTTCTAATGATTGCTGACACCAGAAAACAGAGGCATAATAATCCCCAGATTCTAAACTATTTTCAGCCGTTTTCAGATCAGCTTTTGCCTGTTCCCAGTTATTTTTTATTTCTTCTCTCATGCTATTATTTAATAAAAACATAATATTTAAGCTTTTTCGATATTCTTAGGATAATGGACAGAATGTCTGCTATGGATAACTGCATTGTTTAAGTGACAGATTCTTGGCAGTTAATTTAGTCCCATAACTAACTTGTGGAAATATAATCTTTCAGATGCCTGAAGGCTTATATTACACTATTAAAAATGATAAATCCAGTGTTCTTTTTGTTATCTTATAATGGATGGACCATAAAACCTATGAAAAAAGATTTGGCTACTGAATGTTTTATATTCGATGATTTATAAAAATAGCAGGATAATATTTATATACTCTTTTTACGATTTCTTTTTATATTAGAATGAAAAGAGGGAAAGTTGTATTTAGCTTGCTATTTGTATTTATACTAATTGGCTTACTTTCAAGTGTTTTGGCTGTTGATGACCTTATGAGTTTGCAGGGAAATATTAAACAGGCTGGAATAGATTTAGCTTTAGGAAATTTAACTGTTAGTGTTTATGATACTCAGACTGGAGGGAATTTAATTTATAATTCTTCAAATGAGTTTAATGGTGCTATTATTGCTGGTAAGTATGATGTTATGTTAGGAAATTCTTCGAGCAATAATCTTTCATTAGAATATGGAAAATTGTATTACCTTGAAATTTTTGTTAATAATGAAAAATTTTCCCAGACACATTTTGTTTATAGTATTGATCTGGGTAATGCTACTGGATTTAATGCAAGTTTTTTAACAGGACAGGTGAGTATTTCTCAATTAACTATTGGAAGTAATATAGTTCTTAATAATCAATCCCAAAGTTTTTCAGACGATCAGAATATAACTCTTGGAGCTAGAGGATGGTTTAAAGGACTTTTTAATTGGTTGATAGCTGGAAATTCAAGCCATTATCTAAGTTTTAATGGTAGTACTTTAACATTTGATGAAACAAGGTTAAACACTACAATTGATAACAGGATAATTACTTCATCAGCAGTTAATGCTTCCTGGAATCAGACTTATGCAGATAGCAAATATTCTAATATTATTTATGGTTATAATCAATCTCTTAATCCTATTTTGTCTAATATTTTTAATCAGGATTTGAATACAACGAATAATGTTTTGTTTTCTGATTTAAATGTTACAAATGTTTTAAGAGTTGGTTCAACTGTTTTACAGGCAGATACCTCTGGAACTTTAAATGTTACCGGAGTTGCTAATTTTAATGGCGGGTGGAGAAGTAGTGGAGTAACAATTTCAGGAGGAAATCTTTTTGCACAGACAATTTTTGTTTATAATATTACTTCTTTAGCTGTTAATGATTTAGAAATTAATGGAAGTTTAGTTCCTGATTTAAATAATACTTTTGATATTGGAAATATAACGCAAGTGTATAAGAATGTTTATCTTTCAGGAGATGCAGGAGATATTTATTTTGGTTCTAATAGTGTGAAGCAGTGGCTGTATAATCAGACATCTTCAAGTCTTTATTACTACAATCAAACTTTAAGTCCATATTTTTATAATCAGAGTGATGGTGTTGGTGTAGGATATTGGCAAACTAATGGAACAGCAATTTATAATGCAACTACAAGTCAGGTAGGGATAGGCACAGCAACTCCTGCTGAATTGTTAGATGTGAATGGTCATATTATTATACCAAATGCTAAAGATTTGAGGTCAAAGAATACTGGGGGTTCAAAAATAGGGGTAATTGGTTTAGATAGTGGAAATCAAGTTGGTATTTATGATGATAAAGTGAATATAGATAGTTCTGGAAATGTGAAATGTAGGAATTGGAACTACAATTCCTCAAACGTCATTACACATTAATGGTACAACTGGGAAATTATTAAATATTACAGGTACACTTGGAGAGATTTATACTGCATCGGGAGCAAGACAATTAATATTAACTGGAATACCTATAGGAACTGATAATACTAACGCAGTATTATCCATTAATCCTGCTACAACTGGAGATGTAAACAGAAAATTATTGGGAATAGGTGTTGCAGGCGTAGAGAAATTTAGTGTTGATGTAGAAGGAGATGTTAATGCTACAGGATTAGCTTCTTTAGGTTCTTCAACTGTTAGTTCAGGTATATTAGTTATTTCAAGAGTAGGTGCAGAACAAGGCAGAGCT
>JAGVWM010000016.1 GCA_018304325.1 Candidatus Pacearchaeota archaeon
ATCTAAAGAAACATAAGCAAATCCTAATTTCTTTGAAAGTTTTTTATCTTTTGTTTTTGTGTAAACTATAATCTTCATATCCATTGCCTTGGTAATTTTAATAACATGTTGTCCAATATGTCCTGCCCCAATAACTCCAAGAGTTTTACCTTTAACATCAAATCCCTCTAATCCTTTGATACTAAAATTATCATTTTTAGCTCTTTCAACACTTAAAGGTATTTTTTTACTTAAACTAAGTATAAGACCAACAGTATGCTCAGCAACAGTATTTTCTCCATAAAAAGGTACATTGCTTATTCTAATGCATTTATCCTTACATTTAATCAAATCTATATGATCATAACCAGTAGACATTGTAGAAATAAACTTTAATTTACTAAGTTGATCAAGAATTTTCTTATTTATCTCTGAATAAATAAAAATACATAATCCATCAACATCTTTAATTTTAGGTATATGCTTTTCAGAAAGCTCTTCATCAAAAAATAATAATTTATGTTTTTTTAATTTACCTTTAACGTATTCCTGTTCCCATTTTTCTAATTCAAAAAAAGCCAGTTTCATTTCACCACTCCCTTTATAATTTTAAACTTCCCGGTTTTAATAATCTTTTGAGCTTCATTCCATGTTAAAATTCCTTCACTTGCTCCTAGTTTAGTTATTACAGACTGAGAATTTGCCAGGCCTATTTTTATTGCAGTTTCAATATTTTTTGTTTTTATATACCCTGTAATAAAACCTGCAGAAAAAGCATCACCTGCACCAGTTACTTCCTTTACTTTTATCTTATCAGGCCAGTATTTATACAAATAACTACCATCATAGACCATACCCATATTTTCCCCATCTGTTATTATCACTATTTTTACTCCAAGATTATGTAATTTTACATGAGCATTTTTTCCAATAAGAACCTCTGCTTCTTCTTTATTCATGCTTAATATCTCAGAATTTTCTACAATTTTTTTTATATTTTTCAAACCTTCTTTAACCTGATAGCTGGAAGGATTAAAACTTATTTTTATCCCACTGGCAAGAGCATAATCAACTATTTTCTTCTGAGTTTCTAAAGAGTCTTTTTTCTGAGAAGTAAAATGAAACCATTTTGTTTTTAAATTATTGATTTTTATTTCATTAGATTTTAGATGATCACTGCTTCCTTTATATGTCAAAACAGTTCTGTTTCCTTTATTTCCCTCCAAAATTATAGAATATCCATTGTTTTCTCCACTTTTAACTCCTAAAAAATCTACTTTATTTTTTTTTAATTCTTTTAAAACTAAAATAGAATTATAATCATCTCCTATTTTTCCAAGATAACCAGTTTTCAAACCAAGTTTTGAAAAGCTTGCTGAAGTATTCATACCTCCGCCACCAATTGAAAAAAATAAACCATTAACTAATATCTTTGTTCCAACAGGAAATGCTATTTCACCATTTTTCTCCTCTACACCTGTGCTGATAAATGCATCTACAACAGCACTACCAACACTTATTATATCATATTCTTTCATTTTCACCTCTCTTCCATATACTTATTTTTAATATAATGGATAAAGGGTTTTTCAAGTTTTTCTATTTGGTATTTATCCAAAACATCATAATAATTTTCAATATCTTCAATTGGAATATCAATTAATGGATATAATTTCTTCCATAATATCCAGTTCATTAATAGCCTTGAAAGTCTCGAATTTCCATCAGCAAACGGCTGTATTGAGATTAATTTTAAATGAACTAATGCTGCTAACTCCAATGTATGGTATTTTTTCTTTTCCACTTTATACCAAGAGAAAAAATCTTTTAATTCTTTATCAACATGATTCCATTTTGGAGGAATATAACTAGTGCCTGCAATTTTTACATCTCTTTTTAATTCGCTCCTCAACTTCCCAGCAATTGAATCTTCTATCCCCGAAAACAAAACTTTATGGAGTTTTTTAATAAAATTTAAATTTAATTCTCCTTTATATTTAGTTATGACAAGTATTCCTTTTTCATGATTTTCCAATTCCTTAGCAGTTCTTAAATTTTTAAAATTTTGAGGAATAATTCCTTCTTTTAATATTAATGATGTCTGTCTTAATGTAACATCTACTCCAGAAAGTTTACTGCTATCATAAGTAAATCTAATTATAAATTCTTTTAATTTTTCTTTTTTCTCCAAAACACTCAATTTTTTAAGTTCACTTTTATAATTTTCTTTTATAATTTCTATTTTTTCAATATCTTCTTTAGTAAAATATCTTGTTCTTTCATTTCTTATCTCTTTTAAGAATTCCTTTTTTAATTGTTCTAATCTTAATTTAGAAGGAAGTGCTTTACCAATATATTTTTTCTTTTGAATAACTTTTTTTCCTTTTCTGATAGAATGAACTAAAACCCAGTATTCTTTATTCTTGACTTTTATCTTCTTTTGAAATACCATAATATAGTTATGTACTACACTTTTTTAAACCTTACGGTTATGCCCACATAATTTTTTTACTTCTTATTTTCCTTTAGTCAAAGCTTCCAAGCCAGGAAGCTTTTCTCCTGCTAAATAATGGATTAAAGCCCCTCCACTTAGACTAATATATGAAAAGGAGTTTTTAGATATTTTGAATTTATCAATTGAAGATGCACTACTTCCTCCAGAAATAACACTAAAGGATTTAGATCTAGAAATTGATTTAAGTATTTCTTTAGTTCCTTTTTGGAAATTTTTATCACTTATCTTTCCAACAGCTCCTTTGAAAAATATAACTTTAGCTTTTTTAATTTCTTTATTATATGACTCAATTGTTTTATCACCAACATCATAAATAGGATATTTTGAAGGTAGATTATCAATGCTTATATTTTTTCTTTTACCATTAACAGAAATAGCTAAATCAACAGGAATATTAATGTTTTTAATATTTTTCTTGATAACAGAAATATATTTTAGATCATTTTTTAGTATTTCTTTTTCTTTTCCAAGGCTATAACCTTTAGCAATTAAACACAATAAACTAAAAGTGCCTGTACTAAGAACATTATTTTTTAATATAGGCACCAAGTCTTTAACTTTTACTCCACCAAGAATAAATAAAGCATTTTTTGTATTTTTCTTTACTCTTTCTATATTATTAAGCTCATTTTCCATAACTAAACCAATGTAAGATGGAAGTAATCTTGGAAATGAAATAATAGAAGTTTGGTTTCTATGGCAGACAGAAAAAGCATCCATAACAAACATATCAGCCATTCCTGATAGTATTTTAACAAATTTATTATTTCCAAGATTAAACTCTTCTTTTAAAAAACGAACATTATCTAAAAGTAAAGCTTCTCCATTTTTCAAATTTTGAATTGAATTAATTGATTTTTCTCCAATTATATCTTTTACAAATTTAATTTTTGTATATTTATTTATTATTTTAGCATGCTGTTCTAAAGAAGTAAAGTCATGTTCACCAGGATTTCCTTGATGTGCTAAAATAATCACTTTAGCCTTTTTTTTCTTAAGAAAATTAATTGTTTCAGAATGTGCTTTAAATCTAGGGTTGTCTTGAACCTTTCCTTTAATAATTTCAGTATTAATATCAATTCTTAGAATTACTACTTTTCCTTTTAAATCTAGATTTTTTATTGTTTGAAGACTCATTTATTTTGTTACTTTTTTCGTTTTGGGAATTTTTTCCAAAGGTTCATTTTGGACACCTTTTCACAAAAGATTTATCATTTATTAAATTTTTTTAGCATAGTAATAACATCAACTACTCTACAAGAATATCCATACTCATTATCATACCATGCCAAAACCTTTACTAAATCTCCTTCTTTTAAAGTTAATAATGAATCAACAATGGCTGAGTGTGGGTTTTTTATAACATCACTACTAACTAATTCTTCTTCAGAATACTCAATTATCCCTTTCATTTCACCTATGGAAGATTTTTTCAAAGCATCATTAACACTTTTAGTTGTAAAAGGTTTTTTTAATTCAGCTACTATATCAACTAAAGAACCATCTGCCACAGGAACTCTTATTGCCATACCATTAATTTTTCCCTTTAATTCAGGTAAAGCCTCAGTAATTGCCTCACTCGCTCCTGTAGAAGTAGGTACAATGTTTTGAGCAGCAGCCCTGCCTCGTCTAGGGCTTTTATTAAAACCATCTAAAATACTCTGATTACTAGTATATGCATGGTCTGTGCTAAGTAAAGCATTTTTTATTCCAAACTTATCATTTAAAACCTTAAGAACAGGAGTTGCGCAGTTTGTTGTACAAGAAGCAACTGAAATTAATTTTTGTTTATTATTTAATTTTTTATGATTAACTCCAGGAACAATTGTGATATCTGGATTTTTTGAAGGTGCTGTAATTATAACTTTTTTTGCTCCAGCTTTCAAATGTTTGCTTGCTCCCACCTTATCTGTAAAAACTCCAGAACTTTCAATAATTAAATCTACACCTAACTTTTTCCAAGGTAATTTAGAAGGATCTAGCTCATTTAATACAGCTATTTTTTTACCATTAATCACAAGATTATTTCCTTCGGTTTTAATTTCCTTATTATATTTGCCATAAATAGAATCATATTTTAAGAGATAAGCTGCATCCTTTACTCCATGAACATCATTAACAGCAACAATATCAATTCCTCTTTCAAAAGCTATTCTAAAAATAACTCTACCAATTCTACCAAAACCATTAATTGCTACTTTCATTTTACTTTCCTCTGCCCCTAATTTTACTAATGATGAAACCTATGATTGCTCCTATTAATACTGAAAAAAATCCAACTCCTAAAAATGAATTTATAAAAAAATAGTAATCACAATAATTTGATGAAGGAGTTGAGAAGTTTAAACACTTTAAAATAACATCACCAGAAGTAACTGCAAATATAGCCCAACCAATTAAAACAAATGAAATTCCTAGTAATCCACCTATAACCATTCCATGTTTAACAAAATTCGAAGTATTCGTTTGAGATGTAGTATTTCTAATATTAGAAATTATTATTGAAATTAAAAAAACTGGAATTATTAATACTAAAAAAATTAGAAAACTATAAATTGGAATAATAAAAAGAAGAAATGTTTCTTCCCCCTTGGGTCTAATAAAAACTAATGAAATAAGATAGAATAAAATTGTTAAGGATATTAATATTATGAAAAGTATAAAAATTCCAATCAACCCACCTTTTAACCAAGTTTTCATTTCACACCCTCTTAATTAATATTTAAAACAGCTAAATGATACTTATAAAATTATCTTTTAAACTTTAAACAGTTAAGAATTTATAATTGTCTTTAGAAGGCATTTTTATATATAAAGGAATATCAATTGATTTTTCAGATTTATAAGCAGGAATTAGTTCAAATCCGCTACTAGTTGGGTCAGGAATTAACATCCTTCTAGAAAAAGGTCTTTCTTCTATAGTTTTCAAATAATCTATATCTCTATCTAAATTATCAAGTTTAAATTAAGATGATTCAGAAATAGGGGGTTATAATAGCATTTCTATCATTATCTCTTATATTTAATTTATAATAATATCCTAAAGTAAAAATATAAACCATTACAGAAGAAGTTAAAACAATCCTACTTAATTTGCCCATTTTATTTATAATGCCTCGTAATATAAAAAGATTAATAAAAAGATTATGACAATAGATTTATTTGTTCTATCCCGAAATTATTTCATAAGATTTATAAATCAGATTTAGTTCTATTTAACATGGTAATCTGGGTATGGTTAATACCTGTTATAATAATTGCACTAATTGTAATTGTATTTATAGCCTATTATAATAAATTTGTAATAAAGGGCAATAGGATAGATAATTCTCTTGCTCAGATAGATGTTCAGCTAAAAAGGAGAGCTGATTTAATACCTAATTTAATAGAAACTGTTAAAGGTTATGCTAAACATGAGAAAGGAATAATGTCAGATGTTACTAATGCTAGAAAAGCTTTACTATCAGCTAAAAACCTTCCAGCTAAGCTTAAAGCAAATAACCAGTTAGAATCTGCTTTAAAATCAATATTTGCTATAGCTGAAAACTATCCTCAGTTAAGGGCTAATGAAAATTTTAAACAATTACAAGAAGAACTATCAGCAACAGAAGATAAAATAGCTTATTCAAGACAATACTATAATGATACAATTTTAGACTTCAATAACTCAATAAAAGTCTTCCCAGGAAAAATATTTGCAAGTATTTTCAGTGTTAAAGAGAGAAAATTCATAGAAATAACTGCAGAAGAGAAAAAGTCAATTAAAGTTAGTTTTTAACTTCTTATAATAATACCTTTATTAAAATCATAAGTTCCAGAATCAACTTTTTGTACTGGAAATAATTCTGTTTTTGTGTGAAATTCATTTACACTACTAACAACTGCTAAAACATGCTCACCTACATTTACACTTAAGTTATCATTTTGGTCATAAACATAAGCTTTGTAATCTCCAAAATTCCCAATTAAAAACCCGGGTCTTTTACTATTTCTTTCTAATTTTACATAAATACCATCATTTATTGACAAAACTCTTTCTAAATATGCAATTCTTGTACTATCTTCTTGCCTCATACCACCAAACTTTCTTATAATCATCTCATAAATTGGCCATTCTTCTTTTCTAGCAAGGTATTTTTCATCATTTGGCCATTCATAAGAATTCAAACCTCTAAGATAAGCAGTATACAAATTACATGTTCCTTTTTCTTCAAGATAAAAACCAGGTGCTTTAATCAATTCTTTGTTTGGATTTGCAGGAGCTATAAAATGTGGTCTAGCACTAAAAACTACCCCAGTTTTAACTTTAAGTAGTTTAACTCTTTCTATATTTATTCTTCCAGTTCGCCTTTGTCTCATAAAATAACTCTATGAACTCTTTTTATAAACTTTTATAAATTGCATTAAATATCTAATAACATGGCAGAAAGAGTATTATTCTACAACCAAATAAACAAGAATAAAAGAAATTCTATTTTCTTAGTAATTATAGTTTTAGCTATTCTGGTATTAATAGGTTATGTTATAGGGATGGCTTTAGGCCCAGATTATTTTACTATCGTAATGATTTTAGCAATAATTATCTCTTTAATATATGTCTGGGTAGGTTATTATTATAGTGATAAAATAGCTTTAGCAAGTGTTAAAGCAAAACTTGCAGATAGAACTCAATATCATTCATTATATAATGCAGTAGAATCAATGTCATTAGCATCTGGATTACCAATGCCTAAAGTTTACATTATGCAAGATCAACAGATAAATGCCTTTGCAACTGGCAGAGATCCAAAAAATGCAGTTATATGTGTAACAACAGGTGCTGTAGAAAAATTAGACAAAAGTGAATTAGAAGGAGTTATAGCTCATGAAATGGGACATGTTGCAAACTTTGATATAAGATTTATGACTTTGGTTACAGTTTTAGTTGGAATGATAGCAATTATTTCAGAAATATTTTTAAGAAGTTTATGGTTTACTAACATTGGTGGAAATAGAGATAGTAAAGATGGAAGAATGCAGATAATATTTATTTTAATTGGAGTTGCACTAGCTATTTTAGCTCCAATAGTAACAAAATTAGTTCAATTAGCAATTTCAAGAAAAAGAGAATATACAGCAGATGCAACAGCTGTTAAATTTACAAGAAGACCTACTGGATTGATTAATGCACTTAAAAAAATAAAAAATGATCAGCCAATGAAGTCTCATAGAGTAAGCAAATCAGTTGCTCCATTATTCTTAAGTGATCCATTTAAAAGAAAAGTACAAAATGCATTTTCAACACATCCACCTATTGAGAAGAGAATAGCAGTTCTAGAGAAGATGTAGTTAAAAGATTGTGGGGGCATGTTACCAATTCCATTAAGTTAAGGAATTTCTCCTTAATAAATTTCTAAAAAATAATCCTCTAACTTATAAGATTTTAAACTAAAAACTTTCCCGATACCAAGATTTCTATTGAATTAAATAAGCCAAGCTAGTTCTTTTCTAATAATAAAACTAAAGATATCAAACAGCCCTCTTCTTTTTTATGTAAAACTTCTTTCTGAATTGATGAAAAACCCTAGGACAACTTCTTCCCTCCCTAATAGGAGAAGGGTTGATTTTTCTAATAATATTTTCACAAATCTATCTTTCATAAAACCAAAAGAAAGATTTTTATTAATTTTATATTCGTATTCTGTATCTTTCTTTTGTTTTTTTAATTCATCTTGTGCTTCGCTAATAAGAATCTGTTGCATGTTTGCCATAAACATACTTACAAAAAAATCCTGCAAAACTGATAAACTCGAAAGACCAGTAAAGTCTTCAATCATTAAATGATTTTTTAAATGATCAAAATTTGTTTCAATGCCCCATCTTTTTCCATAAAGCCATTTAAATTCTTTATTAGGATATTTCTTTTCATCGAGGAGAGAAGTTGCTAAAACTTCAACTTCCCCATTGTCTAGAATTACTTTTACTAATCTAATTTTGAAAGGAATAAATTCGATACCTAATTTTTTAAGCTGATTTTTTGAATCAATATGCAATTTAGTAATTTCAATTATTTTAGATTCTTCATTAGAATTAAAAAAGTTTTGGACTTCAGTGATGGAATTCTTTGCCATTCTTATAATAAAATCTTTTTTCTTTAATATATGATAAAACATAAACCACATTCCATCATAATATCTATCATATATCAATAAATCTTTTTCAAATTGACATTTTTCTAAGTGTTTTAAAGATAGATTATATTCGCTGGTTTCATATCTGTCTATTTCTGAATTTATAATCATATTATTTAATAAATCATAGCATGAAGAAGCTTGCACCATTGGAATAGGGACTACTCCCTGATTTTGTGCAAATCCAAAATATTCAATAATTTCTAAAGAAAGTGGAAGCTGAATCCTGCTTCCATCAATTGCAAGAAGTCTAAATCCCTTCCATAAATCAAAAATATTATCTGTATAAAATTCTTTAATAATACCGTCGTTTAATTCAATAAATGCTGTATGATTTAATTTCATTCTGCTTTGAGAATAAGCAGAATTAGTTATATTCTTTTCGTTTGAAAAATTCAGGAAAAACTCAGTGAGTTCTTTTTGCAAGGATTTCTTTATAGAATTTAGCATAAACAAAATTATTTTGGGAAAAGTCAGTTTTCGTTTTCTTGTAAAATCTTTATCAGACTTTCTATTTAATTCTAAAAATTGTTTAGAATAAATTTGATTTCTAATGTAATTAATAAATTTCTTACTCTTTTTCTTCTTTCTTTTCATAAAAGATATAACGCCGAAAGATTTATAAAGATATCTATAGTTATCTTATTATGAGGATAATTAAACTTAATAAGGGAAAGTTAATTTTGAAGGATGAAGAAGTGGAAGGGTTCTTGGAAAGAGTTGTAACTCCTATTGGAACCTCTGCCAAAGCAGATGTTCCTAGAAAGTATTTAGGAAAGAGAGTTTATGTGATTGTTACCAAGAAAAAAGTTATGGCTTAACTTAATGACATTGGGCGTTTCACCCCCATAACATAGATTGTAACATTTCTTGTAACACAATCGGAAGATTTATAAACATTCATTAATAATGAATAATTATTCACTTTAAGTGAAAATAGAAAGATGATACCTAAAAACACAAAGAAGATAATACTCTACCTATTGAGAAATTTAGAGTTAGTTAATATTAATCAGATTTCTAAGAAGCTTAGTATTAGTGTAGGAAGTGCGTTTAAAATCTTAAAGGACTTAGAAAAGAACAATATTGTCTTATCTTCTAGTTTAGGAAACGCCAAGTTCTATCAAATTAATTTAAACAATGAAGAAACAATAAGATGGTGTGAAATTCTTCTGTCAGAAGAAAGAAGAAACCTAAAAGGATACTCTAAAATCTATGCAGAAGAAATACAAAAGTTTGAACATTCGGAGCTGATTATTTTATTCGGCTCGGTTCTAAACAATAAAGAGTTTAATGATGTAGATGTTTTATTTATAACTAACCAGCCCAAAGAAGTT
>JAGVWM010000022.1 GCA_018304325.1 Candidatus Pacearchaeota archaeon
GGAGAAATTTTAGTGCAGATGAATTACTTGTAGTATGTTGTGTATGTGAGGCTATAAAACCTGGAAAATATTGGATACCTAAATCAAATCTCCAATATGGATTACATAACCTATTTTATGAAGGATTAAGCCATAGTTATTGTCCTCCTTGCATGAAGATAGAACTGGAAAAAATAGAATCTGTGCTTGAAGAAAGAAGAAGGGAAAGACAAGCTGCTGAAGTAAGAGAAAGAGTTGAGGAACGAAGAGGAGCTGAATAAAATGAATAAAGTAAAATTAGCATATGACTTTGATGGAACACTTTATGATACTTTAAAAAGATGTTTTTCTCTAGATTAAGGTATAAGAATATGTCTTGGATATAAACCTATTACAAAAGAGTTTTATGTTTCTCAATTTTAATCAAGAGACTGGAAAAAATTTTATAGAGATTTAGGAATAAGAGAAGAGGATTTGGATGAAGTAATAAAAAAAGTAGTTTTAGAATAATTAACAAGCTTTTTAACACTGAATTTTTTAAAAATCATAAAATTTATATACTATAGTTACACTATAGAATTATGGTAACAACAATACAATTAAATGAGAGTGTAAAAAAAGAACTTGACAGACTTAAGAATGAAAAAGAAACATATGAAGATGTAATTTTAAAGCTGATGAGATTTTCTGAAGAGCAGAGAAGGAAGCAAAAAGAATTATTGATTGAGGGGTGTAAGGTTATGGCTGAAGAAAATCTTAAAATAGTCAAAGAATGGGAAGTAATTGATAATGATTTTGATTGGGAATGGAATGGAGAAATTGAAAATAATGGAAATAAAAAGAGGAGACATACTACTCGTTAATTTTGAACCAGTAAAAGGATCTGAACAAGGAAAAATTAGACCTGCTCTTGTTATTCAAAGTAATAACTTAAATAAATTCAGCTCACTAACAATAGTTGCTCCAATTACCTCTAAAATTTATGAAAAGGAATATCCTACTAATGTTCTTTTAAACAAAGGAACATCTGGATTAAAAAATGATTCTACTATATTATTAAATCAGATCAGAGCATTAGATAAAAGAAGAGTTATAAAAAAAATTGGTTCGGCAGATCAATTTACAATGTTAAAAACTGATATTTCCATTAAAATATGCCTTGGATTAACTAATTTAGATTAACAAGCTTTTTAAATTAAATTAATTTTAACTTAGCACTTTCTCTTCTACAACTCTATCAACATAATAAGCTACGCTTGTTCCATATGGGTGAAGATATTGAGTATTTGATTTTGCTACATCTTCAAGAATGGCAAATGTTTCCCTTAATTCTATTACTCTATAACTAGAGTCACCAAAATGAGAATTAACCATAATGTGTGTACCCTTTAAAGCATAAAAGTGCTTCTGTAAGAGTTGAAGCTTCCCCTATTAGTTTTACAAGATCAATTTCTACCATACTTTAGTTCAATTCATAATATATTTAAATATTTATATTCTATAAATAGTTATGACAGTTATATTTGGGCCTAGTGGTTTAGGAGGTGTGAAAGAGGCTATTGGTAATTTAGAGGCTTATCATAAACTTGGAATTAAAGCGTGTGAAATTGCTTTTACTTATGGAGTTTATATTAAGGAAGATAAAGACATTAAGGCAATAAGGGAAGCTTCTGAGAAATATGGAATTAAATTAAGTATTCATGCTCAATACTGGTTAAATTTAAATTCTGCTGAAAAAGTTAAAATTGAAGCTAGTAAGAAAAGAATTCTTGATTGTTTAAAAACTGGTGAAAAGCTTGGATGTTATGCTGTTGTTGTACACCCTGGTTATTATGGTAAAATGTCTAAAGAAGAATCTTATAATAATATAAAGAAGGTAGTTATTGAGTTAATGGGAGAAATTAAGAAAAATAAGTGGAAAGTCAAGCTTTGTTTAGAAACAATGGGTAAAGTTAATGTTTTTGGTAGTGTGCAAGACATAAAGTCTTTAGTTAAAGAAACTGAGTGCAGTTTTTGTGTTGACTTTGCTCATTTAAAGGCAAGATCAAATGGCAAAATGAGTTATAAGGAAATGGTTTCAGAGTTTTCTGAATTCAAAGAGTGGCACTGCCATTTCTCTGGAATTGTTTATGGAGATAAGGGAGAAAAGCACCATATACTTACTCCTAAAACTGAGCTTAAAGAATTACTTAAAGAGTTGAAAGCTGTGAAAAATAAATGTAATATTACAATAATTAATGAATCTCCTGATCCTGTAAAAGATTCTGTTTTAAGTTTGAAAGTTTGGAATGAAATTAATTTAAATTAATTTTTTCAGTTCAAACAAAAGCATTTTGTTTATAATTGGTTTTGCTGATTTTATTTTTTCTCTAGTTTCTTGTTTTTCTTTTAGAGACTTTTTCAAAACATTTAGTGGTACTACATCAACAAAATAATTTCTTTTTTCTAAGTGTTTATTTATGTTGGTTGAAATTGCTAGTATCTCAATTTGATCTTCAGTTTCACTAATTAAGTAAACTCCAATTATTTCTTCAAGAAAAGAATCAAGTATTGAAGTAACATCTTTCTTAATATTTTTCGGTGGAGATATAACTGCTACCTTAACATAATGTCCTAGAAATGCTTTAGGAAGTAATACTCCTGAACTGTTCCCAACTTTAATTGCCCGACGATAAAATACTCGTTTATTTGGTACTGCCATTTGTTATAACATTGTTATAACATATATTTAATCTTTGCTATCGGTTATTTTGTATCACTTAGTAGTTACATCCAATTTGTTGTCACCATAAAGTTTATAAATCAAGATAATGTGACAAAATTAACCTAAATAAACATATATCCAAAATGAAAAAAAATATCGTTTTGGCTTCACTTGTAGCAATTTTAGCAGTTGCATTTGTTGCCAGTATCGTAGCAGCTACATCAAGTCTTGATGTCAATGTACATCAAATTGAAGTAGATGGCTTAGATGCGACAAGCAATAATGTAGCAATTGTTGCTGGAACAAGAGTTCCTGTAACATTAGACTTTACTGCTAATGAAAATGCAAGCGATGTAGTAGTGTCGGCTTGGTTCCAAGGTGAGAGAAGCGGAACATTTGTTGAAAATGATTTTGCTGACCTTATTGAAGGAAGAGAATACAGGCTTAGACTTTCTGTGAATGTCCCTAGTGATGTGGACCCTGAAGAAGAATTAACTCTTTTTGTAAGAGTTGAAACTGACTCTGGAAACTATGAAGAAGAATTAACTCTTCAAGGACAGAGAATGGCTGATGACCTAGAAGTGCTTTTGGTTGATTTTGAATCAAATGCAAAACCTGGGGAAACAGTACCTATCACTGTTGTTCTTAAGAACATGGGAAGACAGGAAGCTGAAGACACTTTTGTTACTGTAAAAATACCTGAACTAGGTATCTCAAGAAGTGCTTACTTTGAAGACCTATCTCCAGTAGACGTGTGCGATAGTAATGACGGAGAATGTGATCAAGCAGATTCAAGAGAGAGAAGGCTTTTCATAACAATACCAGAAGACGCAAAATCTGGTAAGTATGAAATGAGTGTTAGAGCTTACAATAGTGACACTGAAACAGTTGTTACTAAAAGCTTAACAGTATCAGCCCCAAGAGCAGAAGGTAGTGTACTTTCAAATCCTACAAGCAAACAATTTGCTGTTGGACAAGAAACATCATATGACCTTGTTCTTGTGAACTCAGGTAACAAAATAGCTATCTACAACTTGGCCCCTACAACTTCTGATGCTTTAAGTATCAGATTAAGTGAACCTGTGGCAATTGTGCCAGCTGGTTCAAGCAAGATTGTGAAAGTTTATGTAACTGCAAACAGAGAGGGAACATTCCCATTCTCAGTTTCAGCAATATCTGACAGCTTCACAAAAGAAGCACAATACCTTGCAACTGTAGAAGGCAGAGCACTTTCAGGTGGATCAACAAGTAGCAATATCGTTGCTCTTACAATAGTATTAGCAATAATATTTGTTGTTCTCGTTGTAATCCTGGTAGTATTGCTTACAAGAAGGCCGGAAAAAACAGAAGAATTCGGAGAGAGTTACTACTAAATTTTTAACTTTTTATTTTTTCTTTCTCCTTTTTTTCTTTTTAATATTAAAAAGAAAAAACGAATTATAATAATATTTAAAAACAATAATAAAATAAGAAGAAAATGAGACATTTAGAAGAAATAACAAGAAAAGAACCAATAAATGATAACTCTAAAGTATATTCTAAAAAAGATGTAACATATGGGTCAGTTGCTACTTCCTTAACAGGAATTGTTATTATGGGTGTTGCTTCATATGAAAAAGATACTAGCTTTTTGTATGCTGGATTAGGAATGTTCTTCGGTGGAATTTATTCATTAGGATTTATTCATGCTTCTGTGTCTAACAATCAAGATGCTTACCATACCAATGGAGAAACCTCTCCAAATTCTGTAGATAGAGAGGCTTAAATAAAATAAGAAGAAATAAAATGGAAACAGAACAAAGAAATAATACACAAACACATGAAGATAAGCAAGAAAGATTAGTACTTGGAAGAGTAGAATATGTTGGAGATAGAACTCATTCAAGATAAAATGGAAATCAATTTACATTCAGACCCTTTTTTTCTTTTATATTTTATAATTTTATAAAAAAATTGGATAATAAATAATATTTAAAATGGACTACAATGATGGTTTCTTAAAGCAGTGTTATTTAATTCTTAAAAAAGGTTATGGAATTGAGCTTAAATGGTCTGAAAAAGCAGCTCTTAAAAACTATTTAGAATCTTGGATTTCAAAGATAGGAGATGATGAACCAATTGATTTCATGGAAGAAGGAATAAACTCTTTTATGAGAGAGTATTTTGATATTGAGACAACAGAAATGGGATTACGTGATTTCTATTTAATATTTCCTGATAGGAAAGCTGAAGTGGCTTCTATAGGATCTGGTTGGATAGGAACTTCTGAATTTAAAGCATATTGTCAGGATAGAATTCAAATGTGGAGAGATGAGAGGGAATTGATTTAAAAATGAGTGGATTAGAAGATGTTAATTGGGCAATGTTTTTAACACCTCAAGAGAAATGTCTAATTGGAAGTACTCCTGAACCAAGATATATTGATAAATTCTACACACCTAAAGCTGTTCAAAGAGGGTATGATATTAGTATTGCTGATAGTATAAGACAATCTGCTCAAACTTATCCTGGGTTGGTAACTTATTTTTTTAATGATAATGGAGAAAATCCTAAACCAGACAGAAGTTTTTCTACAAGAGTTGTATTAGCTCCTTTAAATGAAACTGGTGAAACAATTTAAAAAAAGATTTAAATTCAGAAGTTAGGGCTTTATTAATTAAACTTCATATTCTTTTATCTATGTTTCCTTAACTTCTAAGCTAAGAATCTTACTTATACCATTATTCATTGAAACTCCATAAAGAATATCTGCTCCTGTGATTATTGAATCATTATGACTTATTATTATGTACTGGCCTGTTTTAATATATTTTTTTAATAAATTAGACAATAGTTCTGAATTCCTTTTATCTAAAGCTGCATCTATTTCATCTAAAATATAGAAAGCATATGGGTTAAATTCTTGTATTGCAAAAATAAGCGATAAAGCAACAAGAGTTTTTTCTCCTCCAGACAGAGAAGTAATATCCAGATATTTTCCTTTAGCTACTTTTATCATTATATTTATTCCACCTTCAAACATATTTTCAGGATTTTCTATTTCTAAAAATGCTCTTCCTTTTGAACTTAATTGGGAGAAATTTCTAGTAAATAACTCATTAATTGCTTTGAAAGTTTTCATGAATGTTTTTTTCTTTTTATTATCAATCTCAGCAATTATGGTAAGTATCTGATCTCTTTCTTTTTCTAACTGTTCTACTTTTTTATAAACTTCTTCATATTCTTTTTTAATAGCGTCATAAGTTTCCAAAGCACGCATGTTAACATTTCCTATTGTTGAAAGAGTTTGTTCTGTTTTTTTTAACTTTTCCTGAAGAAACTGAATGCTTCCTTGTATGAACTCAACTCCATGGAATTCTTTTATTTCATAATCAAGAGATTCTTTTTCTGCAGATATTCTTGCAATATCTACCCTTAAATTATTTATTATTTCATCTATTCTACCAAGAGCATTTTGCTTGTTAACAAGCAAAGTATTTTTATCCTTTACTTTTTCCTGAATTTTAGTTCTTTCATCAAATAGTTTTTGGAATTTTTCACCTAATTCATCCAATGCAGATTCTTTTTTATCAAGCTCTTTTTCATCAGAATTTATTTGTTCAGACATTCTTGATAATTCAGATTTGATTTCTATTTCATCTTTATCTATGGATTTAAGAACATTTTTCACATTTTCTATTTCCCTTTCCTTGTAAAGAATAGTTGTATCCAGATTTTCATCTGTTCTTGATGATAATTCCTGCATTTCAAAAAATAATTTATTATATTTTTCTTCAATTGTATCTTTATGATTTATTTTATTTGATAACAAATTGTGTTTTTCTTCTAGTTTTTGTATTTCTAGCTTAATTTGTTTTTCATCATCAATCAATTTTTTCATAACTTCTTTTTTATCTTCTATGTTTTTTAGAACTCCAAGCTCATTATTCTTCCTTTTTAGAGCATCTTCAAAAGATTTTATTGAATCTTTTATTGTCTGATTTTTTTCATTTAAATCTTCAACTTTTTTCTGAAAACTTAATTTGTGAGTATTAGACTCTTTAATTTTATTTTCAGCTCCATCCATTACATGGGCTCTATGTGACTCTGTTAATTTTGTTTGACATATAGGACATATATCTTTTTTTGGTATGTTAATTTTTATTTTAGTATTTCTTTCAATAATAGAATCTATTACAGATAATTTATTGCCTATTTCTTCTCTTTTATTAATATTTAAGGCTAGAGTATCTTCAAGTTCTTTTATTTTTAAATCTATTTTTTTCATTTCTGAATCTGCTTCACTTATGCTTTTAGAAACAATATCCTCTGACATTCTAGATATTTGATTAAAAATTAATTTGCTTTCTGAAGATGCTTTTTCTAGATATTTTGATTTTTCCCTTATCCTTTCTTTAATTGTATTAATCTCTGTTCTTGCATTAAATAAAAGCTCTCTTTCAGATTCTATTTTTTCAAGCTCTGATTTTTTCTCTTTTAACAAAGACTGTCTCTTTGATACTTTAGGTGATTCTTTTTTTAGAGATTCTATTTCTGACTCTAATTCTTTGATATTTTGTTTTAAACTTGTTTTTCTGAACTGATTTTCAGAAAGCCTTTTTTCAAAGTTTTCCTGCCTTGCTTTTTCACTTGCTACTCTAACATTTAGCTCTGTTACTTCGTCATTAAGGCTTTCACGTTCAAATCCTGTTGTTTTCTGAATATACTGGTTTATTTCATTAGTTCTTAATTCTAGAGATTCAATTTCCTTATTTATTTTAAGAATTTCCTCTTTTAAATTGTCTTTATAAGAATTATTTTTTAAAACCTCTTTTTTAACTTCTTCAATTTTTTTTGTTTTCTCATCAATGTTCTTCTTTATGATTGTTGCCTTGCATTGTTTTAGTGTTTTTTCCAGCTCTTTAAAACGTAAAGCCTGTTTTCTTTCTTCCTCAAGATTTTTCAGATATGCTGTTCTTTCCCTAAGCACTGCAGAAACTTCTTTTAATTTTTGTTCTGTTTTTTCAATTTCTCTAAGAGATTTTTGTTTTCTTGACTCATAAATAGAAATACCTGCAACTTCTTCTAAAATAATTCTTCTTTCTTCAGGCCTCATTTTAACTAAATAAGCAATCTCTCCCTGTAGAACAAGATTAAAACCATTTGGATCAATTCCACCACTTGCTAATAATTCTAAAACTTCCTGTCTTGTTTTCACTTCATTATTTATTTTATAAATTGAAGTTCCTTTTCTTCTTACAATACGCTCTATATGAACTTCTTTTGTTTCAAGTTTCAAACCTTTGTCTGAATTGTCAAATATTATTCCAACAGAAGCTTCATGTGATGGTTTTTTATCTTTATTTCCCTGAAAGAGCAAATTAGAAGCTTTTGAAGCTCTCAAACTTTTGCTACTTAGACGGCCTAGAACAAAACACAGAGCATCTGTAATATTACTTTTTCCAGAACCATTTGGGCCTATAATTACATTAATTCCATTATCAAAAGGTATCTCTGTCCTATTAGCAAAACTCTTAAATCCATGCATCACCAGCTTTTTTATAAAGACCATTAACAACCTCTAGTATAAAGTTAGAATAGCAAGGAAGATTTTTAAAGGTTAATATACCGAATTTAATAAGAAAAATGAGAGTAAATATGGATTATGCGTATCAAGCAATGCAAATTGTTTATGCTAGCCAGGCTTATAGACTTGAAATGTTTAGAAGAATAAAGCAAAAAACCAGAAGAGTTGAGCAAGTAGAAGAAACAAAAGGTAAGGGTTTAGAATATCAAGTTGGAAGATTTTTAGATTTAAGAGCTTAGTAAACAACTTGGTAGTTAAGATATATAACAATTGCTGATAAAACTATGAATATTATTAATGAAACAATTAAACTGAATATTATATATTTCTTTGTATTAAACTCTTTTTTCCTTAATTTTAATATAATAAAACATAACAAAAAGCCTAGAATAATTGAAATGAACAAAATAGGGATATAACCTGTTATTTTTGTACCAAAAATTGCTATACACTCTTCATATTTTAATGGTCCAGTTGGACATTGAGTAGTTATTATAGACATAATAGTTTTAAGTGTTCTTAGTATAAAAACACTTTCATAGGTTCAATCTATACAAACTAAAACAGCTTCTTTTGTTTTCTGATAAGTTTATGCTTTTTTATTGTTGACCAAGATTCTCTGAATATTCCTTTATCCTTATATTTATCATAGCTTGTATAAATGAATTTTCTTGTTAAGGGATCTGCTGTATAACCTGAACCAAAGTCTACTCCTAAAGATTTTTTTATTTTTTCAATCTCAGCATCTCTAATTGTTTTGGCTAAAATACTGGCAGCTCCAACAACTACATTATTTTCATCAGCCTTATGTTCACATGAAATTTCAAGATTTGCTCTTCCCACAAGGAATTTTTCTAAGTAATTTTTCCATGCTTCTATATTAACTGAAGGGCAGTCTATTATTACCTTGATATTTTCTTTTTTCTTGTTCAGCTTATTTATTATCATAGCAGATGCAACTGCTTCTCTGTCATTTAAATTCATTCCATCTTTATTTACATCATCTATTTCATTAACACTAATTATAACATGAAACCAGGAAATTGCCTTTTCTTTTATTATTTTTGCAAGAGCTTCTCTTTTATTAGGCAATAGTGTTTTTGAGTCTCTTACACCTAATTCTATGAATTCTCTTTCTGTTTCCTTTTTAATAAGAACTCCTGCAAGAACCATTGGCCCAATAACAGGGCCTCTTCCAGCATCATCAATTCCTAAAATAAGCATATAGAAATAAAAATTAAGAGGTATAAAAATATTGTTATTAGAATTATTTATTAGAAAAGAAAACCATCACCTTCTTCAAAATCATCTGGTTCTATTTCAGGAATTTCAAATGGTACTTCACATTCAGAGTAATTTTTTGGCTTATATCTTTCTGGATCTCCGTAAGCTTCATCATTTGGATCATATTGCGGAAGAGTTACATTTTCATCTCTAACTTTACCAAATAAAAATTCAAAAATCTCTTTATTTTCAGCAATCCATTTCCTAACATCTTTTTGTTTAATAAACATCATTGGAAATTCTGCTAATTTTCTTTTATTTACTTTAATTCCTGAAACTCTGGCTCTTTCTACCTCAAAATCATCTGGATCTAAACCCAAATTTCCTATTGTATCTTCAGGACTTTTAATTAAATCATTTAAAAACATTGCAGATGTGCTTAATATTTGATAGCTTCCATATCCATATTTTATTCTATCTGAGTAATCATAGGTATTTAGTACATATCTTTTTTTGTCTATCTTACCTGGATGAAGGAAGAACTGAGCTGAGATTGATATTGGGGTCTTAATAGCATATAAAATTCCATTATCCAACATTTCATCCAACAACTCTTGCTTTGTCAAATTTCTTCTCTGCATATTCATTATTCTATGCCTATAAAAAACAAAATTGCTCTCAGTATCTTCTCCAGAATCTTCATGTAACATCCACCTAAGATTTTTCTCAATTTGAGTTCTTATTAATTTTAACTGACTTGTCCACTGGCATGATTTAACCTCATAATATATTCTATCTCTATGATTTGATACATCTGGCTGGATAACTTCTTCTCCATTATCATATGAGATTATAGCTCCTTTATGATGATAGCCTCCAAATATTGCTGCTGTAACTTTTTCAAAACAATAACCACTAAATGTAGTTATGCTTGTGCTGTAAGGTCTTTTACCAAAACTTGAAAAATTAAACTCCATCTGATCTAAGGGAATAGATATATTTTTTCTTACAAGTTCTACTTGATTACCAAATCCGTGTAAGTTTCTTAATAAGTCATCTCCTCTCCTATCTCCTCTCCTATCTCCTCTCTTCATGACCCAAGATAATTTATGTTGTTTATAAATAATTGAGTAATAATAAATATATTTTAGAAGGCTTTAAAAATGCCTTCGTTTTTAGAATATTACAGCGGAGTAGAGGAGCCTGGAGTCCTCGTCGGGCCCATAACCCGGAGATCGCGTGGTTCAAATCCCGCCTCCGCTATCTGCGATTAGCAATTGTATTTGTAACATATCTTGATAATGTATCTCTATTTTTGTCTTTTAATTTTCTACTTTCTGTAGAATTAAAATCAACTATTTCTGATTTAAGTAAATCTGACAAATATCCCCATAACCTTCCTTCATAAGCTGATGGAACTGCTTGTCTTTGAGGAGTTATCCATGTTCTTGAAAATGGATTTAAATAACAATATATCTCATCATGAGTTTTATCTTTACGTCCTGTAGTACATAACTCTGTTGGAACTAGTCCTTTTGGAACTTCAACTTTTATACGATTAAACATATAATCAGGTATAGTATCAGTATCTCTAATCTCAATAGGAAAGTTTTTTCCATTATATTCTAAATAAAATATTCCATGTCTTGTATCATAAACAACTACTCCTTCTTCAGCAACTTTTTCAATTTTTTTTCTTTCTCTTTCTGATAATTCTTTTGTAAATGAAACTTCACAGTGAGCTTTAGGTATTTTCAATTTGCCTGGTACAAACTTTTTAAATGTCTTGAGTGATACCATTAAATAACCTACATATTTTAGTATAAAAAGAAATATTTAGTTTACTATATACTAAAAAACTGGAAGGAAAAGCCTTAAAATGCAGTTTTAAGGTTAAATTTTAGGTGTATCATTTTTTCTTTTTTAAAAAAATGAATTAAATTAGACAGCTTCAATAGCCTCAATAATTAAATCAATATCCCTGTAATAAACGTATATTGCTAAGGTATTATCTCCTGCAATATTGTATTCTGAGGAAAAAGTTAAATTCTGTATCTCTCTTTCAAGATTCCCAGGAAGTTGATTATCTTCAATTTTATTTCTAAAACTCTGCCTTCTTGCATGTATGGCTCTCACTCCATCCATAAATTTGCCGTCTACAACTCTTATTTTTATTTTTCCTTCATCCTCCAAATCACCAAGCACTTTAGTAAGATAGCTTTCTGCCATATTTCCCAGGTTTTCCATTAATAGACAAAGTTCAGAAGAAGATCCGATTACTTTTTTCGAAGGAAATATATCCTGCACATAACGTAAACCGAACTTTTTAAACCGACCTTCAAAATAATTTATTACCTGATACCTTAGCTCATCTAATCTTAGTTCATCATATTCCATATAAGTTAATATATCCAGGATCTTTATAACTTTTTGGGGTTAATTTTAAGAAGATGAATAGATAACAAATTAGTAAAAGTGTATTATTTTAAACCTAAAACTTTTCTTCGGACTAAATCTATTGCTAAGGTTTCTTCAATATATACAGGATCCCATTCTTCCCGATAGGAAATTAAGCGACCTGGTTGGTCTGAAGGCATCATTAAAATTTCTTCAGCCATATGATTGTCACAACGATTTCCACCATATTCTCTAGATTCAATAGTGTTATAATATACTCTTTGAACCCATAAAGTTCCTTTTTCTAATGTTTCTAATTCTGAATCTGATCTTGAACCCATTCTATTAAGAAACTTTTTTACTCTTTCACTTTCTTTTGGGTCAAAAGTTATTTCTTTTCTTTCCATAAAAGAATTGTTAGAATAAAGTTTAAAAGTATTTAGATTATTAATTATATATTATTAGTAGTTTTTGATAAACTTTGAAATGTTTCACTTTGATTGAAAAAAGACTAAATATTAACCTTAGATTATTTTCCTTAAATAAGAACACAAAGATTTAAATCTCTAAAATTTATTTCTATCTTAAGCCCAGATGGAGAGATCAAGATCTCAGTATCTATTGCTTTCCAACTTGGCAAGAAAGCCCAGATGGCGGAGTGGTTAACGCGCCAGATTGCTAATCTGGACCCTTTGGGGTGCGTAGGTTCGAATCCTGCTCTGGGCGTATCCCCCTACATTATTTCTTAAAACCGTAAAATATATAAACATGTAGGGGCAATATATAATATGGTAAAAATCCGTAAACGTACGAGGGGCAAACAGAAGTATTATTACTTAGAAAGCAGTGTGAGAGAAGGGAAAAAAGTTATCAAGAAAGAAAAATATCTTGGGAAAGAAATTCCAAAAGATATAGAAAAGATTAAGGAAGAATTTAATAAAGAGATTAAGATTGGTTTAGATAAAAAATTAGAATCCATCAAGAAAAATTTTCAGGTTGAATGGAAGAGAGTTCCAGAGAGTGTTAAAAACAAAGAATTAGAGGAGATTTCTATAGCATTTACTTATAACACTAATGCAATTGAAGGAAGTACAAT
>JAGVWM010000026.1 GCA_018304325.1 Candidatus Pacearchaeota archaeon
GGGTGTTTTTGTCCTAAAATATATGGGACTAAAGGATGCATACCTGCTGTTGTAAATAAAACAGTTGGATCATTTTCTGGAATTAGAGATGCACTAGGAATTACTTTATGGTTCTTTGACTTATAAAAATCTAAATATAACTTAATAAGTTCTTGGCGGGTTTTAACTTGTTTCATTAAATTCTTAGGAAGAGGGTGTTTAAAAATTTTGATATTATTTAGAAAGCTCTTCTAATTTGGCTTGAATTTCCTTAAGATCATTTTCTATTTTTGATTTCTTTGTTTCTTTAAAGTTTTTTTCAGTTTCAATTTTGTTAACTTTCATAGCTTTTTCTCCATTAGGGTGTGGCAAGCTTTCATTTATTTGGTTCATTTTATCTTTAGCTTCTTTTAGAGTATTTTTTAGCTTTAATTTTATTACAAATTCTTTTTTTCTTAATGATTGATAATTCTCAATTTTTTGCATTATACTAAGAAAACCCCTTTCTATTTCTAAGATATCTTTTTTTGCAGCCAGAGCACTTTCAAAATCTATTTGAGAGTACAGAACATCATCTTTATTTTGCATTTTATAATTTGTTAAATATGTCTTTATCAATCTGATCTAAACGAGCTTTTATGGTTTCTATTTCATTTTCCCATTCTTCTAATTCTGCTTCTTCTTTTCTTTTAACTTCTCTTATGTCTTTTAGTAAAGAATCAATTTCTCCTATTCGAAGTCTTATTTCATTAAAAGTAGATAATGCACTTTCAAATTTTTCTAATTTTACAAATATTGGTTCTGTTCTTTTAACTCTTGTTTCAGTATTTTGATTTTGCCAATTTGACATTTCTAGTGATCTTGGTTTTGATTGTGGCATTCTTGGAATAATACTTGGAGTCATTTGAAAAAATTTATCTTCTAGTATTTTATTATTATGTTCTTCCACAGCTTCCTTTATTGTTGACTGATTCATCTTATTTCCAAAGTTAGAAGTTGGAAAAGAAGGAAGTGTTGTACTTCTTGAAGCATCATTATTAGGGTTTAGAGGAATATCTTGAATTTTAGATGTATTTTGAAAAGGAATTTGAGGTAATTTTGGTAGTTGTGGAAGTTCAGGTGCTTCTTTTTCATCTTTTTTTCTACTAAATAGTCCCATATTAATCTCTTTGTGATATATATTTTATAGTATATAATTGTTTTTGATAGTTTAAAAAGTTATCCAACTTTAGTTTTTCTTAAAAATATTTTAAGAGTATAATTTTTAAACTATGATTTTTTATTAATTAACATGGCTAAAATAACTAATATGGGTTTAAGTGATTATAAAATTGAATTACTAAGAGATGTGTCTATTACTGTTGGGGGTAAAAACTCTTCTAATATTGTTGATTTATTACTTGGCAAAAGTAATGTTAACGAGTTTATAATTGCTAAAAAATTAGTACTTACTATTAATCAAACTAGGAATATTCTCTATAAACTAAGTGATGAAGGTCTTGTCTCTTTCATTAGGAAGAAAGACAAAAAGAAAGGGTGGTACACTTATTTTTGGACATTTAATGAAGAAAGAGCTTTCCTTCTTTTAAAAAAGAATTTATTTATTGAGATAACTCAATTAGAAAATCAACTTAAAAGCAGGGAAGAAAAAAGATACTATATATGTAAGCAGTGTAATATTGAGGTAACTGAAGAAACTGCTTTACTTCATGATTTTATTTGTCCGGAATGTGGAGAGGTTTATGAGCTTCAAGATAATAGTAAGTCGATAAAAGATATTAATCTAAATATTAATAAGATAAAACTAAAACTTAAGGAAGTTGAATCTGAATTAGAGGTTATTGGTGGTAAGAAAGAGAAGAAAATAAAGAAAGAGGCTATTAGGTTTGCTAAGGAGAAAAAAGATACTAGAAATATGAATAGGGCTAAAACTATAGCTAATAAAAAGAAAGTTATTAAAAATAAAAAAATTACTAAAAACAAAAAAAAGAAACTAACTGAAAAGAAAGCACCTAAGAAAAAAGGAAAAAATATCAAAAAGAAATAATTATGAAGACAAATTTAAGGAGATATACAAAAAAGAACATAAAGAGGTTTAGTTTACCGGAATTTAATGTTACAACTTGGTTAATAATTATTAATATTATATTTTTTGTAATCGCTTTCCCATTAATTCTATACAACGTTGATTATTCAAAGTATATAGCTTTGCAACCTAACTATATTCTGCAGGGAAAATATTTGTGGACTTTTGTTACAAGTATGTTTATGCATGGAGGGATTGCCCATCTTTTAGTTAACATGTTTGTTTTGTTTTCTTTAGGAGGATTTTGTGAGAGAATTATAGGTAAGAAAAGATTTTTTTGGTTTTATATTATGTCTGGTTTGTTAGCTGGAGTTGCATTTGTTTTATTATCCGGATTTTTAGGAAATACTGATTTAGGAGCTAAAATATTTGGTAGCCCACTTATAGCTGGAGTTGGTGCTAGTGGAGCTATTTTTGCAATTGCAGGATTATTTGTTATTTTAACACCTAAACTAAAATTTTCAATAATATTTATACCATTTTTTTCTCTACCAGCTTATATTATGATCCCCCTAGTACTTTTTGCTACATGGCTAGTTAGTGCAGGTACAGGATTGCCAATAGGTAATACAGCTCATTTTGGAGGATTTTTAGTTGGAATAATATATGGGGTGTATCTTAGAAAAAAATATCCAAGAAAAATTCAATTATTAAATCAGCATATAAATTGAAGATGCAAAGAAAAAAAAAGAGATACAGTATATTTAAAGAATATAAGGAAACATGGAATTTTCTTAAAAAGTCTAAATACTATTTGCTTGGGTCTGTTCTTGCTTTCATTTTGTTTTTTATTATAGGCTTTTTTGTTCCCATTCCAGATATTATCATGAATATGATTAAAGAATGGGTAAGTGAAGTGTTAAAGCAAACTGAAGGTCTTGGTTTTTTTGGAATGTGGTTTTTTATTTTTAAGAATAATGTTAGTATAGCATTTTTAGCAATCTTTCTTGGTTTATTTCTTGGCCTATTTCCAGCTTTATCTTTGATTTTTAATGCATATTTTGTTGGAGCTGTTACAAGTATGGTTGTTAAGGAAACAAATATCAGCGAAATTTGGAGATTGGTCCCTCATGGATTGTTTGAATTGCCTGCAATATTTATCTCATTTTCAATTGGAATTAAGATGGGAACTTTTATATTTTACAAGAATCCATGGGAGAAAATGAAAGAATATTTGAAAAATGGATTTAAAATTTTCATTTATTTTATTGTTCCTTTGCTTATAATTGCAGCAATAATAGAAGCTGGACTGATTGTTTTCCTTAAGTGATTAATAAAGTATATTTTAAACTGATATAATGCTTATAAATTAAATATACTGATTTTAATTAATGCAAACTTATAAACAAGAGTTGATTACTTTTTTGATAAAAACTGGTGCACTAAGTGTTTTTGATAGTCCTGAAAATGATAGATCATTAAAAAGTAAGAGATTGTCTCCATGGTTTGTTAATATGGGAGAATTTAATGATGGAGAGAGCACAAGTGTTTTAGGAAATGTTTATGCTGGAGCAATTGCTGATTCTGAAATCAATTTCGATAGTTTATATGGTATTCCTGAAAAAGGTGTTGCTTTAGCTATAGCTACAAGTATTGGACTAATTTCTAGAGGAGTTAATGCTCCTTGGTTTTTTACAAGAAAAGATGAAAAAACTCATGGAGAAGCAAGTAATTTACCTTCTAATGAAAGAGCAAAAAAACTTATTGTTGGAAGAGTGCCTAAACAAGGAGATAATATTATTCAATTAGATGATGTTTTTACAGCAGGAGATGCAAAATACGAAGCTAGAACAGAACTTGAAAGTTTTGGAAAATTTAATTACCCTTTATTAGTTATTGCTGTTGACAGACAAGAAGTTGGTACTAATGCTAGTGGAATTAGTGCTATTGATGAATATGAATCAAAAACTGGAACTAAAGTTATTTCTGTTGTTACTGCTTCTGATGTTTATACTTATTTGAAAGAACGAACTTTAATTTCACCTAGAGCTTTAGAAAGACTAGAAAATTATTTGAGAGTTTATGGTAATAAAAAACTTAAAGAAACTGTTGGAAAATTAGAGCAAACTATTATAGGAAGAAATAGAAGTGTGATTCCTGCTTGTGATGTTTCTTCTATAGAAGAATTTGATAGATTGGTTGAGCAAACTTCTGTTATTGATGGAGTTGGAGCTTATAAAGTAGGATTTGGACTCGGACTTAGATATGGATTACCAAAAGTTGTTGAAGTTGCTAGAAAACATACTGATAAACCAATTATCTATGATCATCAAAAAGCTGCAACAGATATCCCTGATACTGGAAGGGACTTTGCTGAATTAAATAAAGAAGCAGGTGTAGATGCAGTTATTTTATTTCCACAAGCAGGTCCTGAAACTGAGAGAGCTTGGATTTATCATGCTTTAGATAACAGATTAAAAGTTATTGTTGGTGGAAGAATGACTCATCCTGCTTATGCTGTAAGTGAAGGTGGTTTTATTACTGATGAAGGAGCTTTGGATATTTATAGAATTGCAGCTTCTATTGGAGTAAGAGATTTTGTAGTCCCAGGAAATAAACCTGATGTTATTAGGCAGGTTAAAGAAACAGTTGAAAGTGAGGGAGTTATTAATCCTAGATTTTATGCTCCTGGTTTTATTACACAAGGAGGAAAAATTAGTGATGCAGCTTTAGCTGCAGGAGAATATTTTCATGGAATTGTTGGAAGAGGAATATATCAATCAGGAGATGTAAGAGATGCTACTTTAGAACACTGTTCCCAATTATAAAAATATATTTTTAATTCCAATCAGTTAATTTCTTTTGCTTACCATGATCTTTTAGAAGTATTGATTGTTCTACAAAATTTACAACTGGTTGTTTTAATCTTTCTTCTGCTTTTTTTAAGGCTTCACTTACAGACTGGAATTTTTCCGGATATTTTGTAAAAGCATCTCTTGAAACCTCTCTTAATATTCCTACTCCAAGTGGAACATTATATTCTGGTCTAACTTCCCTTAATATTATGCATTTTGCCTGCCTTCTTATTTCATTTAGATATTCACATACTGCCAGTCTGTTTGCATAATATGCTCCTGTGACATCTTCAGCATATTTTTTTCTGCCAAAAATACTTTCATGATCTTTCCAAACACCATTATTTTTTAGAGATATTTCTATAACTTCAAAAGAAAATGTATCAGGTATTAGAAGTATTTCATAATGATTGCCTAAATATTCACTATTAAATAATCTTATTTCACTCATTTCTGGATAATACTTTATTTTTTCTAATAATTCCCTTGACAAAGTGTCATCAACTGCAGTTATTGCCCATCTTGTAGGAACCATTTTTCTCTGTTCTTTTATTCCAAGTAAACCTGCTGATAGAATTTTTACTATATTAGTTATTGTGACATTAGATTCATATAAATACTTGATACCTTCATTTGACTTTAGCTTTTCATCACTAACTATATAATCTACATTTTTTTCTATTTTTGGATTTTCTTCTAGTCTTAGTTTTTTTAGTGGAGCAGGATTTCCTATTAATGGTACACTTGCTTCATGTATTGGAGCAAATTTTGCAGGCCTTTCTAAGAAAAATTCAGCTGATACTGATTTATTAGACATTGCAATTTCTGATAATGGTTTAACTAAAGGATTTGCCTGAACTGATTTAATATTTGTTTTAAATCTAGAGTAGATAAGTTTTGATCTATATTCCATAATTTGTTCTATTTTATACTTGTGTTTAAACCAGCTTTCTGGTGAGCTGAATTTTTCCGTATTACCATGTTCAACAGGAGAAAGTATGCCTGAATAAACATTTGGGTAATCTTGTCTTCCGATGAATATCTCTGGTGGAGATGAACCTGAGAAATGAGTTTTCTTATCTAAATTCAACTCTTTAACTCTTGATATTAATCCTTGATTTAACATTTCAACCTTCTTTTTTTTAAACTTAAAGAATAAAATACTCTTCTTAATTTAAACTTTGGTTACCTCTCAAGAGTTAATCGTGTTTTTATGTGGAAAAATACTAATTAGTTAGAAAAATAGATTAAATAAAAATTAGAATAAATTTTTAGTTTTTTAAGTCACTTATACCTAATAGTAAGAATAATAGGCCAAGGAAAAATACTCCCCAGATTACTGCTCCTTTGATTGTTACCCATGCAGCACTTCCAAAGTCCCATGATAGACCTAGAAATGTCCATGACTGCACATGAGAGTACCAAGCTATTAGTATCATACCTATGACTAAAATAAGTCCTATTAAGATCTCAGCCCATTTATTCATTGTAAAATTTAGAGTGTTTTGGCATTTAAAAAGATATTTGTTGTTTATTTTATATATCAAAATGTAATTTCAAATAGATTTGAACCCTTGAAATTGTTTAAATATTAGTTTTTTCTATGTTATTTATAAAATGGCAAGTAAAAAATACATTATGCTTGAATTAGATGATGAAAAGCTAAAGGTACTTACAGATGTGCTATCTAATAAAACTGCTAAAAAGATTTTAGAGTATTTAGCAGATAAAGAAGCTAGTGAGGGTGAAATATCTAATGAACTAAAATTACCTGCTAATACTGTTAATTATAATATTAAAAATCTTGTTGAAGCAGGATTAATTGAAACTGGAAAAAATTGGATGTGGAGTGTTAAAGGTAAAAAAGTTCTGAAATATAAAGTAGCAAATAAAAAGATTATAATTTCTCCTAAAAATTCTTCAACTAATAATAAAATCCTTGGAGCTTTTGTAATTACTGGAATTGCAGCCTTTTTGATTAAAGTTTTTAGTGTTAATTTTATATCTTTACCAAATACTATTCCTAGTTATGCTGCTGATTCTGGAATGGAAGCTGCTAAAGTTGTTTCAGATACAGCTGTTTCTGGAGTTAGTGCAGGTTCTGGAGTTGCTCAGGCTGTTCAAATTTCTAATAACTTTTGGATTTGGTTTTTATTTGGAGGAATTGCAGCCCTGATTATTTTTATGATATTAAATTGGAAGAAAATGGAATAATGAAAGGAGGTTTGTTAAAATAATGGAGTTTGGAAAAAATGCAGTACTTGTTATCCTTGTTGTAGCTTTATTAGCTATTGGAGCTTATGTATATACAAATATAGGATTTCAAAGAGAAACAGTAAGTGTTTCTGGCAGTTCTGAAGTAATATCACAACCTGATTTAGTTTCAGTTTACTTCAGTATAGAAACAACTAATTTAAGTGCAGATGATTCAAAGAATGAAAATGCTGAGATAAGTGAAAAAGTTACTAGAGAATTAAGATATTTAGGATTTAAAGATTCTGAAATTGAAAGTGTTCAGTATAATATCTATCCTGATTATTCTTGGGAAACTGGTCAACAGAAGCTAAAAGGGTATAAAACTACTAATCAACTAAAGGTTAAAACAAGTGATTTTGGTTTAACTGGAAAAATAGTTGATGCTGTTGTTGATAATGGAGCTTTGATTAGCTATATTAACTTTGAATTTTCAAAAGATACAGAAAACACTTTGAAAGCTCAAGCAATTGAAGAAGCTACTAAAGATGCTAAGAT
>JAGVWM010000034.1 GCA_018304325.1 Candidatus Pacearchaeota archaeon
AGATATTAGGTTCTGTGGAAAGGACATGTATTATTCAAATCTTGGATAATAAAATAGGTTAACCTATCTTATTTTGTTTATTGTTTCGGAGATACTGTATAAACAGGAAACTTTAAAAACTATTTTTCTTACAAAGTATAATCTAAGTTTCTTAGATAGTTTATATTATATAATTATAATATGACCTCATATTCAAAATGGCGCAAGACGAAAAAAGTATACACAAAATTCAAAGGCTTATTGATAATAGAGATAATGTCAGAAACATAGCTACAAGTGCACATATACATCACGGCAAGTGTATTGGGGGAAACTCTAGACTCTTAATGCCTAATGGGAATGTAAAAACTGCTAAAGAAATATTTGAAGAAGTTTCTAAAGATGGGAAAGTATACAAGGATAATGAAGACTACACTATATTCATACCTAAACATAAAGTAGAAGTTTTTTCTCTAAACAAAGAAAGCGGGAGTATTGAAAAAAAGGAACTTGAATATGTATGGAGACTTAATGGTGGAAATGCTATAAAAGTGAGTTTGAGAAATGGATTTCAAATAACAACAACTCCAGAACATAAATATATTGTTTTTAAAGATGAAATTAAAGAGATTGAGGCAAAAGACCTTAAAATTGGAGATAGAATTATATGCTCTAGAAAGTTAAATATAAGTAATAATATTAATATAAAAGAAGAAATTATATTAAAGCTATCAGAGAAGAATTTTTACGTTAAATTAAATAAAAAATTTTCTGAAGAATTAAAAGAAAAAATACTTTCTTATGGAATAAAAAATATAAAATTATCAATAAAGAGCAAATCTTTTTATCATGGAGTATGGCAGGATAGATATAATTTATCAGATTTAATTGAAATATGCAGAATTCTTGATATTAATTTAAATTATATTTATGACAAGGTCGATTTAATATTCTTCAGAACAGGAAAACAAAGAGGGCATAATTCAACACCTATGAAAATGCCTAATAATTTTGATGATTTATTTTATCTAGCTGGATTATTTATAGGTGATGGCTCTGGTAAAAAGTTTATTGTTGGAAAAGAAAAACTTGCTGATAAATTTAACAGGATATGTGATAATCTTGGTATTAATACAATAAGGGTAGAAAGAAAAGATAGAACTCCGGAAATACATACAAACTTAACTTTAATTAATATACTTAATAGTTTGTTTGATTATCCTCTTAAACAAAAATCCCATAATGTACACATATCTGAATTTGTATGGAGAAATGAAAACAGATATATCTCTAAGTTATTAAGGGGATATTTTGATACAGATGGATGTGTCGAAAGTTCTAGAAGGGCTGTTACAATAACCTCCACAAGCAAGAAAATGATAGATGACCTTCACTTATTATTAGTTAGATTTGGATGTTTATCAATAAAAGAAAAAGACAATACTATTACTATATCCGGCACATCAGCTATAAACTTTGAAAGAGAAATTGGATTCGGACTTACTGAAAAGAAAGAAAAATTAAAAACATTAGTTAAAAAAGTTTCTGGGAGCATTGTTTGTGATACAATAAAAATAGGAAATCAAGTTATGATTATTAATAAAAAGTTAAAAGATTTTAATACAGAAGAACTTGCTTATATTGAAGTTAAAAAAATAGAAGCTGATTTTGAAGAAGTTGTTTATGATTTTAGTGTACCTGAAAACCATAATTTTATTGCAGAAGGAATGATTATACATAATACAGCGTTAACTGACAATCTTTTAGCTGCTGCAGGAATGATGGCTTCAAAAGCTGCAGGTAATTTAGATGAGGGAATGGCAACATGGCAACATGCTGATGAGCAGGAAAGACTAATGACAGTCGATGCAGCTAATGTATCTATGGGTCATAATTTCCATGGAGAAGAATTTCTTATTAATTTAATTGATACTCCTGGACATGTTGATTTTTCAGGAAATGTAACAAGAGCAATGAGAGCTATTGATGGAACTATTGTATTAGTATGCGCATCAGAGGGAATAATGCCTCAGACAGAAACTGTTTTAAAACAAGCATTAAAAGAAAGAGTAAGACCTGTTTTATTCATAAATAAAGTTGACAGATTAATTAAAGAGTTAAAAATGACTCCTGAACAAATGCAGGAAAGATTTCTTAAAATTTTCAAACATTTTAATGAATTAATTGAAAAAATTGCAGAACCTGAGTATAAACAAAAATGGAAAGTTGATATTAATGATGGAAGTGTTGCATTTGGAAGCGCAAGAGAAAACTGGGCACTTTCATTACCTTTTATGAAAAAGAAGGGAGTTTCATTCAAAGATATTTTTACTCTTTATGAAATGAGTGAAGAAGATAAAAAAGAATGGACATGGAAAAATGCTCCTCTTTATGAAGTCTTACTTGACATGGTAGTAAAACATTTACCTAGTCCTATTGAAGCTCAAAAATATAGGATACCAAGGATATGGAAAGGTGATCCAGAAAGTGAATTTGGTAAAAATCTTATTAATTGTAATCCTAATGGAGATCCTGCTTTTGTAATTACAAGAATTGTTATAGATCCAAGAAGTGGAAAAGAAATTTCTGCTGGAAGATTATTTTCTGGAAAGTTAGAACCTGGAATGGAAGTTTATTTAAATAATGGGAAGAAAAAGCAGAGAATACAACAAGTTTTAGTTTATAATGGAATAAAACCAGAGCAGGTTGAGAGAGTTAGTGCTGGAAATGTTTTAGCTATTGCTGGAATTGTTGCAGATGTTGGAGAAACAATTACACTAAAACCAGAAACTCCATTTGAAGAAATAAAACATATATTTGAGCCAGTTATTACAAAAGCTATTGAACCAAAGAGAATGATTGATCTGCCAAAACTTGTAGAAGTTTTAAGAAAAGTAAAAAAAGAAGACCCAAGTTTAAAAATTGAAATTAATGAAGAAACTGGAGAAAATTTAATTTCAGGTATGGGAGAGTTACATTTAGAAATTGTTGAAAATAGAATAGTGACTGAAAAAGGTCTTGAAATTAAAACATCTTCACCAATTGTTGTTTATAGAGAAACAGCTATGAAAGAATCCCCGGCAATGGAAGGACGTTCACCAAACAAACACAATTCATTTTTCATGAGAGTAGAGCCATTAGAAGATTCTGTTTATCAGGCATTTCAAAGAGGAGATTTACCAGGAGGAAGAATAAAAAAGAAAAATGAAGAAATAACTAAAGTCCTCCTTGAATGTGGAATTAGTAATGATGAAATAAGAAGTTATAGAGGTATTTACAAAGGTAATGTTATAACTGATGAAACTCGAGGAGAGGTTCATATGATAGAAGTAATTGAATTAATATTAGATGCATTTGAGCAAGTTATGGATGCTGGACCTTTGGCAAGAGAACCTTGTACAAAAATGAAAATATCAATTGCTGATATAAAACTTCATGAAGATGCAATTCATAGAGGACCTGCACAAGTTTATCCTGCTGTAAGAGATGCAATAAGTGAGGCAATGAAAAGTGTTGGAATTACTTTACTTGAACCATTACAAACTCATGAAATAGAAGCTCCAAATGATTTTATGGGAGCTGTTACAAAATTAGTTTCTCAGAAAAGAGGGCAATTAATAGACGTTGAACAAGATGAATTTGGAGTTAAAGTAAAGGCAAAAATACCTGTTGCAGAAATGCTTGGATGGTCAAGTGATTTAAGATCGGCAACTGAAGGTAGAGGAATATCAAATTTAATGGATCAATCTTTTGAAGCAATGCCAAGAGAATTGCAAGCAGAAGTTGTTAGAAAAATTAGAACAAGAAAAGGACTTGCTGAGAACCAGTAACGATAATTATATAAACTTAAAAATATCTTTTTAAATATGAAATTAACTGTGATCATAAAAAAAGGAGAAAAACAATATGTTGCTTTATGTCCTGAATTAAATGTTGTTAGTCAGGGGCATACTATTGAAGAGGCTATTGTCAATTTAAAAGAGGCAATTGAATTACATATAGAAGTGATGGGCTTACCTGAAGGAATTGGCAATGAGGAAGTATTAATTACAAATGTAGAGATTGATAATGAAAAAACTTCCGAGATTATCAGGTAAAGAAGTTATCAAAATTATTTCTAAAATTGGGTTTAAAACAATAAGGCAAAAAGGAAGTCATGTTTTTATGATGAAAGAAACTGAAAATAAGAAGGTAACAACTGTTGTCCCTCTCCATGATGAAATTGACAGGGGGCACTTTATTGGAAATAATCAGGCAAATTGGTTTGACAAAAGAGGAATTTTTAGATCTTGCTGAGAATCAGTAAATTATTAAGCATGTCAATTCTTTCCAGATTGTAATTTTAAATAACCTTCCAGAACATAAATACTATAATAAAAATTAAAATACTAATTATTCATTGCAACTGAATTATCCAGAGCTCTAATATTTTCAGAAAGATTTTCTAAGCGTTCTTTACCAATTTTAGTCAGATGATAAAATCCTCTTTCATCTTTTGATGTAAAACCTTCGCATTCTATACTCATTAAAAATCTCAAAAGATTATTTCCAGAGCCTAAATGAAGACCATATATTTCTTCCAATGAAAAATATTCCCTTACCTGAAAGAATCCTGATAATGATGTTCCCTTCTTTCTTTTATCTAAATATTTCTCATCCTGAGATGTTTCATAAACGGCAGTTAATATTTTTTCTACAGACCTGTCAAAATTTGTCACATAACTTTTTTTTACATCTTGTCTTTGTGCTCTTTCCATACATAAAAAATATAAAATTAGTTAATAAATATTTATATAAAAAACTATTATCCTGTATTAAAATAATCTTTTAAAACATTTTCCATACCTTTTAAATCTATATTATGATGCTCACCTTTTCCGTTTAACAAAATTACGCAATTATCACCCTTTACTTCAATTTCAACATCCCTTCCATTTGAATCATATTCAAATTGAACAGATCCATTAGTCATTGGAACAACTCTGTCAGGTAAGCAGTCAAAAAGATGATATATAACCAGCATAAATTAAAGCGTTATTTAAAACTCTTCCATGAAATGATTCTGCTCCATAACCGTCCCAATTTTTTTTAAACCCCCTAAATTTTTCAATCTCTTCACAAATATTTTCTAATTCCATTAATTTAAAGTGGTATAAAATTAGTTAATAAGTATTTATATAATGTAAATCAAAGATTTCCAAGCATAAATGTACAAAAAACGTAACATTTATACAAATAGAATTAAAAATTCTCTAGAATAAATCTTTCATGAAAAACAAAAGATTTATAAACCAAGAAAAATATTCAAAACTACTCAAAAAAATTTAAGATGGCGAGAGAAAAATCAAACTTTAATGTTGTCTTCGTAGGACATGTTGACGCTGGAAAGTCAACTACAGTTGGGAGACTAATGTATGATACTGGTAAAATTCCTGAACAGGAATTAACTAAACTAAAAGCTGAAGCTCAAAAACACGGAAAAGCTGGTTTTGAATTTGCTTATGTAATGGACAGAATTAAAGAAGAAAGAGAAAGAGGAGTTACAATTGATCTTGCTTATCAAAAAATAATTACTCAAAAATATGAAGTTACAATAATTGATGCACCTGGACACAAAGACTTTGTAAAAAACATGATTACTGGTGCTTCACAAGCAGATGCTGGATTCTTAGTAGTTGCTGCAAAATCTGGAATTCAACCACAAACTAAGGAACACTTATGGTTAATGAAAACTATGGGAGTTTCACAGTTAGCTGTTATAATTAATAAAATGGATGAAGTTGAATATAAAGAAGACAGATTCAATAAAGTTAAAGAAGATGTTGCTAATGAATTGAAAATGGTTGGTTATGGTGCTAATATTACTTTCTTAGCTGTTGCAGGACTAAAAGGAGATAATGTTGCTAAGAAATCACCAAATATGCCATGGTATAAAGGTCCAACTGTTTTAGAACAATTTGATTTATTCAGTCCACCAGAACAACCTACAAACCTTCCATTAAGAATGGCTATACAAGATGTTTATGAAATTACTGGTATTGGTACTGTTCCAGTTGGAAAAATTGAAACAGGTATAATGAAACCAGGACAAAAAATTATAATCTTACCAGGAAGAACTGGAAAAGGAGTTCTTGGAGAAATAAGAAGTGTAGAAGCTCATCATGAACAACTTCCAGAAGCTCAAGCTGGAGATAATGTTGGAGTTAATATTAGAGGAATTGGAAAGAAAGATTTAGCAAGAGGAGATGTAATTTGTGATGCTGCTCAGCCTGCAACAATTGCAGAAGAATTTGTAGCTAAAATTGCAATTATAAATCACCCAACTGTATTAGCTAAAGGTTATACTCCTGTATTCCATGTTCACACAGCACAGGTTCCTTGCCAATTCATTGAATTAATTGAAAAATATGATCCTAAAACAGGACAAGTTGCTCAAGTACATCCAGACTTTTTAAAAAATGGAGATGTTGCTAAGGTTAGAATAAAACCGATAGGTAACTTAGTTATAGAAACACAAACTACTAACCCTCATATGGCAAGATTTGCTGTAAGAGATGCAGGACAGACAGTTGCAGCTGGAGTTTGTATTGAACTTACACCTAAGAAAATCTAATTATAAACCTTTAGGAAAGGTTTCCAAAAGGTGTTTAAAAATAAATCTTAAAAATTTTAAAATGACAGATTCACTTTTATCAAAATTGTATAATGCCAAAAATGGTGTATGGCCTAGTGAGCAAACTGATACTGAAATAGGGAGAACAACAGCACCTGTTAATCCACAGTCTAATTATTGCGCAGTAGCTAATGCTAATTCGGTCTTTAGAAGGGCAATGTTTAGTGATTCTGAATATACTGAAATAGTTCATGAAGGTTCTGCACTCCCACCTATAGAAGATGAACAAAGAGTTAAAAGAGGGTACTAATGAACCTTTAGGAAAGGTTTCCAAAAACGAAAAAAATAAAAAATAAAATTCTAAAAAATTAAAATGATACTTGGATTAAGTCTAATTTGTATCTCTTAGTATAGTTTTCCACCATAATGCTTAAATATTTCCACTATTTAGTTTTTCTATGGCTAGTAAAGAGGAGATTGAGTATTCTATAAAAGATCAGGATGATTTTGTTAAAATAGACAAACTAAAAAGGTATTTAAAAAGTGCTGATAGTTTAGATACTAAGAAATATTTATTATTAAGACTTGCAGCTGTATGTGAAGCAAGGACTTTGTATAAAGATGCAGCAAAATATATTGCAAATGCTTCTGAAATTACTATAACTTATAAAGAAAAAGCTGATTTATACATTAAAGAAGCTGAGCTTGAGATAAAAGATAATCAATTTGAAGCTGCTGATAGATCATTAAATTCTGCTTTATCATGCACAAATTCTCAAGAGAAAAATTTAGTTATTAATAGATATCTTGACTTGTATAGAAATGTTGGTAAAACTGCTGAAAATAGTGATAAAAAAAGAAAAGCAATTGAAATTTATGAAAAATTAATTCAGTTAAAACAACCTTTTGAAAAAAGAATGGAAGTACGAGATAAACTTATAATTTTACATGAGGCAATGGGGCATATAAGAGATGTTGAAAGGTTAAAAAGAATGGACTTTAGAGAGCCTCCTAAAGTTGATTTCAGGCCTTATGGATAGTTTTCTTAACAATAAATATTAAATATGTCATTTTTCTGCTATTTTTATGACATGGAATAAACCTCCCAAAACTTTGATACCTAAAAAACCTAGTGTTAAATTATTAAAAAATGCTATAGCAATAGCTCAAACTGGGGCAATAAAAGTTAAAGCACACAAACATTATAAAAATTTAGAAGTACATTTTGAAGAGGGATAAAGAATATACTGGCAGATGGACATATTAGTATTTATTCAGATAGAAAAGAAGTTTTAGAAGCAAAAGTAGATTATTTTGCCGATCATGGAACATTATGTGTTGTAACTCCTCCCCTTAATATTAAAAGGCCATTTAGTGTTGGATCATATATTCCCGGATTATGGGTAAGAGATGTTTTAGATTATGAGTAGTTTAATATTTTAACTTCTTTATTTCTTCAAGTCTTTTTTCTGATGAAACTGAATTATTAAACATTTTCCAGAATATCTTTGAAAGCCATTCTGTCCATTCTTTATCTGTAATTGTGTACCCTTAATGGCTGTTCTCTGTGTCTAATTTCAATTAAGTTTTTTCCATATTTATAGTTTAAAGAAAGCATTTTTTCTATATTTTCTATTCCTGAAAAATCAATTCTACATAATACTTTTATTGAAATTCCTTTTTTAACTAAACTTTCAATAACATTAAAAATATCTGCTTCTTTATCTTTAAAATTAATAAATGATAAATTTCCTGAAAAAAATAATATTTGTTTTTCTGCTTTCTCCAGCAATTTTTTAAATTCATGCATTCTGCCTGCTTTTACTTCATTAGTTGCTGTTTTTATCCATGCATCTTTTTTATTATCTTTTACTAATTGGAATATATCAAATGGTGAGAAATCATATTTCGTTTTTCTTGTCATAATATCACTTTCCATTTTTTCCTGAAAAACTGAATTACTAGCTTTATCCTGAGATGACCAGTAAACTATTTTTAATGCCCCTCTTGTACCTTCACGAAAAACTCTTGTTGATATAGTTCCGAAATTTTTTTCTATTTCACTAACATAACGATCAGCAGTTCTCCAATTTTTTCCTATATGTTTAGCAATTTCATCAACACTTCTCGGTTTTACATAAATAAAATCTTCAATTTTTCTAATCACTTCTGTATTAAGCATATTATACCTAGTTATTTGTTATATTTAAGCATTATTACCTTATACAACTATATGTCTATTTTTTGTACACAAAACTACATTATTTCTACAAGTCTATGTATAATTATGAAGAAAGTTGTAATAACAGGAGGTCCTTGTTCTGGTAAAACAACTCTTATTAATATTTTGAGTGAAAAAGGCTATTATGTAATTGGAGAGATAGCAAGAAAAGTTCTTATTGAGAGGAAAAATAATGAGCTAAACAAAAATGAATTTTCTATAAGACAAACGATAATGGCTGAAAGGCAGATAGCTAAAGAAAAAGAATTAGAAACAAGAAAGGGAAAATTAGTTATTTTTGACAGAAGTTTAATTGATATACTGGCTTACTGCAGATATTTTGATATTAATCCTCCAAAGGTAATTGATAATATTAATCTTTCAAAAAATTATGATTTTGTTTTTATTCTTGACCTTCTACCATTTGAAAAGGATGAGGTAAGAATAGAAAATGAAGAGGATGTTTTAACTATTCATAATTTAATTTATGGTATTTACAAAAATTTGGGGTATAATATTATTCAAGTTCCTGTTATGGATATTGAAAAAAGAATTAATTTTATAGAGGATTTTTTGAAAAAATGGGGGTAATACTTATTAATGGCGTGCCTGGAAGCGGTAAAACTACTATTGCATATAAATTGGCAGCTATTCTTGAAATAGAAGAGGTTATACAAACAGATACTATAAAAGAAGTTTTTAAAGTTATTAACCATCCTGAAATTGCTTTGTCAACAACTCATAGTGCCTGGAAGTTCTTTGGAGAAAAGAATGAGCAAAATATAATAAATGGTTTTAAAGCGCATACTAAATATTTCGAAGATTTTTTGCTTAAAATAATTGAAATAACTGAAAAAGAAGGTAAAAATATTATAATAGAAGGAGTACATGCGACACCAAGACTTTATTCTCTTATAGAAACTAAAAATAAAATTAGCTTTTTTCTTAATATTAATGAATCAAGCAGGTTAGTGAGATGTGATGTTAAAAACTCAAAAAGAAAAGTCAAAAATACTGATTGGTATAATAACTCAGATGTTATATCTTTTCTTAATTCTTACTTACTTAGCCAGTCAATGAAAAATGAAGTAGTGATTATTTATAATAATAACATAAAATATTCTCTTGAATTCATGATAAAATGTGTGAAAGAAAAAATTATTACAAGGGGAGTTTCAGAATATGTTATCTGAAATTAGTAAGCGGCAAGCTGAATCAACTTCTAAAGATGTTTCTTTGTTAGAATTAAATATAAGTGATGATGAAAGATTAGGAATTAAAAAAGAGCTATATGATAAGTATGCAAAAGAATATGAAAAAAGAACTGATAAAGCTCCTTATTTATATCAAAAGGAAATAGCAAGATTTTCTAGGCTTGTTAAATCTAAAAAAATTGTTGACTTAGGCAGTGGACCTGGAATTTATGCCCAAGAACTAAAAAAATATGGTTTAGACCCTTTATGTTGTGATTTTTCTCCTGAAATGTTAAAACTTTGTATTTTAAGAGGGTTAGAAGTAAGGCTAATGAATTATGAACAAGAAATGGATATTTTTGAAGATGAATCTCTTGGTGGTTTGTGGACCAATTGCTCTTTAACTACAACACCTAAAAATAAAGTTCAGGAAATTTTAAAAGAGATACATAGAAAATTAATTCCTGGAGCTCCAGTCTTTTTTGGTTTTATTGAATCAGAAAATGAAAATGAAGGTTGGATTGATTCTGATTGGAAATATAGACTTCTTAGGTTTAGATTTAGATCGAACAGAGATAATATTGGAAAAATGCTTAGAGAGAATGGTTTTAAAATTGATGCATTTACAGAAATTTCAAGGGAAAAATGTGGTAAAAATGATTATGTAAACTTTATTTGTACTAAAAATGGAAGCTCTTGATTGTCATTATGTACAAGACAATAATGATAATTTCTACATTGTAAAGGGATACTGGCATGAAAAAAATGTTTATGGATGTAAAGTTTTTTCTCCAAATGAAAAAGGTGATAGGTTAAGTAAAATAAATGGAGAAAAATATGAAAAAGTTATTTTGAATAGTTTAAAACCTGGAAAAATAACTAACATTAAAAAAATATTTGATCCTAGAGAAAAAACTAAATTAGCATTAGAAGAGCTTAAAGAAAGTGTATGGGGTAAATTTATTGAGGTTTTTTTGATTTCAGGAGTTAAAATTTATGACGTGGGCATAATTGGCTCTTATTTACTGGGATTTGATGTGAAAAAAGATGTAGATTTTGTCATATATGGAAAGGAAAATTGTGTTAAAATAAAACAAAATATCAAATTTATTAAAAACTACCTTAATGCAACCAGTATAACTGGGGAACATATTAATTACCAGATAAAAAAATACAATGGTCAGTTTTCTAAGAAAAATAGTTTTGATAAAATGCTTGCTAATAAATGGTCTTCTATTCAGATTTCTCCTGGAATATTATCAACTATAAGGTTTGTTTATAAGAAGGGTGAAATTCCTGAAAATTATTTTGATAAAAAAATTGATGGAAAGGTTAAAATTTTGGGAAAAGTAACTGATGATTTTGGAACTAACTTCTGTCCAAGATCATTTAAAATGAAGAACAGGGATAAAGAATATACTGTTGCAACTTATTTCTGGATTTACCAGTCTTGTGTAAAGAATGGAGACTTTGTTGAAGTTTATGGTAATTTAAGAGAAGGAGATGTAGTAACTTTAGATGATTTTGATGATTGGATAAAAATCAAGAGTTAAGTAATAGAAAGCCTTTTAAACCTTCCAGAACTAGGTTTTATAATAAAGATTGATAGATATCAGTACATTATCATATCACATTCACAATCATGTTTAATTTTAAGCTTAATGCTTATTTGATAGAGCAGATATTTCTTAATCTTTACAAATAAATATGACTGTAAGGAGGTCAATTAATAAAATATGGCAAAAATAAGTCCAGTATCAATCAAATATATGATTCATGCTACATTTGAAGCACTTGGGCCGGTAGAAAAGCCTGATGTAATCGGAGCTATATTTGGTCAGACAGAAGGTCTTTTAGGAAGCGAATTAGAAATTCGTGACTTACAAAAGGAAGGAAAAATAGGAAGAATAGAAGTAGAAACTGAAAGTTCTGGCGGTAAAACAAAAGGGTCAATAAAAATCCCTACTGCTTTAGACCAGAGTGAAACAAGTTTAATTGCTGCTGCTATTGAAACTATTGACAGGGTTGGACCAACTGAAGCTAAGATAACAATTGGAAGAATTGAAGATGTTAGAGGAAATAAAAGAGATTACATTCTTGAAAGAGCTAAAAAACTTTTAGAAGGAATGCAAAATACTAACTCTAAAGAAATCTCAGGTATTGTTAAAACAGGAACTAGAGCTATGAAAGTACAAGCATACGGCGCTGATGAACTTCCTGCTGGAGATATTGATTCAGAGGAAGAAGTAATTGTCGTTGAAGGAAGAGCTGATGTCATTAATCTATTAGAAAATAGGGTTTACAATGTAATAGGTATGAATGGAACAAAGCTTCCAAAAACTATAATTGAACTTTCTAAAAGTAAAAAAATAACTTTATTTTTAGATGGTGATCGTGGCGGACAGCTAATAGCTAAGAACGTTATGGACAATGCAAATATTTCATATATTGCATTTGCCCCTGATGGAAAGGAAGTTGAAGAACTTTCTGGAAAAGAGATACTTGCTAGTTTAAGGAAGAAAATTCCTGCAAAGGAATTTTCTCCTTCTTCTAGAGTTTCAGAATCAAATAGTTCCTCAAGAGAAGAGAAAAGAGAGGTTAGAGAAGAGAAAAAAATTGATGTTGATAAATTAAGGAAATTTTTAGAAAAAGAAGTTGATAGGAGTAAAAAAGTTTTCATATTAAATTCAGATTTAGAAGTTTTAAGAAGCGGAGCAACTTCTAAATTAAGTTATTTTTTGAATGGAGTAAAAGATGCTTGTGCAGTTGCTATTGATGGTAAAGCAACTTCAACAGTAATAAGAATATTAGAAGAGTTTGATATTAGATATCTAGCTGCTAAAAACTTCACAGAAAATAGTGAGAGTATTGAATTTATCAGCTTTTGAAAATCATTGACTTAGTTCTTAACAAGAAAGAAAGATATTTAAGCAATAACTTTGCTATATTTTTATGAAACTCAAAAATAAGTTAGCTTTAGGATTAGCAGGATTAACTTTAGCTTTAGGTTTAGGATGTCCTGTAAGCAGGTCACATCAAGGACAAAATATAGAACCTTCTCCTTATACTTTTTATTTAGATGAACAGGAAATAAAAGACAGATTTGTTGAAGGGGAGAATGTAGATGTTTCACAAGCATTAAATTATAATCCTATACCAAATAACCCTTTAACAAAAGCACTTCACTCTTATCTATCTCCAGAAAAGTCTTTACAAACAGCAAGAACTATCTATGTTCAATATGGAGGAACTACATTTTCAGGATTAGAACAAGCAGTAGCAGTAACTAATCAATATTCAGATGCAAGTGAAATACTGATAGGAGAAGGAATTTTTGGAGATGGAGATAATTTTATCAGGACAGAAAAGCCATTGAAAATAACTGGAGGAGGAATTGATAAGACAACAATTAAATATCTTATTTTTCCGATTGATTATATAGAACTTTCAAATACAAGAATGGAAGGAGCACGACTTGACTTTGGTGGAGCAGATGATACATTACACA
>JAGVWM010000030.1 GCA_018304325.1 Candidatus Pacearchaeota archaeon
TCCTTGTGTAGATTTGTTTAGGACTTTTGGATGTTCAAGGTACAACCACACTCTAAAAAGTGTGGTTTTTGTCAAGTACCTTGACATAAACAAAGAAAAAAAGTACAAGATTGTTGGAAGATAAACCTTTTGCGAAAAGGTTTCCAAATGAACCTTTAGAAAAGGTTCCCAAAACGAAATAAAATTTTAAAAAAGTAACAAAAGGAAGATAAACCTTTTAACGAAAAGGTTTCCAAAACGAAAAAAAGTAGAATATATTATTTATCGCATAAATATTTTTAAATTTATATCATTCTTTAATTATTATGTCAATGGTTCAAACCAAGGACCGAGCATTATTTCTAAGTTATCCATAGAATCATATGGGATGTAAGTAAATCCTCTTTGAGTTGGTAAAAATAATAAAAACTGTTTCAAATACGTTACCATGATGAATTAATGTATTGAATGATATGTCTTTATTTTCAAAATCTCTCATAATAAAGTTTTTTCCTTTTATTTTTTCTACAAGTGCTTTTCTTTCAAATGTTGTTGGAGGTATTTTTAATCTAGTGTAAAAAGATGAGTCATCATAATAACTATATTCCATAAAAAAGCCAAAATAAAAGTATTTTTAAGGATATGTATTCAGAAGATTAATAAACTAATTTTTGTTATATTAATCAATTAAAATGAAAGTTAAAAAACTGGTGGCCAGGAAAATAAAAGATACTAGGGGAGATGAAACTATTGAGATTAAACTAATTAGTGATTTTGGGGAGTTTATTGCTTCAGCTCCAAATGGAAAGTCTAAAGGAGAATTTGAGGTAAAACCTTGGAAAAAATCTTTGAAAGGAGATATTAATGCTGTAAATAAATATTTTATTGAAGATATTAATTTAACTGAATTTGATGATTTAATTTTAATTGAAAATGCCTTTTCAGATAGAGTTGGAGGAAATACAATGATTGCACTTGAATATGTTTTTTTAAAAGCACTTGCAGTTAAAGAAGATAAGCAAGTTTGGGAGCTAATTAACCCAAGGGCTTCTAAAATACCAATACCTATAGGAAATATTATTGGCGGAGGAAAGCACTCTGAAAAAAGTAATTTAAGTATTCAAGAGTTTCATATTATTCCTGATAATGCAAAAGAAATAATCTCTAATTTAGACATTAATTTTAAGAAAAAAACAAATGATGAAAATGCATGGCAAACAAGTCTGTCAGATGAAAAAATTATTGAGATTATGCAGGATATAAGAGATAATATGAAAGATGAATTTGATACTAAAGTACATATAGGAATTGATGTTGCAGCTTCTGAATTTTATAAAAATGAAAATTATACTTATAAAAACGGAAAGAAGAATAGGAAAGATCAAATTGAATATATGAAAAATCTATCTAAAATTTTTTATTACATAGAAGACCCTTTGGAACAAAATGATTTTAAAGGTTTTTCTGAAATAAAAAAAACATCTAAAGGATTAATTTGTGGAGATGATTTAACAACTACTAATATTAACAGACTTATTATGGCATTTAAGGTTAAGTCAATAAACAGCATAATAATCAAGCCCAATCAGATTGGTAGTTTAACTAAAGTAAAGGAAATTGTTAGTTTTTGCAAAAAAAATAATATTAAAATGATTTTTTCCCACAGATCTGGAGAAACTGGTGAAGATATAATTTCTGATATTGCATTTGGTTTTGGAGCTGATTTTGTTAAGTTTGGGGCTTTAGGAAAGGGAAGAGATGAAAAATTAAGAAGATTAATAGAAATTGAAGAAAACCTATGATCAAAAAATCCTTGATTATTACTTAATTTAAATAGTACATAGAATATATTTGGACTTTTGGATGTTCAAGATTTAACAATATCTTAAAAATATGGTTTTCTGTTAATCTTGACATTATAAAAAACTTTATAAAACAATTAAACATATCTATTAAATAAGAGGTAGAATGAAGAAATACTTATTTTTATTAACAGTTTTAATAGGAGTAATTTTATCAATCACATTTATTTCTGCACAACAGTCTTTAAGTGCCCAGCCTTGGGGAGATAATGATAATCATGAGGTTTGGCATTCAGGTCAGGATGTACAAGTTAAAATTGGGGGAGGTTATTTTTCTTTACAAAATGTTATAGATAGAGAAATGAATAATGATAGTTTATGGTTACAGGATGAACATAATGTTAGTCATCATGCATCTAATATAAAAGTAAAAATAGGTGATAGATATTTTTCTTTACAAAGAGTAATTTCCCATAGTCTTCAGTTTTTGACAGGTGTTTTACCTTCATCATTAAATCAAACTGCAGACAAGACTTTTGTTGTTAAAGAAGCAAATTCACAAAATTGGAAAAAAATATGTACTACTTCTGAAGATTATACTACTGGAGATAAATATGCTCTTTATTCTAGGTCAATAACTGCTGAAGGTTTTGAAGAAAATGTTAGTTATAATATAAATTGCAAATACGGAGATAATGATGCTGAGCAGAGCACAATAAAATTTGATGGAAAAGACCAGTTAATAGCTAAAGGTGAAGAGTATCATGTGAGATGGGCAGGTTTTACTGGAAATAGAGACAAACCTTTGTTTGGGGGAGATAAAGATAATTTCAAATATTATATTAATTTAGTTAATGGTGAATTCAAAATTAAAGTTACAATGAATAAAGGTGATGAATGTCCAATTTACAAAGCTAAAAAAGGATTTGGTCTTAGAAGTGAGACAATTTACCAGTTTGGTTCAGTGAGTTGTACAATAAATGAATAAAATGGGAAAAATGAATAAATTAAGATTGAACATTTTTGTAATTTTAATTGTATTTGTTATTGGAGTGAGTTTAGTTTCTGCTGGGAATTTATTTGGTGGAAATATAAATAATGGGCTATTAAATGATGGGACTAGCAATGGAGGATTTTTAAGTAATATTCTTGGGGGCAATAACAACAATAATGGAAATACTAGTGATAATAATATTCCTACTTTTCAAGAATATGATTTTGAAGCTTCTGGTGTTGATTTAGATAGTTTAGAATGGGATGTTGATCCTCCTGTTTGGCATTCTGCTGATGAAATTAAAATAAAAGCAGATGACGGAAATTATTATTCTTTACAAGAAGCTCTTGATTATGGTTTAATTAAGCTACCTATTGGAAAAGTTCCTCAAGGAGTTTTAATAAATTTTAGTTTACCTCAAGGAAGCCCTGAATGGTATGACTCAGTTTGTCCTGCTGGTTATGGAAGAAACAAAAAAGACCAGTATGCAGATTATGTTGGAGAGTTTACAATAACTAATCCATTTGTTTATGAAGGGGGGGTTTATGATTTTTCATGTAGTATTGGAGACAAGCCTGCAGTTGTTACAAGAAAAGTTCAGTTAAGTGAAAATTATACTGTTATAGTAACTGTTAAAGAACCTAAAGTTGAAAGGATTGGTTTAGGTAGTAGTGAAGTAACAAATGGTGAAGATAAATATTCTTATTTAATTGCATTAGAAGAAAATAAACTTAAGTTTAGAGTAACAAGGCCAAGCAGTTGCAGAAATAATTTAATTACTAATTTAGACATACCAATATGCTTGTCTATTGGTAGTGGAGGAATTGGAATTGCTGGTTTGACTCCTGGAGGGATTAGCAGTAGTACTAATGATGAAATTGTATTTGAGCCTTTAGGAGTTTCAGGAACAGGTTATTGTTCTTCTGGAGGAAGTTGTAATGGTTTGCCAACTTCAGAAGTGGGTGGGTGTACTGGATCAGTATGTGGTTGTAGTTTAGGAAGAGCTGGATGTTATTCATCTATAAATCAAATTCCGGGTTTACCACAACCAGATCAGGGTTCATCTAATGATGGAGGATTAAACTGTAATCTTTTACCTTCAATAAATATAAATCTTCCAGAACAAACATGCCAAAATGATCAGTGTCCAGTATATACAGTAACATCCGGAATACTTGGAGGATTTAAAGAAAAAGAAATCTATAATTGGCAAAAATTAAAATGTAGTGTTAGAGCTACTTATTAACTAGTTATACTAAATCTTAAATAATGCCCCTTAATTAGAAAAAATAGAAAATTTCATTAAATCCGTATTCAATTGATTATCATTGATAAATATTATAAAATTACTTTAAAATATATTGAAATTATGTTATAAGGCATATAATCCTTCTATTTCTTTTTACTAATAAATTGTTTGTTTTTGTTATTTAATAAAAAGAAACTTGCTAAAACGAAAAAACGCGAAAAATTTTACCTATCTAAATTAAGAGGAATTAAACCACAAAGCTTTTCACAAAGGTTTCTTGTATAAATAGAAATAACTGGTTTTCCCACTAAATATTCTGGTATTTTAACATTATAATAATTCAAAAATTCTCGAAAATCTTTGTTACTTAAGATTAGAGCACTATCTCCATTAAATATGCTTGTTTTATTTTCAATTGCTATTTGAACACACCCTGAAAAAGAAAGATCTTCTCTATTTTCTGGAGAAACAGATTTAATTCTTGCTACATAACCAAGCTTATCTTCCAGTTCTTGTTTTGGAACTGCTTTCTTTCCACTTACATCTATTGATAATTCAGTTATCATAATCATAGAAATAATTAAAATACCTTTATAAATATTGTTGTCATTTTATAATTAATAATTATTATTAAATTGGATGATTTAATCCTAAAAAGTTATTAAAAAATTAATGTAAAAACATATCTACTTTATGTAAAAGAATATATCTTAAAGGATATACTTTGTGATAATCGTCATTTAATCTAATTCTTACTTAATCTCTTTTGTAGATTCTTCCCCCAAGCAATCTCATAAATTTCCCTCATCAAGTTTGCAACAGTTTTATTCTTAATCAAGATTACCTTAGACTCTTCCTCATAAATGTGAAATATAACACTATCTGAACCAACAGTAAAGCCACCAGGAATAGAATTGAATTTCGTTTGTTTAATATTTTTTGTAATTACATTTAGTTTTTCTTTATTCGGATAATCTTTAGATATAAAGGCGTAAAGGGAATTTTTATTCTCCTTAAATTTTTTTATGTATCCTTTCATTTCTGATTCAAGTGTTGAAAACATTTTTCCATAACCTCCATAAGTGAGATATTTCTGATTATTTTTATTGACATAGAGGTTATACATCACTCTTGGGGCATTTTTTCCCTCGTAAATCTCAACTATTTCTTCTTGATGTTCTCTCTTTGAAATTTTCTTTATTTCTTCAATTAATGAATTTGCAATCTGAACTTTTTCCTCTGCAAATTTTTTTAGATTCTCAGGATTTGAAAGTTGATACGTTTTTAATCCATTTTTTATAATATAAAAAACAAACCCTTTTTTATTAAGAGAATCTAAGAGATTATAGGTTGTGGATCTATCTATCCCAGATTTTTTTGCTAACTGACTTCCCGAGATTTCTCCGTATTTAACTAATAATTCAAATACTGTTGCTTCACTTTTAGTCATTCCCAATTTTTGTAATTCTTCTTTCATTGTTGTAATATAATCCGACAAATAAACTTTATAAATGTTTGTGTTACTACTTATTTATGAAAATAAATAACCATGAAGAAAAATCTGCAAGCAAAGGTAGAATTATGAGAGAAATTATAAGTTGGACACCCATTATAAATATAAATGATTTGATGCAGCCAACTATAAGATCTCCATTAAATGTAGTTTATTACCTGGGAAAGGTAGTTTTTACTAATCTTGTACTTCCTGCTTATATTGCTGCCGGTTTGTTCACAGGAAACTGGACTCCATCTCAATATGTAGAAGCAAAAGAGGAAAGAATAGAATCAGAAAAAGGTTTTCCTTGGGGGGAAAATTTTGCAGACTATGATGGAGATGGATTTATTAATGTTTATGAAAAGGTAAGATTTTTTGACGAAAATGGTTTAGGAAACGAATTCTACCCAAGTTCTATGAGTTTAGGAGAAATGAGAAAAATGAAAAAAGCTATCCATAATTACGAATCTATGTATAATAAAAATGGAAAGGAGGATTAAAAACATGAAAACAAATAATAAACCTCAAGTAGGAATAGACTCTTTAGTTCTTAAAGAAGAAAAAGGTCTTAGATTAAAAAACTTAGTTAAAGCTCTGCCGATAGCAGTTTTAAGTACATGTATTGCTTATGGTGTTTATGAGTTCTTAAGCGATTATTCTAATGATCATAACTCAGAACAAGTTTTAGTTTCTCAAGTTGTTGAAGGATATAATCCTCAGTAAAAGTAGGTCTTAAAATGATTTCTAAAAAAGTAGTATATGGAGGTATATTTGCAGCATCTGTTTTTGCTGGAGCTGTTGGAGAGATAATTCTTCCTGGTTATGGAAAAGATATTGCATATAGTATTCAGTCTTATACTGGATGTAGATTTGTTGGATTTGACTTGAATCCGTTAGAATGTGCGACTGTTGGATTTGTTAGTAGTAGTGCAGGAGAATTTTCTCAATATTTAGGGTTATTTCCTGGAAATTTTGATCATAAAGATTTTTTTGCATATGCAGCAGGTTCTATAATTTCATTTGGTATTGAAAAATTTTTAAGACACCAAAAATCTCTAGAAAACCTAGCTTTGGAAAATTAGGACAAAGTAGAAAATATTTCCATACAAGTTTTATTTGATAATAAACAATTAATATTTTATTTTTTATTTAATATTAACAATCAACACAGCTTCGGAAAAATCGAGCAAGAGGAGATTTTGGATAAGACAAAAATAAGAACAGCCGAGCCGAAGGCGAGGCTGTGAAATAGAAGAATTTAAAAATACATTTTTCTCTTAAAATCTGTTGTTCTTACAACGATAATAATACAATGGTTAAATCAAAAGAAGATAAACCTTTAGAAAAGGTTTCAAAGATTAAAGAAGGGAAAACTAAAGCAAAAGAAAAAGCTGGAAAGCTAGAAGAAAGTGAAGATAATTTAAAAAAGAGAACCTCAGATAGAAGTGTTTTACTTAAGGAAATAAAAGAAAAAGCTAAGAAGTTACAAGAGAAGATTGAAGGTGTTGATACTAAAGTTATTAAAGAAGAACTTGATAAAAAAAGGCAGTTACTAATTCCTTTAGAAGATTATGTTAAAACAGGTATTCATTTAGGTACAAGGGTTATAACTCCTGATATGAAAAAATTCGTTTATAGAAGAAGAGCAGATAGTATTGGAGTACTTAATACTTCATTAATTGATGAGCATATAAAAAGGGCTATTGATTTTATGTCAAAATATTCTCCTGAAGAAGTTGTTTTGATATGCAAAAGAGAATCAGGGTGGCAAGCTGCAGTTTTATTTAGTAAAGCTACTGGAATAAAAGTTTTCACAAAAAAATATCCTGCTGGAATGATGACTAATACTCAACTTGAAGCATTTTATGAACCTGAATTAGTTATTGTTACTGATCCATGGGTTGACAGGAATTCATTAAACGACGCTCTAAAAACTGGGAAAAAAATACTTATGTTGGCTGATACTAATAATTTTATAAAAAAAGCAGACCATATTATTCCTTGCAATAATAAAGGCGGAAAGTCTTTAGGATTAGTTTATTATTTATTAGCTAAAGGATATATAGAAAAGAGAAAACTTTCTGATGATAGCTTAGAATCTATGAATTCTTTTATTGCTTATGATGGGCAAGAAGAATAATTCTAAATTATTTTAGTAAATAAATGTTTATTAACTAATTCTGTATCAAAATTTTATGATTAATG
>JAGVWM010000013.1 GCA_018304325.1 Candidatus Pacearchaeota archaeon
ATTTTAAGGGTGGGAAAATTGCTGTTGTTATCTCTTCTTTCCCTTTCAAATGCCCTGCTGCCCCTTATGAAGCTACTTTTTTACTTGATGAATATTTTTTTAAAAAAGGAATAAGGAAAGATATAGATTTACAAATTTTTACACCTGAAACTTTACCTATGCCCGTAGCTGGGCAGAAAATAGGGAAAGCAGTAAAACAAATGCTTGAAGAAAAAGGTATAATTTTTAATTCTGAAAAGAAAGTTAATTCTATTGATGGAAAAAATAAAACTATAATATTTGAGGACAATCAAAAAGTTCAGTATGATACATTAATTTATGTTCCACCTCATAAAGCACCAGATGTTGTTAAAAATTCTAAGCTAACTGATGAAACAGGATGGATACCTGTTGATGCAAAAACACTTGAAACAAAACAGAAAAATATATATGCTATAGGTGATATAACTTCAATAAAATTGCCTGATGGAAAGATGCTACCTAAAGCCGGGGTATTTGCCCATTATCAAGCAGAAGTAGTTGCCAACAACATAGCTTCAGAAATAATTGGAAAAAATTATTTTAAAGAATTTAATGGTAATGGTTTATGTTTTTTGGAAACTGGATTTGATAAATCCGGTTTTGCTGGAGGTAATTTTTATGCTGAAAAAAGAGAAATTAAGATGAAAAGGCCAAGCCATATTTGGCATTGGGGCAAAATACTTTTTGAAAAATATTGGTTTTGGAGGTACTTTTAAAAGAAGATGAAACTAGGAATAATAATCAGTACTAATAAACCAGAGAGTGTTTGGAATGTTTATAGGTTAGCTAATTTTGCTTTAAAAGAAGGAGATAAAGTTAAAGTTTTCTTATTAGCAAAAGGAGTTGAATCTGAAATAGGAAATAAAAAATATAATGTTAAAGAACAAATTACTCAATACATTTCTAAAGATGGACAAATATATGCTTGTGGAACTTGTATGAAATCAAGAAAGATGAAAAGTAAAATAAGTTGTCCATTATCATCAATGAAAGAGTTATATCAAATTGTTAAAGAATCAGATAAGGTTTTGACTTTCGGATAGAAAGTTAATTAATTGTTTTAAATGAGTTTAATAAGAGGTTATTTTCTTTTACACAAAGTGTATCAAAAAGGATATACTTTCTAAATTATCTTATGAAAGATTTATAAATATTGTTTGATTATTTCAGTAATGAAATGGTTATTAATAATTATCGGATTTTTGATAATTTCAGGAATTGTTATCGGTGCTGTATTCTATCTTCCCAACATTTCCAAAAATTCTTGTGAATTGGATGATGTTCAACTAACACAAATTCCAGTTAGTTTAGCTCAATCTGTTGCATCAGAACAAGTGCATAGAAATAACCCTCCGTTTAATTGGACTTCTATAGGTTATATTCAAGCAGAGGATATTATTGGAGAACAATATTATTATGTTTTTATTTTTGTTAAAGAGGGGTTTAATTTAAACACCTTAGATAAATTTGAAAAGAACGCATTAAGCGCGCAATCTGATGATGAAAAATACCAATTTAATGATGTTGCTACAGTTATTGTTGGAGCAGTAAAAGAGGACAAACAAATATTTAGACATTTCAGAGGGATTCCAGAATTTTTTGTGGAAAAAAGCAATATAAAGAATTATGTGGAAGGGAATTATAATGGGAAAACAATTGGTAATTTAGTTCTTGCAAGTCAAGGGACAACAGCCTATTATGAAATTTTATCTAACTCTAAACCTTCTGGAGATTTGATTCGTGTTCCAGACAAAGAAATTACATCTACTAAGAGTTTAGTTGATTTAAAAGAAAATAATGAGAAAAGAAGATTATCTGGTTATTCTAAAGATGAATGTGAATCATACAAAAAAGCAATTGAAGAAGCTAGACAATCACACATCACTGAATGGGATTCATTTAATTAAAAATCTTACTTATTACAAAGTATATCCTTTTACACAAAGTATATCCTTTTAGATATACTTTTTAATAATTATTTTTCTTCAAGAAGCCATTTCCATGCAGGAATTACTAAAATCTTTTTGTTATCTACTTTCAGTTCTTTTTCCTCTTCTTTTGAAATAACGAAACCTTTTTTTAATATCGAATAGTTCCATAAATTTAAGTAGACCTTTTATGTCCTTTATTTCACCATATTTAATCTCTATAGGGACTATTTTCTTTTCTTCATCTAAAACAATATCAACTTCATTTTTATAGGCATCTCTCCAGAAAAAGTTAGTTCCTGTTTGTAAAACCAGTATATTCTCAAATATTTTTGGGTTAACATCTTCATTTCCATAAATAAATCCTAAAGCGGGGATAGTTGGATAATATTTTTTTAATTTCTTTGCACTCTTTCTTTGGTTTCTTGAGAAATTAAATATTCTTTTTATTAAATATGAATTTTCAAGATAACCTAAATATAGAGAAACAACCCTTCTAGACAACCCGACTTCAGAAGCGAGCTTATTTATTTCAATTATTTGACCAGGATTGCCAGAGATTATCTTAAATATAGATTCCAAAATAGAGACATCTCTTATTGGATAGATAAGAGGTATATCTCTAAATAGCACTTTTTCAACAACTGTTTCTCTTATATAATTCTTGATAAAGTCCTTATCTTTCATATTTACTAATTCCGGAAATCCTCCAGAAAACATAAAATCTTCAAACGCCTTTGCTAATTCTTTCTCATAAAGCCCGAGAGGCTTTGATTTTAGACCTTTAAATGATAGGAATTCTTTAAATGATAGAGATTCTATTTTAAATTCAAACATTCTCCCTGCCAAACTTTCCTTAGATTTCTTCCGAACAAATAGAGATTCTGAACCAGAAATTATAATCTTAATGTTTTCATGAAAATCGTATAATCTTTTTACTTGTTCTTCCCAATTATCTATTTTTTGAATTTCGTCTAACAGAAAAATATACTTAGAATCTTCTATATTTTTATCATATTCTTTTGAATATACTTCAATTAATTCAGAGAGGTCTAAATCTCTGAAAGTATCAAAACTAAAATAAATAATATTATCTGGAGCAAATCCAGAGTCAATCTTTTCCTCAATTATCTTTAACATTATTGTTGTCTTTCCAACTCTCCTTAATCCTGTTAGAGCTATTATTTGTTTTGCCTCAATGTATTTTTGTAATTTTTGATAAATCTCTCTATCCTTGTAATTTATTTCTAGTTTTTTTCTCCACCAAGGATTTGATTCAAAAAGTGCTTTTTTTATCTTTTCTTTTTGTGCCATCTTATAGTTACTTATATTATATTATATGTAACTTTAACATTACGATTTCGAGAGCGAAGATAATAACTACTAACAAAAGACAACAAAGCGAAAGATTTAAATATATACATTATTTATTAAAAACATGACAAACCTGATGATAGATACTGATGCAATGATTAGAGCACGAGAAGCGGAATTAAGAGAAGCCGAAGTAAGATTATATACTATGCAGGGGAAATCACAAGCCGAGATTCGAGCCAGAATGATTGATACTGATGCAATGATTAGAGCACAAGATGCCAAATTAAGAGAAGATTATAAAAGAACTGATGAAATGGTCTTGGCATCACAATTTAAACCAAAGAATTTTTACAAAACTTTTGAAGTTAAACAAAACTAAGATTTTTTCTTTTTTAGTAAGGTCTTCACTTTAAAGCACTTATTATTAATCTTGTTTATTACAAAGTGTATCAAAAAGGATAAATTCCTTTACATTGAGTTGATTTCTATAAATCTTACTTTTCCTTTTTTAACAATAATGTATTTTTTTTATCTGTATTTATTATATTCCTGTTCCATAATGTTTATAAATACATATGTATTGAATTATCATATAACAGTTTTATAGAAATAATCTGAAAATGGAAAAACAAAAAAAGGTTGAGTGGATATTAAGAATAGCTATTTTCGGTACTTTTTTAGGTCATGGTATCTTTGCTATTATGATTAAACAAAGCTGGATTCCTTATTTTACTTCTATTGGATTTTCAGAGTCAACAGCAATATTCTTACTTCCGATTATAGGGATGATAGATGTTTTAGTAGCTATTTCTGTTTTGGTAAAACCTATTAGAGCTGTTCTTATTTATGCAACTATCTGGGCTTTTGCAACAGCTCTTATAAGGCCCATTTCTGGAGATCCTATTTGGGATTTTGTTGAGAGAAGTGCAAATTGGGGAGCGCCGTTAGCATTATTATTTTTAAAAAATATTCCTAAAAATTTCAAAGAGTTTTTTAATTAAGATAAACATAAAAATTTGAAAGGAGGTAAAAATAAACCTTTAGAAAAGGTTTCCAAAAAGAAAATATGGTGAAGAAAAATTTAGGTAATTTAGACAGAATATTAAGATTTGCACTGGCTTTCTGGTGGTTAGGACCTTGGGCACCTGATTTTAATTTTGTTTGGGCAAACTGGATTATACTTATTATAGGATGGATTGCTCTTATAGAAAGCTTTATTGGTTGGTGCTGGTTGCATAATCTTTTAAAGATAAATAATAAAGATTAATTATCTTCTTTAAAAATAAATAGTTTATTATTGTATTTTTTTAATTATAATATATTGGGATAAAACTTCACACATATTTATAATTTATTTATCTTCCATAAAGTTTAAATAGTCATATGTATGCATCTTTCATATGAGTAAAAGACACTAATGGTTTCTTTTACGAAACTTCCTTTAAGGACAATATTTAAAATGAAACAAAAATAAACCTTTTAACGAAAAGGTTTCCAAAACGAAATAAAAATTTAAAATGAATAAAAATAAATTAATTCACAAACATGAACATATGAATTTAAATCACCATAAAGAACATGGAATTTCTGAGAAAGAACTCTATGAAGCTTATAAAATATTTTTTGGGACTTTAGTAAGTGAATCTCGACTTAAAATAATAAATATGCTTAGGAGTGGAAGGATGAATGTTTCTGAGATTATTAAGGAGTTAAATATGGATCAGACACATATAAGTCATGATTTGCAAAGATTAAGAAGATGCGGTTTTGTTAAGACTGAAAAAGCTGGGAAATTTATTTATTATAGTTTGAATAAAGAAACTATTGGACAATTAATGGGTATAATAGACGGGCATATGAGTAATTATTGTGTGCATATTTTAAGAAATGATACAGATATTAATGGGGTGATGAAAGGAGGTGGTGAAAAATGAAAAAATTAATATTAATGTTAGTTAGTATTTTATCTTTAGGCTTAGTTTCTGCTCAGCAAAATTCAGGAGCTTATGGATGTCCCGGATGGGGAATGATGTCTGGAGCTTATGGATATGGGTCTGGATTTATTTTTGGATGGATATTTATGGTATTAGTTGTTGTTGCTTTAGTGCTATTAATAATCTGGCTTATAAAACAATTAACTCATGATAACAGGAGGAGAAGATAAACTTGGTAAAGGTTGTTACACTTAATAACAAGAAAGCTTACCAATGTGAAGATTGTAAGCTGGCTTATAAAACTAAGAAACAAGCAGAAAAATGTGAGACATAGTGTTTAAAACATCATTCTTGCAATATTAAAACAACTAAATATGCAATTAATAAATAAAAAATATTATACTAACTTAAATAAAAATAAAAAATGGCTAAGAAGAAAATAACAATACAGGGAATGCATTGTTCAAGCTGTGCTTCAAACATAGAGAAGTCTTTGAAAAAAGTTCCAGGTGTTAAAGAAGCAAATGTAAGTTTAATGACTCAAAAAGGAATTATTGAGTGTGATGAAAAAGTGTCTGAAGAAGATCTTAAGAAAGCTGTTGCACGAGCAGGATATAAAGCAATCTCTGTTGAATAGCTTAGGGTACCAATGGTTCCCTGAAGCATCACCCTCCTTTAAAAGAGCAGGATTTCCTGAAGCATCACCTTTCCTTTACATTAGTAAAAAAACAAATGAAATACAATCACAAAATGAAAGAAGATATGCATAGTAAACATAGTGAACATGATCATAAACCTTTCAAAAAGGTTTCCAAACAAGAACATGATCATAGTCATACAAGCATAGAAGACATTGAGATTAACAGCTGGAAGAAAAAAATGATCTGGAGCTGGATTTTTACTATTCCTATAGCTATTGTTATGTTATTTGATAGAATTTTTGGATTAAGTCTTTTAGAATTTGCTGGTGATAAAGGAATGATTATAATCCTTTTATTAGTTGCTTTTCCAGTTGTATTTATTTTTGGATTTGATACTATAAAGAGTGGACTAAGAGGATTATTTACATTTTACTTTAATATGGATTCTTTGATTGCTTTAGGAACAATTGTAGCTTACCTTACAGGAATTGGGGCTATTTTTGGAATTATGCAGGATTATTCTGGAGTTTCTGCAATGATTATGGCTTTTTTTACAACTGGAAAATATGTTGAAGCTATTGCAAGAGGAAGAGCTAGTAAAGAGATAAAAAAACTTCTTGAACTTGGGGCTAAAAAAGCTAAAATTTTAAGAGGTAAAAATGAATATGAGATTTCAATTGAACAACTAAAAATAGGAGATATTATGATAATAAAACCTGGAGAAAAAATACCTACAGATGGTGTTGTAATAAATGGGGACTCGGCAGTTGATGAGTCAATGATTACAGGAGAAAGTATTCCTACTGATAAAATAAAAGGTTCAAGTGTCATAGGGGCTACTATTAACCAAGATGGTATTTTGTATGTTAAAGTATCTAAAATTGGAAAAGATACTTTCCTTGCCCATATTATTGAATTAGTTGAAGAAGCACAAGGGACTAAAGTTCCAATTCAAAGAATGGCAGATAAAATTACAAGTGTTTTTGTTCCAGCTATCCTTGTTTTAGCTTTATTAACCTTCATAAATTGGTGGTATTTTACAGGAGATTTATCAAGGGCTTTAGGAGTAGGAGTTGCTGTTTTAGTTATAGCTTGTCCTTGTGCTTTAGGATTGGCAACACCGACTGCTTTAATGGTAGGGAGTGGAATGGGAGCTAAAAGAGGAATTTTAATTAGAAAGGGGGAAGCTATTCAAACAATGAAAGAAGTTAAGATAATTGTTTTTGATAAAACAGGGACTATAACAAAAGGCAAGCCGGAAGTCAGTGATATTTATTCTAAAGTTAAAGAAGGTTATCTTTTAGAAATGGCTGCAAGTGTTGAAAAGCTAAGTGAGCATCCTTTATCTCATGCAATTGTAACAAAAGCTCAAGATTCTGGAATTAAAAAATTCAAAGAAGTTAAGTCTTTTAAGATTCTAAGAGGAAGAGGTGTGGAAGGTAAAATTGGAAATAAAAGCATTATAATTGGTAATCAAACACTAATGAAGGAAAGAAAAATTTCATTGAAAGGTTTTGAATCTAAGATTGATGAATTTGAAGGTAATGGTAAAACTACTATGATAGTTGTTGAAAATTCTAAAGTTATTGGAATTATAGGAGTTGCAGATGCTGTAAAAGATGATTCTATTCAGGCTATTGGTTTGTTGAATGCTCAGGGATATAAGACTGTTATGATAACTGGAGATAATGAGAGAACTGCTAAAGCAATTGCCAGAGAAGTTGGTATAAAAGAGGTAATTGCTAATGTCTTACCAGAAGATAAAGCTAAAAAAGTTGAAGAGTTACAAAAACAAGGAATGGTTGCTTTTATTGGAGATGGAATTAATGATGCTCCTGCTTTAAAACAAAGTAATGTTGGAATTGCAATGGGAACTGGAACAGATATTGCAATTGAAGCAGGTGATTTAGTATTAGCTAAAGGTTCACTTGTTGGTGTAGTTCAGGCCATTAATTTAAGCAAAGCGACCTTTAGAAAAATAAAGCAGAATTTATTCTGGGCTTTTGCTTATAATGTAGTTGCTATACCATTAGCAGTAGCAGGAGTTTTACACCCTGTAATTGCTGAGATTGCAATGGCTTTATCTTCAATAACTGTTGTAACAAATGCGAACCTTCTACGACGAAGAAAAATTTAGGTAAAATTGGAGTTGAAGGGAATTTATTAAGACGGAAGAGAATTTAAATTTTTCAAATTGTACTTTTCTTTTTTCCAAAAATAATTAAAATATTTCATAAATGAATCTTTTATTTCTTTAGATTCTATAACAAATGCGAAAGATTGATCACTCCATAAAATTTGAGCAACCTTATTCCCAAAGATAGCAATAACTAATGGTGAGTTAAGGTTTTTAGGAAGAAATTGTTTTTTATAATATTGCCTTGCAAATTCTTTTTCATTTAGCCCTAGATTTTCTAAAGAAGTTCCATAATCTGCTAAATCATAAATCCAATGCTTTTTTTCAATCCTCTTATTCATCCAGTGTGAAAACCAAATTTTGAGGTTAGTTTTTTCAACTCCACTATTTCCTCCCATCCAATAACTTTCTTTATAGTTTAACATCTCTTCTAAAAGAGTTTTTAGCGATTCATTACCTCTAAAAACTTCTGCTCTTATTGGAATTTTAGTTGCATTAAAAAGTTCTGTTATTTTTGGAAGTTCCATCTTTAATTCTTTCAAAGAATTTTCTTTTTCTTCTATTGCTCCAAGAATTTTATTGGGATGTGTACACTGATATGTTCTCTTTCCTTTCTCACTAGTATAACTAATAAATCCCTTTTCTATAAGTTTATTCAGAATATCATAGATATTTCTTCTTTCAATTCCTGTTTTCTGTTGAATTTTATTTAATGAAGAAATTCCAGACTCTAAGACTGCTGAATAAACTTTTATTTCTCCTTCTGAAAGACCAAGTTCTTTTAGCGATTTTATCTGGCTCATATGGTATTATACAATACCACAAATATTTAAATATATCTATTTTACTCATTACTACTATAAAGTAAATAAATAATGGAGAAAAAATGACAGAAGAAAAAAATCGAAATCAAAGCAGAATAAAGACTGGTTTAAAAAAGTTAATTAGGAGAGTAAGAGAAATTGACTGGGATGAAGTGCTCGGTAGGATTGTATATAACGCGCCAGTAGTTGGTTTTTTATATAGTGTGGAAAATAATGACCTTGATGGAGAGCCGGCAAAATTTTGGAGAAACTCAGTATCAACTTTTGCTGTAGTGTTACTTGGAGCATATTCTTTAGCATCATATCAAGTTGGAGAATGGAACTTCACACATTGGCAAGAAGCTAATCAAAATTATCAAAAAATGTTTAAACCTTATGGACTCTTAGATACTAATAAAGATGGCATTTTAACCAATGCAGAAAAAGCAATTTTCTATGACGATTTGGGTATGGAAGTTAATTTTTCAAGACCATCAAATAAAAACTTAGAGACATTCATAAAAGACCATAAAAAATTATAGTTTAATTGGTTATTAAAGAATATATTTTTATGATAATATCCATTACACTGAGCAGATGAAGGTTCTATTTCTTCACAAGTCATATAAAATTTTTCTTAAGAGAAACATTTAAATACTTTATTACTCATATGAATAATATGATACTCAATAATAAATCTTTTGAAATTTTAGAGAATTTTTTAGAGAGAATTTTTTAGCTGATTATAGTAAAAAAATATATGGAAGAGATATTTCTAAAAGGTTGAAAATAAATCAAAAGACAGTTTCGAATATATTAAATAGACTTGAAAAAGACCATATTTTAAAATTTTCAATTGAAGGAAAGAATAAATATTATTATTTAAATAAATTAAATCCTAATATTAAAGAAACAATCAAGTTAATTGAAATTGAGAGAAAAATAAAGTTTATTGAAAGATATAAAAAATTCAATGATTTATTTAATAAACTTCAATTGAGAACTGATGGAATTCTTGTGATATTTGGAAGTTATGCTAATTTTTCAACCAATGAGAAATCAGATATTGATTTATTAATAATTGGAAAGCATAAGGAAATTAAAGATTTAGAAGAATTG